>JBBSJC010000061.1:0-22360 GCA_038257655.1 Polyangiales bacterium | reverse complement strand
TCGGCCAAGGCCGACCGAAGTTGCTCCCGTCGCCGTCGCCGTCGCCGTCAAGGCTCACGACCAGGACAACGCTCACGCCCACGTGGAGAAAACGTCCTGGCAGCCCTAGTGATCACCTACTTCTGGGGACCTGTACTTAGGAAGCAGTGGGATGCTTCGTCCGAGCCGCTTCGCCCCTACCCTAAGCTCGCGTCCAGTGCGCGGAGGAGCTAGTGGCAGCGAATTCTGGCGACCAAACCGGTACGGATGCTCAGCATGATAGCCGAACCCGTCCGCACGCACGTCGACCAGGAGCATGGCGTCTTCAGTGGGTGGCACATCGATCCGCACCACAAATATCAACTCACGCGCCACAGCTTGGCCTGACGGTTCAAGCCACTGTTCTTGAACTCCCTCCACCAGTGCGACCCCCGCTGGCAAAACCAATGTCACATGGACCCTCGCCTTGAGTTTGGTGCGTTGGTCGACCAGGGCCCGCAGCGTCAAAAGCGCGCCTAGCACCGGCTCCCCGAGCGCATCGAAGCTTGAGAAGAGCGGACCGCCCTTGTTCGCGAGAGTCGCCGCAATGGACCGGTCGGGCACGGCAGCTGTCACGAGGGTATGGTCTGGGCGCTCGCCTTGCGCATCTGTGGCACCGCAGCCGATCGACGTAAGCACAACGATCATCGCAAGCCGCCTCAAGCTCAGCCAACGCACGGACGCACGGCAGGCCGCTTCCAAGCAGCGGAGACACTCACGGTGACGCGGCGTCAGCGGCATAGCGGGCTCGCGCTGGGGTAAGGATAATATAAAGCGGGCTCCGTGACCGCATCGAGCACGACAGGGCTTATCGCACCGCTACAGCGCAAAGCATCGAAGAAGTCAGCGTGATAGGGCAGCGGCTCGTCGGTGCGCACGTAAACCTCAGGATACTCAGGATCGTTCCACACGCGCCGGGTGTAGCCGCGCTCAAACGGCGGCACCGTCATGCGCGAGCTTCCGATCGCATCAAGGATCGGCGCCTGACCAATCGTTTGATAGATCCCGTGCAAGAGCGCTGCAACCTCGTTCTCGTCGATGTATTGCAGCAGACCCGTCGCGGCCCTAGGCCGCATCCAATCGCTGCCTTGAATGCCGTACATGCGACTTGAGACCTCAAACCAAAAGAATGCACCATCCTGTTTGTCGTAATAGCGCGTCGAGCCGCGCTGCATGCCGCTGAAGAAGGTAGCCCACCCCTCACTCCACGCCTGACCGGGGTGCGTGGGCAGCCCGACAAAGTGCGGCCCACCCTCCGCGTGAGGGTAACCATAAGCATTCATGTAAACGTGCCCCAGCTCGTGCGCGGTTACGGCGTCGGACCAATATCCCTGGTCACTTCCACCATCGAGCCACACCTGGTGCTGAAACGTCGTGCCAGCCAACTGCGTTGGAAACAGCGCAGTGCACGCCCCGCAGTCCCAGCGGGTGCCCATGCCCAGCCATACCAGCACCGTCGGTGCAACCTGCGGCTGAAAATGCTGGTTGGTCAATGCGTAGCTCTCGGCAAGCGTATCGAATAAGCGCAGTGCCCCCGAACCTGCATCCTCGGGAACGAGCAGCGCCGCCCCCTCCGTCAGATCCTGAAGCGCATAACTCCAGATCCAAATACTTGGATCGGGCGGCGCATCAAACGCTGAGCGTGCGAGCTGCGCCGGCAAAAAGCCGGGATCGGCGACCGCATACAGTAAGTTACCGAGCGCGTCCGCACCGATCAGCGCGAACGCGACGAGATCGTTGGCACTGCTCGCCTGTGGCACGAGCAGATTGAACGCGCCGTCATCATCCAAGTACACCGCATCAACGATCACGTCATCGTCGTAACTCACCGCGAGCACGCGTCGCGCAGGCAACTTCACTTTCGCGCTTTCCCAGTTCGTGTAGTCTGCCGTTGGCAAGCGCGCTTCATAGCTAAGTGAGCCACCGAAGAGCGTCATCGCAGTCTGTGGCGCACAGCTCTGACCGAGCGCGGTCGTGCGACAGCCCTGCGCGCAAGCTTCGCTTTGCCAAGTACCGGCGTGGCACGTTCTGAGCGTGCTCGAGTCTGAGCATTCAGTTGCACCGCTCGCACAATCGCTCGCCAGCATGCAGCCTGTGACCCCGTTCGACTCGCGACATACTTCGCCCGGCGCGCACGCATAACTCGCACGCTGCGGCGTCAAGTTGCCGCCGCTCGGCGCAATACAAAGCTCGACGGTCACGCTGTCCAAACAGCGCCCCGTGCTCGAAAGCGTTCCGCACTCATCGTGCACGCCTGCTTCTTCCTGTGAGCCACTGTCGGGCGAAGTCCTATCCGGCCCCCCATCGCCTGCTCCAACCGATGCATCGCCATCTTCAGCAAGCGCGGCGTCCGGCATGCCCATGACCTCGCCGGCGTCGCGCCCCAAGGCGGCCCGACCCGGCTTAGGCGTCTCGCATGCGAGCAGTAAACAGGCGAAGACCAGCATTGAGCTCAGCCGGTTTCCAATGCCGGTGCCGTCCATGGCTTACGGTAACATGAGCAATACGCATAACGTGCAGGCATGCAGGTCGGTCCGATGTGTGCCGCACGCTCGCGCCTCCCGCCAAAAGGGTATACCGATGCGCGTGAGTGCTAAACGCAGGCTATCACCCGCGTCGCCTCATTCTGCGCCTGCCGAGCGCGCTCCGAGCCGCGCAGCGACTCTGTCCGCGAGCTCGCCCAACAACTTGCCCATCGCCGCCACGACCGCCGACGTATCGCCGTCTGCCGCGGCACGCAGCTCCACGCGCTCGATGACCGCGCCGCTGCCTGCATCGCCACGCGCGATGCCCACGGACGCCACAAGTATCACCTCGTCGCCAGCGCGTTGGAAGCGCACCAGGTCGACCTGCACTCTGGCGCCAGGCAGCGCTCTGACTGTACCCACTTCGGTAAAAACCTGAGTGTTCGGCAGTCTTGCGGCCAAGTCTTGTGCCAGCACGCGACTTACCATCTCTGCTAGCGGCTCGGCCCAGCGGTCTTTCTCGCTCGCTTCGAGGCGCTGTTCCGTGATCTCACGGACGATCCCGGGGCGATCGAGGTAGCCAGCTATCGAGGGACGCATGAGCTCGATGATGGCGGGAGCATCACTCACCCGCGCGCCCGCTGTGACAGGCAGCGTGTACAGACGCGGATCGGGAGAGCGAGCGCAGGCCACCCCAGCGCACGCGAACAGCAGACCGAACGTGCTGCGCTTCATTTCTTTTCCTCGGGTACGCGACCGCGGATCAGGACTTCGGGCTTTTGCTGCAGGAAGTCGGCGAGCAGGCGGATGCTGCGCGCCATGTCCGACACCTGGGTCATCAGACGTTGTGCGCCGCGCTGGAAGTCCCCGTCGGCGCCGCCCAAGGTGGTGATCGCGGCGTTGGCGTTGTTGACGGCGCGGTCGACGTTCTCAGCGATCTGCGGCAGGCGATCGAAGGCGGGCTTGAAGCCCTCACGGGCCTCGCTCGCCAGACCGCGCACTTCTTCGAGGGTGCTGGCCAGCTCCACGAGCGCGCGCTTCAGCTCGGGGCCGCCGAGGGTCTGGTCGGCGCTGCGCAGTGTCTTGTTGAGATTCGCGCCGATCTCTTCGTAGGGGATCCTGTTCAGGCGCGTGGCCACTTCGCTGAGTGCGTCGGTCAAGGAGCCGAGGCCGCGCGTGTGGCTGGGCAGAACGAGCGAGCCGTTTTCTTCCGTCAGGTCTTCCGTCTGCTTGTCTGGCACGTACGTGAGGGCGAGAACTTTCTGACCAGTAAGGTAGTTGGTGGTCTCGAGCACGACGCGCAGGCCTTTGGGGACCTGTGCGCGCAGCGCCTCGTGCGACAAGCTGCTCTGGGTAGCATCGGTGAGGGCGCGCTCAGGCTCGAGCACGAATTCGACGCGGGCGATCAGGCCCGCATCGGCCTTGGCGCGCGGGTCGAGCACGAGCTTCAGCGTGGTGACGTTGCCGAGCTGGACGCCGTGTAGCTGCACGGGCGAGCCCTTGGCCAGTCCCTGGATCGATTCGCGGAAGTAGGTGACATACGGCACGGTGCGCCCATTCATCTGAATTTCCGCGACTGCTTCGTTCTCGAGCAGCGCGAAGGTGGCGCCAGGCCGGGCGCGCGGGCTTTTGCGCTGGCCTTGGGCGGTGCCAAAAGCGATGCCGCCAGAGAACACGCTGCGCAGCGACTCGACCTGGACGCTCAGCCCTTCGGCACCCATGCCGATCTTCAGACCAGACGCGTTCCAGAAGTGAGTCTGTTCGTGCACGAGACTGTCGTGGGGCTTACGCACGAAAGCGCGGATGGAGACCGCGCCGGTCTCGTCGTCCAGCTGGTAGTCGAGGACCTCTCCCACGGTCACGTGACGATGCATGATGGGCGTCCCCGGATCGACGGAGCCGAGGACGTCGGCCATGAGGATAAACACCGTGCCGGGCTCGCCGGAGCGCACGGCGGGTGGCTGCTCGAGGCCCTCGTACCAGGTGACAGTCTCGCCCTCATGCGACGGTCCCGGGTCGAGCTCGATGTAGGCGCCGGAGACGAGCGTCTCGAGGCCCGTCTGCAGGGCAGCGATGGCACCGCCAGCAAAGCGCGGGCGCACCACCCAGAACTGAGTCTGCTTGGTGAGCATGGACTCGGCGCGCGCGTCCATGCGGATACGTACGAGCACATGATCGGCGCGTTCGCTCAGCTCGATGCTCTCCACGATGCCCAGGGAGACCGACTTGTGGAAAACCTGAGTCTGCTCTTCTCGTAACCCCGCGGCCGTCTCGAAGGTGACGGTGATGGTCGGCCCGTGCGACGTAATTGTGGTGTAGCCAAGGTAGGCGACCAGGGCCGCCGCCGCGATGGGCACGATCCAGATCGGCGAGAGAGAGAAGCGACGCGTGACGCGTGCACTCGGCAGCCCATCATCTGCGCCACTTGCGCCACTTGCGTCACTTGCGCCACTTGCGCCAGGCGGAGGCTCCTCCGGTGCTGGGGCGCTCGCACTCTTTCTCTCGTCCCCCGTTGGCCGCTCGATGCTCACCGTGCACCTTCCCTTACTGAAGGGCTGTTGAGGCCCGCTGCGTCCCACATGAGCCTCGGATCGAACGACTCGGTCGCCAGCATCGTAACCACCACCACCGCGCAGAATGCCGCCGCCCCGAGGCCTGGCAGGATCGCGGCGAGGATGCCCATGTGAACGAGTGAGACGAGCACGGTCACCGCGTACACGTCTACCATCGACCAGCGTCCGATGCCGTGGACGAAGCGAAAGAGGCGGGCCCGCCCGCGCAGATAGGCTGCGCTCTTCTGGTGCGTCATCCACACCATCACGGCGAGGCCGAGCAGCTTGACCACGGGGATGATGATGCTGGCCACGAAGATCACGATCGCCAAGCCCCACAAGTGATGCTCGGTCAGCTCGACCACGCCGCTGAGGATCGTGTCAATGTTGCGTCGCCCGAACTGCGTCACATCGAGCACCGGCAGCACGTTGGCGGGGAAGCTGAGCAGCACGGCCCCTAGGCAGAGGGCGGTCGTGTGGACCAGGCTGCGCGGCTTGCGAGCCTGCAGGCGCCGACGGCAGCGTGCGCAGTCTTCACCCTCGCACGCGTGATTCACGAGCTGACAACGTGGGCAGCCGATCCAGCGAGCTGCTGGGGAGCGAGCTCTCGTGCGCACGGGTAGCCGATCCCAGAGCGAGTCGTAGTCGAACGACGCCTCCGCTGCGATGGTGGCGCACATCACGCCGATCAGCGCGGGCACGGCATCCCCGATGGATACGTTGGTCCAGGCGCGCAGCCGGACGTAGGCGACGAATGCGCCCAGCAAGAACACCTCGATCATCGACCAGCGCCGCAGAAAGTGCCGCATGTCGAGCACGCGCAGCAGCACCCTTGCGGGAAGAGTCCGACGCGCAGATACGAAGCCGAGCACGAGGGTCGTGAGGTGCAGCGCCGGCAGCACGAACAGCGAGAGCGCGACCACCAAGGCGACCTCGCTCAGGCCGCGCTCGCTGAGCACACGCGGACCCGTGATCAAGCCCGCTGTGGCGAATCTGCCCGCGAGGCGCATCTCGAAGAGTGGCTCCCGCAGCGCGAGCGCCAGGAGCAGGGCCGCAATGCCGGTGCAGACGATGCCCAGCGTGGCTCCTCCGCTCGCCCCTCGCCGCAGCACCGCGGCACAGCGCACGCAGCGCAGGATGACGTTCGGACCTTGGCCTGCGCCATGCTGAAACAGGCCGCAGTCCGGACACTCGATGACGTGCTCGGGCACAGGCGTTTCGGGGGGCGGCGCGAGCCATGGCATGTCCCCGACGCTCACCGCATCGGGTTGGCCTCGCCGCCCAGGCGCCACTCGAGTTTGCCGCATGCGCGGAGAGTACAAGAAACGCGGCCAGATGCTGCCTCAGTCACGGGGCGCAGAAGCCGGACAGAATCCTGGCGATCACTCCGACTACATCCGAACCGCACTTCGCGACCTCGAGGCACAAGCCCGCACCGACCGCGCCGCGATAGATGGCGCACGCGCCGACATGGCGGCGCCGGTGATGCTGCCCACGCCCGAGCAGGTGCTCGCCTTAGCCGTCGAGCTCGACAGAGTCCTGAAGGGAGACCCACTTCGCGCACGCGAAGCGCTCCGTCAGATGTTCGCGAACGGTCGCATCGTGCTGCACCCGCAGTCGTGGTGCCCTGCTTGTTGGTGTATTCCTCGACATCGACGCGACCCCCGGGGAACTCGATGCCCGACTCGTCCGTCACCCACGTGCACACTTCCCGGAGCGCGACCTCGATGGTGCTCGCGTCGACGGGATCTGCCGCCTGGACTGTGAAGTCGAGGTCTTCCGAAAACCGATAGGTCTCGAAGAAGCACTTCTTAAGGCATGTGCCGCCCTTAAAGACCCAACGCGACAATCGTGGATGTTGCGCAATGCCGTGCAGCATCCAGCCAAGCACGTAGTCCTTCTCGATCGTGGTGTCCCGGAGCGACTCTTCCTTCGCGACGGCGAGAATGATGGCTTTCGGAATCATTCGTCCCCCACGGGCATGTTGATGCGCAGCCCCCAGCGGCTCACAATCTTGCCGCGCTTGGGACCACCTGGGTCGAGCAAACTGACGCCAGCGCTAACGCGCGCACGGCAGCGTTCGAGCCACTCGGGTGGAACCTTGGCGAATTGCTCCGCGCAGAAACCAAGGCGCTTGAACACAACGCCCTTACCGTATCGCTCCGCATAGCCGAACAGCGTGTCGGGATCACAGTGCTTGCTCTTGAAGTACGCTCGAACCACGTCCAGCGTGTGACGCCCGCCGCCGCCCAACTCAGGCGCGGCGAGAATGTCGATGACCAGACGATGGGGGTCCGCCATGTCTACCCGGCGGCTCCCGGACCAAACGCGCGCTGCCCCAAACATCTTTTCGCTATCCGTCACGCGGCACACGAAGCGGATACCCGCGACGGTCCGCTCGCGTGAGCGCTGCGGTTTCGTCGTCACGATGACGACGGAGTTGAAGATCTGCTCTGTCAGATCCCAGTGCTCCGCAGCAGTCCACCCGGAGATGTAGCAGGGTGAGAACAACGACATCGCGAGTGCCAGCGGGTCTTCAATCGACGCTTCCGGGGTCGGCGTGCCCAAACGAATCACCGAGTACACGCCCCTCCCTACGCGTACCAGCCATCCCTTGGCAGCGAGCCGGGAGAGCACCTTGTTCGCGTGAGCTTGGGAGAGCGGCTGCACCTCGCGAGCGTCAGCAGTCGTGATCGTTGCCTTCTCTGAAGCAACGAAATAATCAATGAAAGCACGTTCTTGCGTGCTCAGGCCTGCGGGAAGGCGCTCGGTATATTTCGACTGCTGTTTCAGACTAATTACGTCTTTACCACCGCTCAAACCATATCTCAACGTATATTTTCCACGCATACAGAGACATAATCCGTCGTTTCACGCACTCATAGTATATTACTCTTGCCGGTTCCCGTTCCGCGCGCCCGAAAAAATGGCGGCCATGTGCGCGGAGCGGCTTTCGCGAGCAGGGCACCGAGCCCGGGGTTGGAGAGGTCGTCAACCGCATCGAATGCACAAATGCACACCCCACCCCGAGGGACGCTAGACGCTGAGGTCGTCCATCCGTGCCGAGGGCGTGCTGCTCCACGCGGAAACGCCCCCTCCGGTTTACCAGAGAGGGCGTGTATCCAACCTTAGTTGCGGGGGCGCTCACTGCGGGCGGCATACCCTCGGTGCAGTTTGAAGTGTTCGTAGCTTCGCAGGCTCGAAAGGGCCGATAATCTGCACGCAGTTCACCTGGGGATCACTGCGAGTCGGGAGCTTGTGCCGGTGGCGCCAGCGGTTCGCAGGTTGCTCAAAGCGGGTGCTCCCCGCTGTGGGAGCGCTACGTACCAATCCCGCGCGAAATATCCTCGACCTCGCTTCGCAGCAGAACCCCGACCAGCTCCTCCGACCCGAAATACTCCCCCATTTCGATAAAGAGCTTCACGAACTCGTGCAGCGCAAGTCGGATCGCTCGTTCGGCCTCCTCATGCGAGAAGCCGGCAAGCGTGCGCGCACCGTTCAGTCGCGCTGCCAAGGGCGTCAGATGCGCACTATGCGAGTAGATCTTGTAGCGAAAGAAAGCCTCATCATTCGGTTCGAGCGGCCCGAGCATGGACTTGATGCCGGCCGGATAGTGCCAGCTCTTTAGCCTCGTGATGTCGGCTGGTTTCTTTTGCCCATTCCCGTACAGGTCTTGCCATTCGGGCACCATCGCCTGCAAGCGCGAGGCTTCAGCGGAAGTCAGTGCATCCCGCCGCGCGACTACTTCCTCCGGTTGGCCGGCTTTTCTTCGCTTCTGCTGTTCGAGCCAGTGCCGATACGACTCCACGTCCGCGTACTGCAGAAAGCGCTCGACGCGATTCGGCGTCTGGCTGGGGTCGGCAGCGAACATAGCCGAACTCCTTGTCATCGCCGTCGAGACGGTTCACGCGGCAGATGGCCTGGAACAGGCCGTGGTCGCGCATCTGCTTGTCGATGTAGAGATAGGTCGCGGGAGGCGCGTCGAAGCCGGTGAGCAGCTTGTCCACGACGATCAGGAGCTTCATCTGTCCCGGTTCGTCGATGAACTTGTTCTTCACTTCCTTCTCGAACAGCTCGACCTTTTTGACGGCTTCTTCGGGGGGCAGGTCGAAGTGGTCGGCCAGCATCTGACGGTAGATGTTGTATTTCTCGAGCGTGTCGGTGGCGCCCTCGCCGCTCTCTTCGCCCTTGATGTCGGCGGCTTTCGGCGTGTACGAGGTGACGATGGCGCACTTACCACCCAGTAAGGTCTTCGAGAACAAGTCGTAGAACTTGCAGGCCTCGTAGATACTGCCCGCCACGAGCATGGCGTTGCCGCGGCCACTCTTGAGCCGGTCTCGCATTTCCATATCGAGCAAGATGTCGGCGGCGATTTTCTGCAAGCGCGACTGGCTCGACAGTACCTTTTGCATGGTACCCCAGCGCGCTTTGAGCTGCGCCTGTGCAAGCGGGGTTAAACCCTTGGTCTTGGCATCGAACCACAGATCGATCTTCTTTTGCGAGGTGATGCTCTGGTCGATGTCGCGCGCCTCATAGCGCAGGTCGAGCACCACTCCGTCTGCCACCGCTTCGTCGAACTTATAGGTATGAATATAGCGACCAACGATCTCGATGCTCTTCTTCTTGTCGGCTTTGAGCAGCGGGGTGCCCGTGAAGCCGATGAAGATCACCCCAGGTAAGATCGCCTTCATGGCCTCGTGCAAATCGCCCGACTGCGTGCGGTGACACTCGTCGACGAACACGTATAAGTTCCCCTTGGGCTTCCAGTCCTTGGGCAGCGCCTTCTTCAGGTCGTCAATGAAGTTGGCGATGTCGCCCACGGCCTCGCCATCTTCTTTGCCGCCGAACTTGTGAATCAGCGAGCAAATCAGCCACGGCGTGGCGACGTTGAGCCGAGCGATCAAATCGGCGCCCGACTTCGTGCGATGAATTTGTTCCGACACACCCTTGAACACCTTCTCGATCTGGTCGTCGAGCTCGGTGCGATCGGTAATGATCAAGACGCGCGCGTCGTCCACGTTTTCGCGGATCCACTTGGCGAACCACACCATGATCAGGCTCTTGCCCGACCCCTGGGTGTGCCACAGGATGCCGCCCTCGCGCCGCTTCACGAAGTCCTGGGCCGCTTTGATGCCGAAGTACTGGTTGTGTCGGCACAGCTTCTTGTATCCCGCGTCGAACACTACGAAGTCGTGGATTAGCTCGAGAAAGCGCGCCTTGTTGCATAGCTGGCGTAGGGCGCGGTCGAGGGGGTTGACTTGCCTGTCGTCGTGCGGCCCGTCTTCCTTCCAGGTCAGGTAGTACTTCTCAGACGTTTGAATCGTGCCGTAGCGCAGGCCCTCGGTGTCGCTGCCGGCCATCACGTACTGCATGGTCGAGAAGAAGGGCTGGATGAACTCCTTCTTCTGATTATCGAGGTTCTGACGTACGCCCTCGGCCACCGACACCGTCGAGCGCTTGAGCTCCAGCACCGCGAGTGCGACGCCGTTCACGTACAACACCACGTCCGGCCGCTTGCCGAAGGCCTTGGCATCGGCGGCCTTGACGGTGACCTCCTCCGCGATGGCAAAGCGGTTGCGCTCGGGATGCTTCCAGTCGATCAGCCATACGGTTTCGGTCTGGGCGCCGACGTCGGTCTTGACGTTCACGCCGTAGCGCAAGAGCCCGTACACGTCCTTGTTGCGATCGTAGAGACTGCGCCCGGTATTGCCGGCGACCTTGACGACCTCGGCCACCGCGCGGCGCATGAGATCGTCTCCATCGTCGCGCTCGGCGTAGCCCTGATAGCCAAATAGAAACTGCGTGAGCTGCCACTCGATAATGTTCGAGTTGGGACCCTCACTAAGGCTCCCAAGGTATTCGTAGCCAAGCTCGTCGCGAAATAAGTTCACCACCCGCCGCTGGGTCTTCTTCTCGATTTCCCCGATCGCGATCATGGTTTCCTCGCTGCGGCGAGCGCGGCCCGCCCTGCGTCAGTGAGTCGGTACTGCTGCAGGCGGCTGTTGGGCTTGTGAGGCATGGTCAGCTCTATGAGACCGCTTGCCAAGGCCGGTGCGAGGTAGCGCCGTCCGAAGTTCGCTCGTCCCTTGAGCCGGAGGCGCTCTTGAAGCAGAGAGCGCGACATTTCACCTTCCAGGACTGCCAACAGGCGCAGCACTTCGTCCGCGACTTGTCCCGCGACTTGTCCCGCGACTTGTCCCGCGACTTCACCTGCGACTTGTCCCACAGCACCTGCAGGCGGCGCGGCGAAACGGAATTCGGTCCAAATTCCAACCCCATCCGTCGAGAACTGCGGGTCGGGCACGTTCGCTGCGCGACACGCCGCCATGATCTTCTCAATGCCGCGGCCCCACGCCTCGATCATGCCGGCGCGAAAGAACGCCGCGGCAATGTCCGGGTTGGGTGGCAGCGACGGGTGCTCCTGCTTCAGACGCTGGGGTCCACGAGTTGGGCAAGAGCCCCGCATTCCAGATCTTGATGCGGTCGTTGTACACGCGGATCTGCACGGGGCTCGCCACGCCGTAATCCTTGTGCACAATGGCGTTGAGCACGGCTTCGCGCAGGGCGGGCTCGGGCACAGGTAAGGTCTCGATGCGGTGCACGCGCTCGTAGGAGATCCAAGCCTTCATGTACTTGGTCGTGAGCAGGTCGAGCGTGGTCGCTACTTGGCGAAACAGGTCACCCTCGATCACGTCGTGGTAAAGCACCTCGGCATTGGACTCGAAGAAGCCAATCTTGACGAAGGCTCCCGACACGAAGCGCAAGGGATCCGGGTGAAACAGTAAGAGTGCAGCGCGCTTGAGCCACGAGCCCTCGGTCAGGCGCAGGCGCTCGAGCAGGTCGGCATCGGTGCCTTGTTCTGCCTCGGGCGCGATGCGGCCCTGGCGCAGCGCTCGCGTGACGAAGCTACGCATCGTCCGGCTGTCGAGGTCGCTCGCGGACACCCCGGGCACAGGCGCTGCGTCCCAATGTCGTCCCATCTTACGCAGTAAGAAGGCAGTCAGCGCAGGGCCGCGCAGCTCCTGCTTGGTGCTGCCACTGCGCACGTGGTACTCGCCGCGATAGCTGATGGCCGTGGGCGAAGGCTCCACCGCGATCTCCACCAGCGACAGCCCACCCTCTTCGACCAAGCGCACCGAAGGCACGATGCCGAGCAGGTCGCGCGCCTTGTTCGGGATCTCCTCGAGCAACCGCTCTGCGTTGGGCACACCCACGGCTGTGCCACGATCGTCGCGCCCGATCACTAAGGTTCCACCTTCTGCATTGGCAAAGCCGCAGATCCAGCGCAGATATTCGTCGCGCCAAGACTCCTTCCACTCGACGGTCTGATGCTCGCTCATAAGAGGCGTGTCCTGCCGGTCAGAAGCTCCTGCATCATCCCCTGCTTGAGCAGGCGAGTCTTGTCGCGGCGCTCGGTGAGCGCGGTGAGCTCGGCGTCCATGTCGGAGAGCACGGTGGCGATTGCCTCCTGCTCGGTGAGCGTGGGCAGCGAGAACCGTAGGGCTGACAGCACGCCCTGATTCAAGTTGTTCATGGTGGAGCCGACGGATGCATCAGTCATTGAAGCCACGGCAGGCGGCGCTGAGAGCAGTCGCTGAACAAAGGCGGCCGATACGCCATCGTTGAGCCGAACGATCAGCGATCCCTGTGCCGCAAAGCCAGCCATCGTGCAGCGACCGCACGACAGCGCAGCGGCCCATGTCACCGCGTCGACCAATTACAATGTCGCCCTCGCGCAACAAAAAGTCCGCGAGGTGCTTTGCTGCAGCATCTGTCACTGTCACCTGCCGATCTGGCTGCAGGTTGCCATCGACGATGTGCATAGGATTGATTAGCGGGATCCCGTCAGTTGCGTAGTCGGACTTGTGCAAGGCACTGCCGAAAGGGCCGGTCCGGAAGCGGGCGATCTCACCCAACCGCTTCGTCTCCCACTCCCCACTGAACCCCGGCAACCGCGTCTGGCCCGTGAGCAGTTGCTGCATGGCGGCCTGCTTGAGGTCGCGCTTCTTGGCGATGAGCCGGTCGAGCGAGCCGATCAGCGCATCGACATCCGAGAGCGCGGCGGCGATGGCGCGCTGTTCGGGGAGGGGGGGGAGCGGCAGTGTAAGAAACCTTATGTCATCTACCTTGGCGTGCCCGACTGTCGAGCCGCCGACCTTACGCGCGAGGTTCTCCCTCACCACCGTCGACTGCAAGGCATACAGCAGGTAGGTGGGGTCCGTCTTCGCCGCTGAAGGCCTGTAGAGCATCATCCTCTGCCCAAGGCACACCTTTCGATCTGGGGGAACGGCGCAGACTTCCCCCAGTGGCGCCTCGCGAGTAATCATAACATCGCCTGCCCGCGGAACTGCCCTGGCTGTCCACACGTGATAGGAGGCCTCGTCCGTGCAGCGGAGATCCTCCAAAACAAACTGGCCGTTCCGGACGTTCGGGGTTCTAACAACGCAGAAATCGCTATCCGGGACAACCGGAGGGGTCCTGTTCTTGCAGTCGACCACCACGTCACAGGCTGCGGATGCTGTGGTGATATTCCAATCTTGAGGAATGGGTCCGACCTCTGTCTGCTTGTAGCCCGCCTTCAGTTCCATGTGGCGCCCATCTTCTTGAGGTGGCTGTCCGTTCGGGCGGCAAGCATCGCGACGTTCGCGGTAAGCGTCGGTAGGGGGGTGGCGTACCGTTCCGCAAGCTCACGCAGACGACCCGTCAGAGTTTGCGACACGCGGTCGAGCTCTGCCTGCACGGTCCCTGCAATCGTCGCCAGCCACTTGTCGTCGACCACCAATTTCTTGATCTCGTCCTCGCTCAACTTGCCGTACTTGCCGACGACCTTCGCCGTCAGTGCCTCCTGCGCAGCCTTCGCCTTGGCGCTCACCGTCGCTTCTCGCTCCACCAGCCCAAGGTAGCTCTCCAACACCTTACGCTCATCCACCGCATCGCGGTCGAGCCCGATGCTCTTGAGCCGCGCAGCCACCGACACCTTACTAACCTTACCCTTGTCGTTCTTGGCTTCTTCAAGCAGCCCGTCTTCACCCCCATGCTCCTCGGCCAGCTCTTCCATCGACTGCGCAATAGCGGCAGCTTCTGCTTCGAAGGCGTCGATGGCGGCCTGCTCCGACGCAAAGTAGCGCGCAATCAGCAACGCGGGCGGCACCAGCTCGGCCTTGAACTTCTGTTTGCCGACCGCGAAGTCTGCCTTGTCCTTGTTCTTCTTGTCCTTGTCTTCGACCATCAGCCTTGGCTTGGCGGCCTCGCGCCAGCCCTCGCTCACGAGCTGGTACACGTCGTCCTGCATCGTGGCGGCCCAGTAGTCCATCAGGTGCTGGTACACGTCGTAGGCATCGAGCAGGGGTGCCTTCTCGAAAGTACTAAGTAGATCCTCGGACAGCGCTTCGATCAGCTCCTTGGGCTTGTCACCCTTACTGATGGCCTGGAGCTGAGTCGCGCTCTTCTTCTTCCACTTATTGAACAGCTTGCTCGCCTGCTCGCTCCACGCGGTGAATTCAGCGTGCCCGAAGATGGTGGCCTTGATCTCGGCCGCGGGCACCTTGAGCTGACTGTACCCAGCGCGGTCGGCCTTCTTGAACACAGCAGCGCGCACGCTCGGAAACACCTGCCAGTAGCGGTCGAGGGCGTCGAGGTCGCGGTTGGGGATGCCGCCCCGCAGGTGTGCGTCGATGTCCTGGATGTCCTCGGGCTCGCTGCTGTCGATGTAGCGCGGCAGGTTGAGGTTGAAGTTGTTCTTGGCGTCGCTGATTTCGCCGAGCGGCACCATGCGCGAAAAGCGCGGCAGCTCGGCCTGACGCGTGAAGGCGTCGACGATCTTATGGATGTCCTGGGCGCGCAGTCGGTTCTTGTTGCCGTCTTTGATGAAGCCCTTGGAGGCATCGACTATGAAGATGCCCTTGCGCGCGGCCGCGCCCGCCTTGTCGAGCACGATGATGCAGGCGGGGATGCCGGTGCCGTAAAACAAGTTGGCGGGCAGCCCGATGATGCCCTTGATGTAGCCGCGCTTCACCACCTCGCGCCGAATCGTTGCCTCGGCACCGCCGCGAAACAGGACACCGTGCGGCAAGATGCACGCGCCCTTGCCCGTGCTCTTCAGCGTGGCGAGGATGTGCAGCAGAAACGCGTAGTCGCCGTTCTTCTGCGGCGGCACCCCAAAGGCGAAGCGGCCGTAGAGATCGTTGCCCGGGTCGAAGCCGTTGGTCCACGCCTTGGTCGAGAACGGCGGATTGGCGATCACAAAGTCAAAGGTCTTGAGCGCGCCGGTTTTCGGCTCTTTGAAGTGCGGTGAAGACAGCGTGTTGTCCTGCCACACCTCGCCGGTCGGGCAGTTGTGCAGGATCAAATTCATACGCGCGAGTGCCCGCGTGGCGTTGTCCATCTCCTGACCGTAGAGCGCGAGATCAAGCCCGGTCGCGCTCTTGGCTTCGTCGTGGGCCTTGAGCAACAACGAGCCCGAGCCGCAGGTCGGGTCGTGAATGGTCTGGCCCGCACCCGTGGCACTGCCCAGCCCGATCACCTTGGCCATGATGCGCGACACCTCGGCGGGCGTATAAAACTGACCCTTACTCTTGCCGCTTTCGGTGGCGAAGTGGCGCATCAAGTATTCGTAGGCGTCGCCCAGCAAGTCATCGCCGTCGGCGCGATTGCCACCAAAGTCGAGGGACTCGAAGATGCCCACCAGCGCCGAGAGCCGGTCGACCATCTCCTTGCCCTTGCCGAGCTTGTCCGAATCGTTCAAGTCAGCGATGTCGATCACGCCCTTGAGCTCGTTGGCGGCGGCGAGCTTGGCGATGATCTTGTTCAGCTTGTCGCCGATTTCTTTGTCGCCCTTCAAGGCCACCATGTCGGCGAAGCTGCCCCCCTTGGGCACGTCGAGCAGGTAATGCTTCTGGCTCGCGGCCTTGTCCGACACGTACTTCACGAACAGTAAGACCAGGACGTAGTCCTTGTACTGCGATGCATCCATGCCGCCGCGCAGCTCGTCGCAGGACTTTCAGAGGGACGAGTACAGCTCGGATTTCTTGATAGCCATTCAGAAAACACTCCCCAACGAAACGATACAAACAACTGCGTGAACGTTGGCACCACGACAATCATCTTCGCGGTCTTGTAGTGGTCCGCGCGGCCTTAGCCCAGCTGATCGCGCCGTGGAACAGACACGTTGCTCTACCTTCCGCTGCCATCAGAGTCGCTGAGATTTCAGCCACAACCGACCAACTAGATCGCGCCTGCTTTGCAGCGCTCATCCGGCTGTGCAGTGAGCTCAGCGACACACCCATTTGCGCGACGATGCTGTCGTACTCGTCGCGGATGCCAAGCGGTCGCCGAAGTCGTCGGCCTTGCCATCCCGGAACACCGTAGGTTCAACATCCACGGCAAGCGCCGCGACGCCCCCCTTTCGATCGCGCGGTGTTGGGTCGGCCAAACGGAAAACGGCCCCAGTCGTGCATGGACGCATCCTACGATGAGTCGGCGAGACCCTGGGATCGATCTCTGCTCGTGAGTGGTTGTAGGTCCAGGCAGCGTGCCCAGCGAATAGGTGGGCCCCCGGCGCCCTGCGGACCTCGCACGCGAACCGCTGCGCCTGATGACTCGCGACGGGCGCATGGGCATCACGCCAAACGAGGACCGTTCGTTCACCGTGCACCACGCACGCTGCGCCACAAACGACGAAGCCCCCGATGCGTGAGCATCAGAGGCTTCGTGTTGGTTGGTTGCGGGGGCTGGATTTGAACCAACGACCTTCGGGTTATGAGCCCGACGAGCTACCAGGCTGCTCCACCCCGCGCCGTCTTTATGGAGCGGAAGTGGGGACCTGTCAACGTCGGGGGGGTGGTTTTCTACCCTTCGGCAATGCTGTGTTTTCTTTCGATGGAAGCGCGTCGGCCGCAGCCTTCCCCAGGTACGTTCGATAGAGCATGTAGACCTCGTCTTCATCGAGCGGCCGCAGCTTGCCCGGCCGCAGTCCTTCGCTCGAAAGGCCGGCAAAGCTTAACCGTGAAAGACGCATCACGCGCGAACCCACCGCTTCGAGCATGCGATGGATTTGCCGGTTCTTGCCTTCGGTAATCGAGATCTCGAGCCAGGCTTTGCCTTCTTCGTCTCGCAGGTGCGTCACCCGTGCCGGCTGCGTTTGATAGCCATCGTCGAGAGTGACACCCAGGCGCAGTGCACCCATCATCTTGTCGGTGACCTTGCCGGCGAGCTTTGCGACGTAAGTCTTTGGAACTTCGTGCGAAGGGTGCAGCAGCGCTTGGGCAAGATCGCCATCGTTTGTCAGGAGCAAGGCCCCGCTCGTATGGAAGTCGAGCCTACCCACCGGGTACACGCGCTCGGGGATCGTGCCGAGCAGCTCCGATAGGCTGGGGCGGCCTTCTGGATCGTTCAGCGTCGTCACCATCGTGCGCGGTTTGTTGACGATGAAGTACACGGGCTGCTCGCGCCCGATCACCTCGCCATCGACCTCAATCCGGTCGCGCTTGGCGTCGGCCCGCGCACCGAGCTCGGCGACGACCTTACCGTTGACGCGCACCAGGCCGTCTACGATCAAGCGCTCCGCAGCGCGTCGGGAGGACACGCCCGCGCGCGCGAGGATTTTCTGCAAACGTTCTTCGGCCATGGCGCGGACTTAGTACATCCGAGCCCTAGAGTCGCGGCGGACTTAGCGCTCGTTTAGCCCGAGGCGTCTGCGGCACCGTCTGCTGCGCCGTCTGCGGCACCGCTGTCGGCGTCGCGCGGTTGGCGCAAAATCATGTCGCGATCCCAGCGATCGACCTTGCCATCTCCATCGAGGTCAGTGCCCATTCGCACCATGCGGCCCCCTTCGAAGTACTCCCAGCGATCCGGCTGCCACTTGGAGGCCGTGCTGCGACCGGTGAGATCGCGCTCTGCGCGCAAGGGCTTGCCGCCCTCGAAGAAGATCTTGGTGTCGACCTTGCCATCCGCCTGGGAGTCGAACTCCTGACGCATGATCTGGCCCTCCTGAAAGTAAGTAACTTCATCCATTTGCCCGTCGAAGTTCCGGTCCGCCTCTTCGCGGATCGGACGGCCCTCGTCGGTGTAGTAGCGGACGATGTCCTTCACGCCGTCGGAGTTCAGGTCGGACTCCCGGCAAACGAGCACAAGCCGCGCAAGCGAGCCGTCCCCCACGCGCAGAAACACTTTGCGCACGTCGAGGGTCTCGTCACCGGAGGTGTCGTACTCGCTAACTTCATGCTTGTCGTCGCTGGCGCTGCAGTGCGAAGGCCCCCCGGCGCCGTCATCGGTCGCGCCCGTGAGGGCTTTGCCGCGTGCCACATCGCCGCTGTTCTTCGGCGCGGCCTTGTTTCCGCCACACGCAGGGGCGCATGCCAGCGCCAAACACAACAGGGCGAGCCCACCCACGCGCGACAAGGTGCTTTCGAAGTATTGACTCATGCTCACTTGGCCTCCTGCCATTCGCCCTTTTCAGCGTCCGCGGGCCTCTTTGTCTCGCTGCCGGACGGGTTGGCGGCCGGGTTATTCTTCCTGCCGCCCGCAGGCTGTGAGCCTGCAGCAGGGGCGCCTCCAGCTGGCGGCGTAGCTCCGGCCGCAGGCGTGGCAGGTTCGGGCTCGCCCATGCCATCTGCCGCGCCGCCGGTGGTCTCGGACGGCATCGCCGGCAGAGTCGACGCAGGCTCGGCGGGCTCAGGTAGGGAGCTGCCATCGCAACTGATCGGCTTGTCCTTCTGATCGGTGACCCCGACTGCCAGCTCACTGCGATCCGGCTTCCCGTCGCCGGTGCTGTCGTAGCGAATCTCGCTCAGCGACCCAGCCTTGAATAGCTCCCACTTTTCAGCAGTGCCGTCGTTGTTCTCGTCGTACTTGATCTCAGCCAGCTGTCCGTCGGCGTAGGTTTCCCAGGTATCCACGCGACCTGGCTTGCGACGTGAGCGCTCGGCGTGGTCGACCATGGGGCCCTTGCACCACATCCAGGTATCGATCAGCCCGTCAAAGTTCGTATCGAGCTCCTTGCGCTCCATGGCGCCGGCAACGTAGAAAGCCTGTTGGTCGAGCCGACCATCGAAGTCGTAGTCGTGCTGCTCGAAGCTCACGGTCTTGCCATCGTCGGCGTAGAACCGGTACACGTCGACTTTGCCATCGAAATTCATGTCTATTTCGGTGCAGGACCGTTTGCCCTTGGCGAGGACATGACGGATGTCGGGCTTGCCGTCGTTGTTGACGTCGACTGTCTGACCGTCGCCTTTGCATTCCTGCTTCGAAATTGGAACAGGAACGTCTCTGCGCCCCGCAGGTGTGGACCCCGTCATACCGCCCTTGTCACCGCATGCCGCACTCAACAACAGTGGCAAAAACACAGGCAACATCACACGTCGGGCTGCGATAGCGCGCAGACGCTTGTGCTCCATAAGCATCACTCGAGTAGGCCCCCTTCTCTCGTTCCGGCGGGAGCATACGTGTGACCCTGCCCACCTCGCAAGCCCAGCCGCTCGGGAACGCCCGCTAGGCGCACTGGCCATGATTGACATCATGTATGATGGCACGTAGCTTCACCCGCGTTTCCTGGTCGCGGACTGGGCCCACACGACAGCCGCACATCACCATTCGCGGAAGCACCGATGGCCCGCAAGAAGATCTCGACGACCATTTACATCACGCCCGAGCAGAACGACCAGCTCAAGGTCCTGCATGAGCGCACCAAAGTACCCGTCGCGGTCTACATCCGCGAAGGCATCGATCTCGTACTCGATCATCACCGTGAAAAGCTCCCGGGCCAGCTCACGCTTGAGGTTGCGAGCGATAAGAAGCGTTGAACGCACTGGCTGGATGCATGTCTACCGATCCCTCCCTCATTCGTAACTTTTCGATCATCGCCCACATCGATCACGGCAAGAGCACGCTTGCCGATCGACTCCTCGAGTACACCGGCACGGTGAGCGACCGGGAAAGCAAGCACCAGTTCCTCGACAACATGGACCTGGAGCGCGAGCGCGGCATCACGATCAAGGCGCAGGCCGTGCGTCTTTCGTACAAGGCCGACGACGGGAAGCTGTATCAGCTGAACTTGATCGACACGCCCGGCCACGTCGACTTTTCCTACGAAGTGTCGCGATCGCTAGCCGCTTGTGAAGGCGCGCTACTGGTGGTTGATGCCTCGCAGGGTGTCGAAGCCCAGACGCTCGCCAACGTGTATCTGGCGATGGAAAACAATCTCGAGATCATTCCGGTCTTCAACAAAATCGATTTGCCCGGCGCCGACGTCGATCGCGTGCGGCGCGAGGTCGAAGAAGTGATCGGCCTCGATTGCGAGTTTTCGGTCGCTGCCAGTGCGAAAGCGGGCATCGGCATCAAAGAGATCTTGGAAGCGGTCGTAAAGCGCGTTCCGCCGCCCAAGGGCAATCCGGATGGTCCGTTGCGCGCGCTCGTGTTCGACAGCTGGTACGACACCTATCGCGGCGCGATGGTGATGATTCGCGTGTTCGACGGCACGCTCAGCCTCGGCCAGCGCTTTAAAATGATGGTCACCAAGGCCGACTACGACGCGACCGAGCTCGGCGTCAACGCGCCCTTCCCCCGTAAGGTCGCAGCGCTCGGACCGGGCGAAGTCGGCTTTGTCGCCGGCAGCATCAAGTCCGTTCACGACACCAAGGTCGGCGACACGCTGACCGATATGCGCAAGCCTGCGACCGAGCTGCTGCCGGGCTTCAAAGAAGTAAAGCCCATGGTGTTCTCGGGTATTTTCCCGACGGACAGCGATAAATACGGAGAGCTGCGCGAAGCGCTCAACAAGCTGCATCTGAACGATGCGGCCTTCGTGTTCGAGCCGGACACTTCGGCAGCACTCGGTTTTGGCTTCCGCTGCGGCTTCTTGGGCCTTTTGCACATGGAAGTCGTGCAAGAGCGTCTAGAGCGCGAGTACAACCTGGACCTGATCACGACCGCCCCGAGCGTGGTCTACAAAGTCGTGCGCAAGGACGGCACGGAGCTGTGGATCGAAAACCCCTCGAAGCTGCCGGACCTCGTCTATGTCGATCACATCGAAGAGCCTTACTTCAAGGTGTCGATTCACGTGCCTGCAGAGTTCGTGGGCGCCGTGCTCAAGCTTTGTCAGGATCGCCGCGGCACGCAGATCGGCATTCAGTACGCATCCGAGACGCGCGTCATCATCTCCTACGAGCTGCCGCTCGGCGAAGTGTTGTTCGACTTTTACGACAAGCTCAAGAGCGGTACCAAGGGCTACGCGTCCATGGATTACGAGCTCATCGGCTATCGCGAAGATAACCTGGTCAAGCTCGACATGATGGTCAACGGCGAGACGATCGATGCGTTGAGCGCGATCGTGCATCGCGACAAGGCCAACATCATCGGACGGCAGCTCGCTGCGAAGCTCAAAGAGATCGTGCCGACGCAGATGTACGAAGTCGCGATTCAGGCGGCGATCGGCGGCAAAATCGTGGCCCGCGAAACCGTGCGCGCGATGCGTAAGGACGTGACTGCCAAGTGCTACGGCGGCGACATCACGCGTAAGCGCAAGCTGCTCGAGAAGCAAAAAGAGGGCAAAAAGCGCATGAAGTCGGTCGGCTCGGTCGACATCCCGCAGGAAGCCTTTCACGCGATTCTGAAGCTCGATTGAAAACTGCGGGCTCCTCGCAGCGGCTGCAGAGGTCTCGAGACCTTACGCTGTGCTCGCTCGCCTAGTGAAATGCGCGCGCAGTGCCCAGACGATGCTGACGGCCACCACGGCACCGAGCGCATCCGCTCCGAGATCGACGATATCTGCACTGCGCCCCGGTACAAAGGCTTGATGCAGCTCATCGAGTAGGCCGAATGCACACGCAAATAACCACGCGCTCAGGGCTCCGCGAAAGCCGCGGCCGGGCCAGGTAATGGCTACTGCGTGGGCGAAACAAGCACCGAGCACGGCGTACTCTGCAAAATGCACGCCCTTATCCCGCCACGGAATGCTTTCGAGGGGCAGGGTCACCTGTTGCGATGAAAGCCACCAGATCAGCAGCATGTAGAGCAGCGCCGGCAGCCAGGCGAGGGTCAAACGTAACGGTCGCGGCATGGACAGCATCAGCACTAGCATCAGCGCTAGGCCGAAAGTAAGGGCAGTCGCGTCGCGGGGCGCTTGGCAACGCGCGTTTTGATCGGCGAGCCACCCTTGGCCACACCGTGCAGCGAGTGTTTGTAAGCTTCGACGATCTCGGCTTCGACGAGCTCGCCACGTGGGTCGCTGCCCGCGGGCACGTCGACGTGCACAAGCTCGTGTCGATCGCTGCGGCCCGTGAAGCGGTCTGCGTGGGATGCGTCGGCCGTCTCGAGCAGCACGCGATGCAT
>JBBSJC010000060.1:0-22431 GCA_038257655.1 Polyangiales bacterium | reverse complement strand
CATCTGATAAAGCAGCGTTCCGACACTGTAGAGATCGCTACGGCCGTCGAGCGACGCTCCCTGTGCCTGCTCCGGTGACATGTATCGCGGCGTGCCAAACACCGTGCCCGCTTGCGTTTCGAATTGGTCAACTCGCTTGTCCGGGGCAACCATCTTGGCGATGCCGAAATCGAGCACTTTGATCACGGGCTCGGTATGACCTTCGAGGCTTGCCACGAAGATGTTGTCGGGCTTCAGATCGCGATGAACCAAGGCTTTTTTGTGGGCCTCGGCAAGAGAGCGTAAAATCTGTTGGGTAAACCGTAAGGCTTCGAGTACGTCGAGCGCTCCCTCGCGGTTCAGGCGCTGCGTGATGAGCTCGCCCTCAAGCAGCTCCATGATCAGGTAAAGCAGCCCGTCGTCCGTTTGCCCAAAGTCGAATACGCGCACGGTGTTCGGGTGCGCGAGCAGGCTCATCGCATTCGCTTCGCGATGGAAGCGCGCCACGGTGTCGCGGTCGACGTTGAGCTCGCGCTTCAGGATCTTGACCGCTACGTCGCGGTTTAGGCCGGCCTGCGCAGCTCGGTAGACGGTGCCCATGCCGCCTTGGCCCACGCGCTCAGCGATGCGGTACTTGCCGCCGATCACTACGCCGCGCATGGGGTCGCTCTCGGCGGCCAGGAAGGCGTCGTAATCGACCAGCTTCTCTCCGTCCCGGTAGCAGACGTCTACCAAGGACGACGAGTAAGTGGTTCTGCACTTGGGGCAGATCAACATCCCGTTCGATACGAGTGTAGCAGGGGCGTCCGGCGGCCGTGACAGCTCAAGCTGCAGCGCCCCCGTCCTCATGGCACGCACCGAGTCTCATAGTGGTCCCCGCCGAACGCGACCGGTCTGCAGTAGTAAGTCACTTCACCCAGGTTGCCACACTGCGAATCGTTGCAGCAGGTGGTCGCACAAGAGCCGGTGCTAGTCGGGGAAGCGCCCACACACGCCCCGTCCTTGCAGTTGCTGCCACTGGCGCACCTTGCACCGAGATTGCCGGAGCCCACTTCATTGCCCGCGACGACGCAAACCGGCACGTAATCCCCGCCCGACGTGCTGCTAGTCGTCAGAAAGCGGCAGTAACTGGCACGATTGCTAATGTTCGCAGGCGAGTCCGCCACGGCCCCACAATCGGTCGAATTGCGGCACGTTTGAGAGCACACAAAGCTGGCCGAGAAGAAATCGACGTAGGCGAGGACGCACGCCTGGGAGGCGCATACAGCCCCGGCGAACCCGCAACTTTGTCCGGTCCCGCGGTCGCCCGAAGCGATCGTCCGACACGCCCCTGTGACCAGGTTCGTCCGTGACTCCACGATAGGTCCCATGATGTCCTGGCCTTTGACGACCGCGCACGACTGGCCAGCAGCGCACTGATTGTCGAGCGTGCACAGCTGAGCTGCTCCCGCCGGCACCGGAACCTTGTCGATGGGAAGACACGAGCGTGCGCCCGTGCCCGAGGCAAAACAGCGCTCGCCCGTCTCGCAGTCCGTGTCGGCGCAGCAGGTTTGCATACATACGCGCGGCGCAGTGACCGTTAGGCGCAAGGCAGCACTTTCGATGCAGGATTGCGATTTGCAATCGCTATGCGCCGCGCAGGCTTCCCCGTTGTCTTTGCGCACGGTGCGGCACTCACCGGTGCCTTGGTCGCAGTACTCGCCGAGTTGATTGCACTCAGTCTCATCGCACAGCTTCGCAACGCAGGTACCCGTCTCGACGTCGCACATCTCATCTGGACCGCAGGCTTTGTCTTTCGCCTCGGGAATCGCACAGCTGGGCACGACACATCGTTGACCCAAACACTGCTCCTTGCCTTCGCACAATGACTTGCCGGCACTCGTCTCGTCGGTGACGCCGTCGCAGTCGTTGTCGACGCCATCGCAGCGCTCGTCCGCCCCATAAAAGACGTTCGGGTCCTTTTCGTCGCAATCGCCGATGCCGCCACCGTTCGGACGATTGGGGTCACCGCACCAGGTGTTGCCATCGCCGTCCTGATCGTGACCCTCGTCGACATTACCGTCGCAATCGTTGTCGATGTTATCGCCGCACAGGTCTCCAGCTTCGGGATCGGCTTCGTCTATCGAACCGTCACAATCGTTGTCGATGCCGTCGTTGCAAATCTCGCTGTCCTGGCAGGATTCCGTGCACACGCCTTGCACGCACTGCTGCCCTTCCGCGCAGGGATCGGGCTCGCCCTCGATCAACACGCATCTGGCGATGCAGGCGCCCTTCACGCAGGCCAAACCCTTGCCGCATGGGTCTTTGAGATCCTTACCAATCGCGCAGCGAGTGGGCTGACTCTCGGGATCGATCAGCCACGAGCATGCAGACAGACCAAGTAAGACAAGGAGCCATGGGGATTTCATAATGCTCCTCCAAAGGTCAGCGCCAGACCATGGGTCGAAACACCGAGCGCGAGTTGGCGACGCGTGGAACGCGCTGCGTCATCGCGCGGCTTCTCGCGTAGCGCGTACAAAAGAATGCTGCTGACGACAAAAGTGGTGCCGAGCATCAGCAACACGTCGCTCGTCAAGGCGAAGCGATCGGCCTGATCAGTCAGGTCGTCGCGCTTGCTCGCGCTGCCATCGGGGCCGAGGACGAACTTATCGACTTTCTTTTCCGTTTGAAGCGCCAGCATTCCTGCCGCCCCGCCTGCGACCAGACTCACCGCGCCGGCACTTGCCGTCACCCAGAAGACCGAATCGGCCACACCGCGAGACGACTCGGGCTCGCGATCTGTTTCGAGCTCTGGATTACGCAGCGAGTCAGTCGGAGGACCCGGGGGCTCGGGCGTTGCTTGGGTACGGGCGCCCTGCAAGCGCATCAGAATCGAAGCCACGCGCTCACGCTCTTCCGTCTCGCTCGCAGGAAGCATCCCGCGGTAACGCTCGTAGAAAGACGTGGCTTTGCTGAGCTCGCCCAACAGCTCGTAAACCCGCGCCACGTTGTACACGAGGTTAGGAGAGGTAGGGTCCAATGCCAGCGCGCGCTCAAGCTCGATAACTGCCTCCCGGTACCGCCCAGCCAGGTAGAGGGCTCTTCCACGGTTGTACCCCTCGATAGCGGCCGCAGGCGGATTATGTGGTGCCGTCTCCTGTGCGGTCGCGGGAGCTACTTGGCAGAGCACAAGGCACAACACAGCACTCAACCACGCACACAGGGCGCGCAGCGGGCGACGGCAGCTCAGAGGGTAGGACAGGGCGAGGAACATCGGGTTCATCATTCCGTCGCGCGAGAGTCCCGGGGCTTGCTAGTGGAGGCTGGCAGGAGAGAGACGTCGCCCAGGTACCGCGCGCGGAACGAAACAGAAAAAGGGGGAAAGAGCTTTCGAAGCTTGCCAGCGAAGCTTGCCAGCGAAGATTGCCACAATGGGCTTGGCTTTCGTACCAGTCGTCAACAGATCGCGTGATATGGCTTAACATCACATGGGTCGCATCAAGCTAGTTCTCTTTCTAATCGCTGTGAGTTTTTCCGTTTTACCTGGGGTCGTGTCGGCGCAGGTACGAACACCACTTACCTCGTCGACAGCGTTCCCCGTATCGGTAGTGAGTCCCGATAACGCGCTCGCAACCGAGATCAACCCCTCCGCCTTGGGCGCCCTGGATAGTTGGTCGCTCGCGGTAAGCCATGTCAGTCCCGCGCGGGAGACCGCATACTCAGATCGACAAACCTCGGTGTTTTTAGCGTCAAAGCTAGGTGAAGGCTTCGCGCTCGGCACAGGGATCGACGTGTTCCGGTCTGAAAGGGCCGGTTTGGCGTCGTACAACGGTTTTGTGCTCGGCACCGCATTCAACGCGGGCCCGGCCTGGTCACTGGGCACGAATTGGCGCCTGCGCTCGCCGCGACCAGGTGGCGCGAATGCCCACACCGCGGACGTGGGCCTAACGTTTCGGCCGTCGACGACCTTGGGCTTCAGTGTGTTGGGACGCGATCTCGCGTTCGAGCAACCTTACCTTGGCGCGTCCCGGCTGCGTCGGTCTGCCGTGCTCGCGACCGCGGTCAGACCCCTCGGCGACGATCGCCTGGGCCTCGAGCTTGCGGGGGTGATTGACCAAGCAGAAGATCTCGGCGTGCGCATCGCAGCCTCTGTGAAGGTGCCCTGGGTAGGGCGTCTCGCTGCCGCGGGCGAGCTTCAGCAGCTCAACGGACAGGAAGTGTGGACGCTCAGCGCGGGCATCGACGTCCGCCTGGGCGGGCTGTCCGTGGCCCCCGCGATCCACACCAACCATCAGGGCGATGATATCGGTTGGTCTATTCTGGCCGACATGCACGGCACGCCGCGCATCGGTGTGCCTGCCCAGCGCTACGTCGCCAAGATTCGCCTGAATGGGCTTGGCACCCGCGGGCTACCGCGCACGATCATGGCGCTTGATCGTGCGCTGCACGATCCGCGCGTGGCCGGCGTGATTCTCGAGCCGCGCGATACGTCAGCGGGTCTGGCAGTCGCCCAGGAGATGCGGCTGATGATAGCCGCCCTGCAAAAAGCAGGTAAGCCCGTTTACTGCCATCTCGAATCACCCTCAGGTAGCGAGTACTACTTGTGCTCTGGTGCCGACCGGGTGTCCCTCGATCCGGCAGGTGCCATCCGCTTGATGGGTGTGTCGTCCGATGCGCTCTACTTCGGTGACGTGCTGCGCAACATCGGCGTGCGCGCGGACTTCGTGCGCATCGGACGCTACAAGAGTGCACCCGAGCAGTTCACCAATCGCACGCCCTCGGATTTTGCCTCCCAACAGCGCGATACGCTGCTCGATGACGCGTATTCGCGCCTCGTTCACGATCTCTCGGGGGACCTTGAACGCGACGAAGCGGCTGTCCGGACGCTGATCGATTCGGGCCCCTTTACGGCGAGCGAAGCCGTCCAATCCAAGCTCGTGACCGGCACGCTCGATACCCACGATCTCACGGACGCGGCCCGCGACTTATTCGGCGCTCACATGCCCGTCGTCAATCAGAGCGAAACCGCCGAGGACCCTCGCTTCGGTCCCACCGGTCAGATTGGTGTGGTCGTGATCGACGGCACAATCGTGGACGGCGAGAATGTCGACGTACCGTTCTTGGATATCCACATGAGCGGCGGTCGTACAATCGTCAAGAGTATTGACGAGTTAGCCGAGAACCCACGCATCCGGGCGATTGTGCTGCGAATCGACAGCCCTGGAGGTGCGGTGACCGCTTCCGATCAGATCTGGAGGGCCGTGAAGCGCGCTCGCAAAAAGAAGCCTGTCATCGCTTCCATGGGCAACGTGGCCGCGAGTGGCGGCTATTACGTGGCTGCCCCCGCCACCGAGATCTGGGCATCTCCTTCCACCATCACGGGCTCGATCGGTATCTTCTACGGTAAGGTCGATATTGCGCCCTTGGCCGAGCGGCTCGGCGTGGGCATCACTACCGCTCAGCGCGGAGCCCACGCTGGGGCAGACAGCATGTTCCGCCCATTTTCGGACGAGGAGCGGGCTTCGCTCGCAACAAAGCTGCGCATCTGGTACCGCCAGTTCGTCGAACGCGTGGCCGAGGGACGCAAGATGCCGGTCGAGCAGGTTGATACGCTCGCGCGCGGCCACGTGTACAGCGGTGACGCCGCACTCGCGAACGGCCTCGTCGACTCGTTGGGCGGCTTTGGCTCGGCCCTGGCGCGCGCCCGAGAGCTCGGAAAGCTTGGGCCCAACGCTCAGGTCGTGACTGTGCCCAAGAGGCCGAGCACGTTGCTTGATTTCGTGACCGGGGTGAGCGCTAGCGCTTCGCTGCAGTTGCCAATCAGTGCGGCTCTCAAGCCGCTGCTGTCGCGTTTGGTGCTGCTTTCCATGCTGTCGGGCAGCGAGCCGGTAGCGCTATTCGAGGGCCCTGGCCTCCTTCAGTGATAGCGCCTCTGATCGCGCCGCAGTGGGATCGTGTTGACCAAGCGTGCGCTCGCCTTTAGTTTCGCGCCCGCATGCAGTCTGACTCCACAGGCATGGCGCTCGCGATCGCGGGGGTGCTTTTTCTGCTCTATGTGCTCTTGAAGCTGCGCGTGTCCTTCGCGCCGTCCTCGCCCGAGGCTCAGGCTGCCAAGCAGCGTATTCAAGATGCCAAACAGCGCGCGCGCCAGTCAGGGCTCACACCCAGTGAACGTGCTGAAGCGTGGCGAGAAGCGGCCATCGCAGCGCTCGAAGGCCTCAAGCGGCCGAATCTCGCCGCCAGCTACGCGCGTCGCGCCGAGAGGGTGAACCCTGACGATGAAGCGGCCGTACGCGTCCTTTCGCTGTCTATGCGTGAAGCTGGTCGGCTGCGCGCCTTGGAACGTTTGTTGTGGCGCAGGCTGGCCCAGGACGGCCACGGCCCGGCGCACCTGAAGGCCTACGACGAGCTCATCTCGCTCTACGCCGGCCCGATGCGCTGCCCGGAACGTGCGACGGTGCTGCGTCGGATGCGCCGCGCGTCTATTCCACCATCGGGTTTGCAAAAGCGATCGGGATGAGAATGGCGAGCTGCTCCGAGTCCCTCATCAGCTCGTGGGGCAGGGGCGCAAACGGCGCCGCATTGCGAATGGCAGTACGAGCCGCCGCATCGAAGTCGGCATAGCCACTGGAGCGCACAAGATGCACCGGACCGGCCAGGCTGCCTGAGCGTGTCACGATCACACGATAGACACTCGTGCCCTGATCCTTGGCGATCGCTCGCGCAAACGGGAACACGAGACCTTTCTGTACGCGAGCCTTCTGCTCGACGAACCAACGGATGTAGCGACCATCACGCGTGTCGAGCACATGATCGACCCCTGGGCCGGGCGTGTAGGGCAGGGCGCTTGCGCCGGCGCCGCGAGTAGAGTGCGCTGTCCCGCTATCGTTGGCTGCGCGGCCGCCCCGACCGGGGGCCACGCGTTCACCCCGCACAACGCTGGCGTCGACGATCGAGCGCTGCATGCGGGCGGCCAATAACTCCGCATCCATATCATCTCGAATGCGGGCGTCTTGCTCTTCGGCGATGGTGGCCGCAGGCCCGCGGTCCACATTAGGGCGAGCGAAAGCTACGCGAGCGTTGCGCTTCACCGCTTTGCCGTGAGCTCGAAGCACCCCTTGCGCAGGCTCTGCAGCCCCGTGCGCGCCGGGTTGGGCTATTCCTGCCGCCCTGCTGGCGAGCTCTGTAGCTTCTCCCTCTGAGGCGGCTACGGTGCTCGCGGTTGGCGTAGCGACAACGCTGCCCGCGGTTGCACCGGCAGCACGCATGCGGCCGCCCGCTGCGCTGTCCTGGGACGAATGTTTGCGTCGCTCCTTGTGACCCACGTCGCCGGAAGCGAGAAAGAACGCGTCGCTCGCCGCGGGGCTGGCCCTGCGTTCTTCTTGCGTGGCCCGACTGGGGGCGGTCTCGATCCGCTGCGCCTGGTTTCGTGCCAGGTTGTTCAAATCCGTGTCTTGCAGTGTGAGGTCCGACGCAAACGGAAACAGCAGGACGGCGGGCTCCGGCGATGCGCCGTCTCCGCTTTTCCCCTCAGGGGCATCTCGATCGAGATTGCCGCGCGACGCCGGTCCCCCGGGGACGATCGCGGCTGCCTTGGATGTCGCCTGGCTAGGAGAGCTACCCTCAAGGTCGTTGACGAGTGGCGTGCTTTCCACGCTAAAAGGTAGGCTGACGAGCTCAGGCTTCGCATCCGGAGCAACGCCCAGCGGCCTCAGCATGAGCATCATGCTCGCGTGAACGAGCACTGAAGCAAACAACGCTAGCGCGGCGGCGGTCCTGCGCCCCATTTGTTCAGTCTATGCGACTTTCCGCGTTTCCGCCGGTTCAGAGCCGGCGAGCATGCCCTGCGGAAGCTTGGTCAGTGGCCGCTTGTAGGCACTCCAGAGCAGGTAGATGCCAAGCCCCAGGGCGAAGACCGACGAATAGTGCGCCGGTGTAAGTCCGTAGTATGAGCGGTCCACTTCACGCAGGAAATCGAGACCGAAACGGACGGGGGCGTACAAGATCGCGATCCAGCCCATGAAGAAGCCATACGGCCTAGGCTTACGGTCGAGCCACAAAAACAGCAGCATCACCGCCGCAGACCAGATGACTTCGTACAACCCCAAGTCATGTCGCGGAGCCGTGGGTAGACCTGGGTACTGATAGTTGTTCACGGCCAAGGGGAAATCCGTGATCGAGCCCGGGTGGTCGTGGACGACAAAGCACCCCATGCGACCAAAGAACCAGCCGAGCGGCATGCCGAATCCGACCTGATCCATTACTGGCGTAAGGGGGAAGCCACGCCGCCAGCGCCAAAACAGCCCGCCCAGGGTTGCGCCGAAAAAGCCACCGTAGGAGGACAGGCTCTTCCACGGCATCAACAGCTCCCAAGGAGCCTCCAGAATCTTCTCCGGGTAGTAAGTGACCACGTCGAAGATGTGCCCCAGCAAAAAGCCCGAGATCACGATGTGCGCAATGCCATCGGCAACCAGGTCGTGCTTCAAGCCCAGACGCTTGGCGCGCCATTCAGAAACCCGAGCACCGGCCAGAACGCCGATGGCGACGAGCACACCGAAAGGCTGAATGCCGATCTGCGTGCCTGGGATGTTGATTCCTTCGAGCTTGAACCACGGAATGAAGAGAAGTGCGCTCACGGCCGCCGAGCCTAGCAAACCGCGCGGATGCGCGCCCACGCGCGTGCTTCCGCGATGCGTTGTGGAGTGGAGTTCGTGGCCTCGGCCTCTGCCAATACGCTCTGTGCGGTTTCCGCAAGCCCTTGAATCAAGGCCTCGCCGTGATCTTCGAGCTCCCGCGAGAGGCCGCAGATCACACCGCCCGCCGACGCAATCAGGTCCGGCACGTGAAGAATGTGGCGAGCGGACAAGATCTCGGCTGCCTGCGGATCGCCCAAACAGTTGTTGGCCGCACCGCACAAAGCCCACGCGCGCATACGCTGCGCAGCCTCGAGATCGACCACCCCTCCGACTGCACACGGCGAGAGCACGTCGACATCCGCGAGCAAGAGGCCGCCCGCCGAACAGACTTCACCGCCCACTTCGTTGGCAAGCGCCCGCGCCCGCGTAATGTCGAGGTCCGACGCGATGACGTGGGCGCCCACCCGGGCGAGAGCTCGCGCCAACGCGCGGCCGATGATGCCGGCGCCTTGCACGCCAACGCGCAGACCTTTGAGCTGTCGGCCGCGCAAGGACGCACAGGCGCTGATGCAGCCAAGAACCCCGCGTGCGACTGCCTCGGCCAGCATGGCGGAGTCCGGTGTCACAAAGCGCGTCCGTTCCGCCATCGCGGCCAAGTCGCGATCCTGAGTGCCGAGATCTCCGGCAGTGCGAAACAGTCCGCCAAGCTCCTCGACGCGCTCACCGAGTTTTCGAAACGCGCGCTCCCGATCGAGCCCCGCGTGATCCATCACGACCGCTTTGCCACCGCCGGCTGCAAGCCCGGCAATGGAGCATTTCAGGGTCATCGCGCGCGCGAGCAAAGCCGCATCAGACAACGCTTCGCGCGCGCTCGTATAACGATGGGTGCGCACGCCGCCCGCGGCAGGCCCCAACGTGGTGTCATCGATGACGACGAACGCGCGCAGACCGGAGGGTGGGTCACTGACCATGATGCAGCGACCGGTATCCTGTGCTGCGAGCGTGTCGAAAAGATCGTCCAAATGCGGCCTCGTTATGGCCGCAGCTTACGCTTGTGAACCGCGCTTTGACAGCGGCGTCGCGCGCCTGCTAAAGCGCCGGCTCTATCACTGGCGAGATGCAAGGAGCTAGGGCAAATGAGTGAGATTGTCGGCGTTTTTGGTCGTGAAATCCTCGACTCTCGCGGCAATCCCACAGTCGAAGTCGAGATTGAGCTCGAAGACGGTGCGATCGGCCGCGCAGCGGTGCCATCCGGCGCGTCCACGGGCGAGCACGAAGCCTACGAGCTGCGCGATGGCGACAAGGATCGGTACCTCGGCAAAGGCGTGCTGACGGCCATCGAGAATTTAAGCCGGGAAATCGCGCCCGCGCTACTCGGCATGAACGCGCTCGACCAGGGGTCGCTCGACCGCGCTTTGATCGCGCTCGATGGAACGCCCAACAAAAAGCGCCTCGGTGCGAACGCCATTCTAGGTTGCTCGATGGCGGCCGCTCGCGCGGGTGCCGAGTCCGTGGGCCTGCCGCTCTGGCGTTATATCGGCGGTGCCCAAGCGCGCGTTCTTCCGACACCGTTCATGAACATCATCAACGGCGGCATGCATGCCGACAGCGGCCTCGAGATTCAAGAGTTCATGATCGTGCCGGCCGGTCTGCCCACGTTCCGCGAGGCATTGCGCGCCGGCGCCGAGACTTTCCATCAGCTGAAGAAGCTGCTCACGGCCGAGGGCCTGTCCACGGGCGTCGGCGACGAAGGCGGCTTTGCACCGCGCCTGAAGAGCAACGAAGACGCCGTCGCCATCATCATGAAGGCGATCGAGGGTGCCGGATACAAGCCGGGCAAAGACATCTACCTCGCACTCGATTGCGCAGCGAGCGAGTTTTTTGACGATAAGACGGGCAAGTACACCTTCGACAAGAAAGCGCTGACCCGCGCCGAGCTCGTCGACACGTACAAGCGACTTGCGAGTAAGTATCCAATCGTATCCATCGAGGATGGTTGCGATGAGAACGATTGGGAAGGCTGGAAGCTGCTCACAGACGCAGTCGGCGACAGTGTGCAACTCGTCGGCGACGACCTCTTCGTCACCAATGTTGAGCGCGTGCAGATGGGCATCGACAAGGCCGTTGCCAACGGCATTTTGATCAAGGTCAACCAGATCGGCACGATCACTGAAACGTTGCAGACGATCCGCCTGGGCGCGCTGCACGGGTATTCATCGATGATGTCCCATCGCAGCGGCGAAACAGAGGACACCTTCATCGCGGATCTCGCGGTTGCCACGGGCGTCGGTCAGATCAAGACAGGCTCGCTGTCGCGCTCGGAGCGCGTCGCCAAGTACAACCAACTGCTTCGTATCGAAGAGCAGCTCGGAGCGGGCGCCGAATACGCCGGCTTGAGCACGCTGCCGCGTCGCCGCTAACCATCGACGTTCACGTTCGTGCGATGTGCGAGCTGACGAAACTGTAGGGGCTCGCCACCTACGGTCTTCGCAGCTGGTCGACGAACCCTAGGTCGTACTGACCGGCGCGAAACGACTCGTGACCGAGGATGCGTCGCAAGAACACAGCGTTCGTCGGCAACGGTGCTACCGAACATTCGGCCAGCACGCGATCCAGCATCAGTAAGGCTGCGTAACGCGTGGGCGCGTAGGTAATGAGCTTGGCTAGCACGTTGTCATCGTCGCTAGCGAGCTCGGTGCCGACTTGCACGCAGGGTTCAATTCGCATGCGACCAGGCGAAGCATTGGGCCAACGCACTTCGGTCACTGTTCCGGTGGCGGGCGGTCCATTGCGATTCGCCTGTTCCGCGCGCAAACGTACTTCGATCGCGTGCCCGGACGGGATGGCGCGCTGCACATCTGCAGGGATCGGCTCGCCACTGGCAATGACGAGCTGCGCTTCGACTAAATCGATGTTGGAGCAAATCTCCGTCACGCCATGGGCCACGGATAATCCGGGCCGCAGCTCGAGGAAATAGGCATCGCCATGCTCGTCGAGCAAGAACTCCACGTTGACCGAATTCGTACATGCCGCCTCGCGCACGATATTGGTCGCCGCATCCCACAATGCATCGCGCGTGCGTTCACTGCGTTCGGTTCCGTATAGTGCCGGTGCGGGGCTTTCGTCTAGCAACCGCGTGCGATCCCTTTGAATGCTGCACTCGCGATCGCCTATCGCGAGCACTTCCCCGTGCTCGTCGGCCAGTACCTGGATCTCGATTTGGCGCGGTCTGGCGATCGCGCGCTCCATGTAGACTCGCCCATCGCCGCAGGTGGAAAGCGCGCTTTGAGACACCCGTCGCAACGCGGTGGCGAGCTCCTCCTCGGTTTCGACCAGCTCCGATTCGATCCCTAAACCGCCGCGCACCGGTTTCACGAGCACGGCGCCTAGCTCGTAAAGCAAATTGACCGCTTCCGAAACGTCGGTGACGGCGCCGGGACTGCCCTCGATCACGCGCATGCCCGCATTAAGCGCGAAGTGCCGCGCCTCGAGTCGATCAGTGACGCGCAGCAACGCATCAGGATTGGGACCCACGAACGTGATGCCCGCAGCGAGAGTTGCCCGTGCAAGCTCCGCATTTTCCGCCAGTGATCCATACCCGGGGTGGATCGCATCAGCGCCGCAGGAGTCGGCGGCTTCAAGTAAGGCCTTCACATCTCCGTAGGCGGCCGTGGTCTCGCCAACTCGAACCGCGTGATCGCAGTCCTGACAGTGCATCGCGTCGCTGTCTGCATCGCTGAACACGCCGATAGCTTCGGCACCCAGACGTTTCACCGTACGAGCGATGCGGGAAGCGACTTCTCCGCGGTTGACGATGAGCACCTTCTGAAACATTGAAGCGAGCTTGCCCGATGCAGGCATGCAAAGCCACCCATTGACGAGCGCACGATCGCGACGAAAGCTGCGCGCGTGCCGGTTCTCGTATCTCGCCGCAGCGTCCCGACTGCACCCATTGCCTCGAAGTCAGTCGTCACGCGTGCGCAACGCATGCTTCACGCGCTCGACCTCGACCAAGCCGAGCTCTCCATTCTTCTGTGTGATGACGCTACGATTCACGCCCTCAATCGCGAGCATCGACGCCGCGATAAGCCGACGGACGTACTAGCGTTCGCGTTACAGGAAGCGAAAGAGGGTAGGTGGGAAGGCGGCGTGCTCGGCGACATCGTCATTTCCCTCGATACCGCGCAACGCCAAGCAGACGAACGGGCGCGACCGCTGTGGGACGAGGTCACCATGCTCCTCGCGCACGGTCTGCTGCATCTCTTGGGCTTTGATCACGCAACGCGCGCCGACGAGCGACGCATGACCGCGCGCACCGACTTGCTCTGCGCGGCCGCGACATCCCGCCGCCGGCTCCCCGCCTGACGCTGCCTGACGCCAACATGACACCCCCGTGCCTGTGGACAATCCACTAGCCAGTATCGCGTTTCGTCCATCCCGAACGCCGTGCAGCCGATGCCTGCTTTTCCAATTAGGCCCGTATTCACTAGGGGTTGCGTCGCGAGGGGGACCCGCTTTGCCTCTCTGACCTATCCGGGTCTATCGGGCTGTGGATAAGTTGTGGACGCGTAAAAATATGGGGATCCATCCGCTCCAGATCGCACGCGATCGCCAAAAAGCCGGAAATTTTGGCCTGCTCGCGCCCCAAAGTCGTTTTTTTCGGGGTTTTAGCGCCTCCTTCTCTGAAAAAGTGTTGCGACCCTCTTTTGTGGATGCATAGATGCGAGCAATCCGCACATGCGCGGGTTCGTCGAAAGGCCCTGAAAACTAGGGGTTTGGGCGGGTTTCAGAAGACCACGACATCAACACAATCGTGGCTTCGCGAGGAGGCAGCAAATGGCGAGCAAGAAGGCGGCACCTGCGGCGGCAGCAGCGGCAGCAGCGGGCGGAAAGAAAATGAGCAAGTCGCAGATCATTGGAGCGCTGTCTGAAAAGACCGGCGTCTCCAAGAAGGACGTCTCCGGCGTCTTCGCCGCGATGAGCGACCTGATCAAGCGTGAATTGGGCAAGAAGGGCCCCGGCGAGTTCGTAGTGCCGGATCTCCTCAAGCTCAAGATTCGCGCCGTTCCTGCGAAGAAGGCGGGCAAGCGCCTGAACCCGTTCACGGGCCAGGAGCAGATGTTCCCGGCAAAGCCGGCCTCGCGCAAAGTGCGCGCGACCGCGCTCAAGAAGCTGAAGGACATGATCTGAGCGCAGCCGCAAGGCAGCGTTCGGCTCCAAGGTGCCGTGGTGAAAACCGCGGCATTTTTGCGTTAAGCCGCGGTGCGCGGGAAATGCTCAGGGCGACTTCTGTTGAATTGGCGCAAGCGGCGGAGCAGACGGGATGCTCGATGGCATGGGGGCGGGCGGAGACAGCAGTTCGCGCACGTAACCCAGGATAAGTCGGGTCTGCGCCACGCTGAGCTCAACCCGGATCGTAAGCTCGCGGTCCTTCAGCTCGAGTACCGCTTCCCGAAGGGGCGCTGCCATGCCCATGAGGACGATCAGCGCGTTCCGAGAGTAAGATTTACGGACCGCTTCCCAGAAGCGCAGTGCATCGGCCGCCTTTTCGCTATCGAGGAAAACCAAGCGCGCACGCACGGAAATAGCGGGTCCGGGCACCTCGACGGCCGCAATCCTGAGCTTCATGGGCACGCCCCGCGGCGCCCGCTTGATGAACTGCTCGACGCCATCCACTTCCAGTGAAAGCCCCTCATTCTCCTCCATCGAGAGCAGGGCGTCTGCGGGTAGCTCGATTGGGCCGGCATCCGCCGCGCGATCGGCAGCCCGCGCCGCCGCAATCGCGAGCACCCGGGGTAGATCGTCGACGCGGGAAATCGTGAAATGCTGGGGGCCGACCAACGCAATCACCCGCGGCGTATCATCTGCGCTGTACCAGCGAGCCACCCGCACGCCGCCTTCCGGGTGCCAGGGAGCCTTTTTGCCGGCCGCCGCCGCCAGCTTCGCTACGGCGTCCTCCGCGAGGCGTGCGTCACCTACGAAACGTCCAGCGAGCACCACCTTGGCACGCTTGAGGTCAGGCGTCGCAATCAGCAGTCGATCGAGCTTATCGACCGGACTTATCCCGGAGCCATCGAGCAGCGCCTTCCAGTCAGGGATCGCCGCCAAGAAAGCGCGTATGTCCTCAGAGAGCGGCGAGGAGCGAATCCGCGCCATGTCGACGCGCACCGCGATTTGCGCACCGGGTGGGAGTCGCGTGCCCACGCGATCCTTACCGAGCGCTTCTCCAGCGTCCTTCGGCAGGCCCGCATCGGACGGCTGCGCGCCGCCGTCAGGCACATGCTTCACAAGCGCGCCGGCATCCGGCTCGGCAGGCTTTTTCGGCTTCTTCTCACCTTCGCCCGGGACCGAAGGCGCAGCTTGTGGCTCGGGTACGGGCGGCGGGGCGGCAGGCGCGGGATCCGCCAGCGCAAGCTCCTCCGAAAGACCCAACTCCACGTCCATCGGCAGCTGAAACGCAATGTCGATCGCTGGCGCCGACAGCACTTGATCGACCATGAATCCGAACGAAGCATGCAGCACGGCCGAGATCGCAAGCGTGATCCAGAGCAGCCAACGAGGTGCAGGAATACGGGCGTGCTTCGTCTCGGTGTAAGACACCAAGCGCAGGTCTATCACCGTACGGCGTCAGATGCTGCTGCCAGACCTTGACGAGGGGGACTTCCACATGGAGATCTGCGCCGTGCCCTCCGCCAAGCAGCTCGCGGCCCTCATGTTCGTGGTGGTTGCATGCACGGAACGCAAAACTGCCCCGGCGCCGGTGGCCGTGCCTGCGCCGAATGCCGCGCTTCACACACCTGCCGCGATGCGAAAGCCGGCCGCTCCTCCCAAACGCTTATTCGCGCGCAAATATGTGGCGCGAATTCGTGAGGCGCCCACGGTGGACGCCAAGCAGCGCGGCTATTTGCGTTCAGGCACCGTGTTGACCGCGAAGAGCGCTGAGCCGGTGTCGCACGAACGTTGTCTGCGTGGCTGGTACGAGATCGCCGAAACGGGCGGCTTCGTCTGTGATGGACGGGAGGTCACGGCCTTTGCGGGTCTTACGCTTCCCGATCGCCAGCCCACCGCCGCGAACCGAGACGCGGCGCTACCCTATCGCTACGCCTACAATCGTGGCGAGGCGACCCCCATGTACAAACGCCTTCCCAGCGAGAACGAAGCGCTGTTTTGGGAAGATGGCGTATTGCCTGCTGATGCGAGCGTGCCCGAATCAGCCGCAGCGAACGACGCGGGAGCTGCCATCCCACGGGGCCCGACCAAGCTCGCGGACCTGCAGGGCGAACGCGGCGCATTGGTCCGCCGCAAGCTCAGGCGCGGTTTTCATGTGAGCCTAGACCGCGAGTTCGAGACGGCGACGCGCCGCTACTGGCGCAGCATGTCCAACGGGTACATCCCGCACGCGCGCATGGTGCCGGTCACGGGGTCTTCGTTTCACGGGGTGTCACTTGTCAGAGAGGGCGAGCCTCGGCTGCCCTTGGCGTTTGTCGTGCATCCCGAGCTCGACGTACTGCGCGAAAACCAACGCGGCCGTCCGGTCGCTGTTGGCAAGCTCGAAGCCCGCGAGTTCTTCAGCATCAAGACCGAGAAGAGCATTCACAATCGCAGCTATCTGCGACTGCCCGACGGCCGATTGGTGCGTCAAGACCAGATCACACGTATCGAACGCGCTCCCCGACCCGACGGCATCGAGTCGACCGAGCGCTGGATCGACGTCAACCTCACCACGCAGGCCTTGGTCGCGTACGAAGGTGACGAGCCAGTTTACGCAACCCTTGTCTCCACCGGCCGTGTTCGCAACGAGCGCAATCCGGCCGTGAACCACGAGACCCCCGCAGGGCGATTCCGGATCCTAAGCAAGCACGTCAGCGCGACCATGGATGGAGACCACGCCGTGTTTGGCGCTTATTCCTTGGAAGATGTCCCCTACGTTCAGTTCTTTCGGGGCGCATTCGCGCTGCATGGCGCCTTCTGGCATGACAAATTCGGGCGTCCGGCAAGTCATGGATGCATCAATTTAGCGCCCCTCGATGCGCTCTGGCTGTTCGACTGGACGCGTCCAGAAGTTCCAGCCCCTTGGCACGCGGCTTACCCCGACCCTACAGGATCCGGCACCTGGCTCGTGATCCGCGGGAAGACCCCGCGGGGTTGACGCGTCTTGGCTGTCCTGGCCATCCGGCCCGACCTTTGCTACCTCGTTGGCCGTCATGACAACCGCAGACGCCCCCGGACTCCCCCCGTTTGCCCAGGTGCTCAAATCGCGCGAGGTCGAAGACCCGGTCAATCTTTGGGTCCATCGGCCCTTGGCCTACGCATTCTGCTGGCTTATCTACCGCACGCCGATCACGCCCAACCAGGTGACGCTACTCGCGATTTTGCTTGGCTTATCGGCTGCCGCTTGCTGGCTGGTGGGCACCCCGGTCGCGATGGTCTGGGGTGGTGCGCTGCTCTGGTCATCCGCGATTATGGACGGTGCAGATGGCATCCTTGCGCGCGCCAAGAACATGCAGTCGGCCTTTGGCCGCGCCCTGGACGGCTCAGCCGACATGATCGTGGGCATCGCGACTTTGTTCGCGTGCGTCTATCACTTGGTCGATAAGGGAGCGGGCATGACGATGGTCGTCCTAGCCGCTTTCGCTTTCCTCATGACCATCTGGCAGTTCAATTTCTATGATTTCTACAAAGAGCTGCACATGCGGCAGACGCGCCTGGACAGGGGTGGCGAAAGCGATACGCCGGCCGAGGCCAAGGTCCGCAGGCAAAGCGACGAGGTTCGTCACGGCCCCTGGTACACCCGCGTTTCTATCGCCATGTACGCGGACTACCTCGACCTGCAGGATCGACTAATTAAGCGTACCAACGACGCTGCTCGCAGCCTGCTTTCCGGCGTTTCACGCAGTCCCGAAAGCGTGGAGATCTATCGCCAACACAACCGGCTACCCATGCAGTTTTGGATGGCAGTTTCCTTGGCTCCCCATTCGTACTTGTTCGCCATTTTCGGGATGTTCGATCGCCTCGACCTCTATCTGTGGCTTCGACTCTGCGTCATGCCATTGGTGATGCTCGCGGCCCTCTTTACCCAGCGCACCGGGACCGCGCGCACGGTCCAGGAGTTCCGCAGCCGAGGTTGGCTCGTCGTCTAACTACCCGCTTCCAAAGACCGCGGGCCGAATAGGGTTTGGATGTGACCGACGGGCACGCTTCGCCGGTACATGTGACGGCTAAACACGGCCCAGGCCGGCCAGCACGGCGGGGCGCAGTCGGGCTAAGTGTCGAGTACTCCCAGTGAATTTTTGCTTCCCTGCTGCCGTTCACGACCTGGCATATCGCTTGCGAAGTAGGCCAGCAAGATCATGGATTGCGGTCACTTAGCTAGCTTTAACCGGACAGATGCTGCGGGATTGATGCACTGCAGCAACACCGGTGTGACCCTGGTTCACGGTGCTGTGAAGTCAGTGCCACAGTGTGGGTTGTTGTATTCAGAGGTGGAACGATGAAACGAGCGATCATCTTGGCGGCAGGTAAGGGCGAACGGCTGGTCAACGGCCTCTCCTTTCCTAAGCCTTTGAAGCGCGTAGGCGGCGTCCCGTTGATTGTGCGTGCGATTCGCAATCTTGAGCGCGCCGGGGTCGACGAAGTCGTCGTGATCGTCGGCTACTTGGGCGATGTGCTGGAAAACAGCTTGTCGCGCTACAAGTTCGCGCTCGATCTGCGTTTCGTGCGCAATGACGAGTACAGCAAGCCGAACGGCACCTCCCTTCTGAAGGCGCGCGAGTTCGTGCAGGGACCCACATTTGTGCTCATGAGCGACCACCTGTGGGCTCCAGAGCTGATCTTACCCATCGATTCATATGCAATCGGAAGCGATGAGGCCGTGTTAGGCATCGATTTCGATATCGAGCGCTGTATCGACATACCGGACGCCACGAAGGTCTTGCTGGATGGAGACCGCATTGTGCAGATCTCGAAAGAGCTGCCTGACTATCACGCGCTCGATACGGGCGTCTTCAAGATCACCGAGGCGTTGATCGAAGAGCTCGACCGCGCCAATGGTCCCTTAGGCTGCTCGTTGTCGGCTGGCGTTCAGGCGCTCGCGGCGCGCGGCGCGATGAAGGCGGTTTCTGTCGGCAACGCAATGTGGATTGACGTCGACACACCTCTTGCGCACGGGTTCGCGGAGAGATGTCTCGCTCGCTTCGGCGAAGCGCTAAGCCCGGTCACAAGCTCCAATCGCATCTCAATTGCTGGCTGACCCCGGTTCCAAGGCCCGCGCTAGCGACTCTCGGCGCTTTCAGTGACGTCTGGCCGTACGGTCGTAATCGCCTCCCCGGGGAGGCCGAGCGCTCGGGTGGCGTTCTGAGATGGTCTGGGGCGCTTAGTCTCCCCCCAGGTGCAAATCACTCGAAAAGCTCGCTCGCGCGTTTCTTGAGGAGCCCCGCTTTACGCTGCTCCACGCGATTTTCTGGCGCAATCTCCGGGATGACGTTGGGGTCGCCCGTGAGAACGAACTCCACGTGCTCATCGAACATCTTGCGGTCCTGGGCTTTCACAGCCAGGTCCTCGGCCATCAGCGTGTGCGTTCCAAAATAGTTTGGATGGCCCTTGAGCGATGCGTCGAAGTGCTCGCGTGACTTAGCCAAGTCGCCACCCGCGAACGAGGGAGCACGCGCGTAGAACACGCCAAAGTAGCGGTTGGGTCCGCGATAAAAGTACTCGGGGTCTTTCTCAAGGCAGAGCTGCATGATGTCCTTGATCTCGTCCTTGTGCGAAAGCAGCGTCGCAAAACCTTTTGCTGTGGCCCACTTGCCTAAACTCGAGGAGCGCCAGTAAAGAAGGGGCACACCGCTCTTGTCGAGGGTCTTGGCGGCTTCTTCGATCTTCGCGCCGTCGCGCATCTTCGCCGCGAAAGGCTCGGAAAGCGCGAGCAGCCCGCGCTCCGCAGAGGTCACACTCTTTTCAAACGCGGCCAACATTTCCTGTTCGGCGCTCGCGCCGGCGTGAAAACGAAGGTGGCCGTCTGCAAGAAAGTACATGGCTCGCGCTAGCTTTTCCCAGGCGGCCGCATTCTTGGGCTCGGCTGCAACAACCTTCTCCCAAAGCGCGATAGCTTCTCTCAGCTTCGGCTCGTTGTCGCGCTCAAGCCACGCAGCGTCCGCAGCGTTCGCGTGCTGCTGCACGCTGTCTGCACTGGCAGCGGTAGTGGGCGGCTTGGCGGGCGTCGTCTCTTCCCACGCTGCGGTTCTGCCGCCGCCGCAGCCCGTGGACAGCGCGAGCGAGCCGCACACTGCGAACACTGAGGTCACAACCGACCATCGCCTCTTCATGATGTCTCCCCTTCGCATGTACGCGCAGGACGTAACACATGTACGCCCCAAGTCGCCGACGCGATAGCAAGGTTCCGTCAGGTTCGTCAATGTAAACTCGGAAAACATCTGGGATTTTGGGGCAGTTGCGACGCGCCGGCTGCCGTGCTACCGATTGCGCCGACAGTACAGGGTAAGCCGCCAGGCGGGCCCACCGGCCCGCCATTTTTTTATGCGCATCGATGACGCACGACATGGCAGCCCGCGCTCTATACGTCACACGCACCACCGTTCATGCCTTCTCAGTCCGCACAGAATCCAGCGCTTGAAACCATCGCCTCCGCAGTCTGCGAAGCCGAAGGGCTGTCTCTTGTCGACGCACGCCTGCAGCGAGAGCCAGAGGGTGCCGTGCTGCGCGTCTTGATCGAGCGACCTGGCGCGGACCCCGCCGAAAAGGGGGCCCAAGGTGTCAGTCTCGAGGACTGTACGAGCGTGAGCCGGGCTCTTTCCGCTAAGCTGGACGAGCACGAGGATTTGGTCGAGGGCACCTATCGCCTCGAAGTGAGCTCGGCTGGCATCGAGCGTCCATTGGTCAAGAGAGCTGACTATGAGCGTTTTGCCGGGCGAGAGGTGCGCATGACGATTCGGGCCACGCCCGAACAGCGCCGCAAGTTTACGGGCACCCTGGTCGGCCTAGACGGCGATCAAGTGGTGCTGCGCGACCCCGCAGGAAATGAATCACGCCGGCCTTTGACGGATATCTCGAAGGCCAATCTCGTTTACCGATTCTAGCTTTTCGCACGCACGACAATGGGCATTCGTGCCCAGAGGTGGAACCCATGCAACAGGCGACGCTTTCGCTGCAGAGCATCATCGACCAGGTCAGCAAGGAGAAGGGGATCAACCCCAGTATCCTTGTAGAGACCATGGAACAGGCGATCCTGACCGCTGCCAAGCGCACGTTCGGCATCAACCGCGAGCTCGAGGCCCGTTTCAACGAAGAGACCGGCGCAGTCGATCTCTATCAGTACATGACGGTCGTCGAGAAGGTAGAGAACGACGAGCGCGAGATCAGCGCCACCGACGCCAAGCGCTACGGCCTCGAAGCCGAGCTTGGTGAGGAACTGGGCTTTCAGATCTTCTACATGAAGGAAGATACCGAACGCGCGCGTCAGCAAGACCGTGAGTTCGGCGACTTGCTCAAGCTGCAGCAGCAGCGGCAGGGGTTTGGCCGCATTGCTGCGCAGACTGCAAAGCAGGTGATCATTCAGCGCGTACGCGATGCGGAACGCGAGATCATCTTCAACGAGTTTAAAGATCGTCGCGGTGAGATCATCACGGGTGTTGTGCGACGCTTTGAGCGTGGCTCCAATCTGGTGGTCGACCTCGGACGAACGGAAGCGGTGCTTCCTGCTCGTCAGCAGACACCCCGCGAAAGCTATCGCCCTGGGGATCGCGTCGTTGCGCTTTTGCTCGACATCGATCGCGAAGCGCGCGGTCCACAGATCATTCTCTCGCGCACCGACGTCGGCCTGCTGATCAAGCTGTTCGAGATGGAAGTGCCCGAGATCTACGAGGGCATCGTCCGCATCGTGGCAGCCGCTCGCGAGCCGGGTGCGCGCTCCAAGATCGCCGTGTCGAGCCGAGATTCAGACGTCGACCCCGTCGGCGCCTGCGTCGGCATGAAGGGCTCGCGGGTTCAAGCTGTAGTCCAAGAGCTGCGTGGTGAGAAGATCGATATCGTGCCCTGGGATCGTGATCCGGCGCGCTTCGTATGTAATGCGATCGCACCCGCTGAGGTTTCGCGCGTCATCATCGACGAGGCGAATACCTCGATGGAGCTCGTGGTGCTCGACGACAAGCTATCGCTTGCGATCGGCCGTCGGGGTCAGAACGTGCGCCTTGCTTCGCAGCTCACCGGCTGGAAGCTCGATATCATCAGCGAGAGCAAGTTTCGGCAGATCGAAGAAGACGCGATAGGTGCCCTCACGCGCATTCAGGGCGTCGACGACAATCTCGCGAAGACGATGTACAAACTTGGCTTCCGCACGCTCGACGAAGTGTTCGAGGCGAGCGAGCAAGAGCTCGGCGGCATTCCTGGTTTGGGCGGCGTAGGGAACGCGGCCCGCATCAAGCAAGCCGCGAGCGACGCGATGGAAGCCCAGCGCAAAGAGGTCCTGGCGACCTCACTTGAGCGCCTTCCTCAGATGAGTGACCGCGAGAAGCTGCTCTTGATTCGCGGCATCACGCAACGCGTGGCTGAGCAGCTTGAGCAGGCAGGTTATCGCAGCATCGACAGTCTATACGCCGAGGCCGACACGGATCGCTTGTCGATCAAGACCGGCCTCGATGCACGACGCGCAGCGATGATCCGCGAGGGCGTGGTTGCGTTCGTCGAGCAAGAAACCAAGAGCGAGTAGGGCGGGAGTTGCGAGTGCACGCAGTGGCAGACAATCACGACGATCACGACGCGGTGCGCGAGGGTGAGAACCCAGAGCGCACTTGCGCGGGTTGTCGCGCGATCGACGTCCGCGATG
>JBBSJC010000059.1:0-22468 GCA_038257655.1 Polyangiales bacterium | reverse complement strand
CGTCAGCTACAACGTATACGGGGATCCGAACGGCCTCGAGCGTCCCTGGAGCTTATCGCCGGTGCCGGTGTTGCTAAGCGCCGAAGACTGGACGCCGATTCGCAATGGCCTTGCGCAGCGCGCGCGTTTACTGGCTGCGCTGCTCGCAGATCTGTATGGCCCCCAGCGCAGTTTGCGCGACGGTTCGATTCCGCCGGAGCTCGTGCTCGCCAATCCGCGCTTTTTGCGCGCCTGTCACGGGCAAAGCGTGCCCCGCGGGGCTTGGTTGCCGTTGTACGCAGCCGACCTCGTGCGCGCCGAAGACGGCAGCTTTCGCGTGCTCGAAGACCGCACCCAGGTGCCCTCTGGTGCCGGTTATGCGCTCGAAAATCGCATCGTGATCTCGAGTGTGTTGCCCGAAGCCTTTCGCGAATGCAACGTCGAGCGACTGGCGCTGTTCTTTCGCGCCTTGCGCAGCAGTCTGCATGGGCTTGCACCACACAACCGCGACAATCCGCGCATCGTCGTGCTGACGCCAGGGCCGTACAACGCCACCTACTTCGAACAAGCTTACCTTGCACAGTACCTCGGTTACACGCTGGCCAACGGCGGCGACCTTACTGTTCGCGACGACCGCGTATTTTTGAAAACGCTGGGTGGTCTGCAACCGGTCGACGTGATCTTGCGCCGCGTCAACGACGATTATTGCGATCCCCTCGAGCTGCGGCCTGAATCGGTGCTCGGCGTACCGGGCCTTGTGCATGCCGCGCGCATGGGCAACGTGGCGATCGCAAGCCCGCTAGGCACCGGGATGTTGCAAACGCCAGCGCTGCTGCCGTACTTACCCAAGCTTTGTAAGCAGCTGTTGGGTGAGGAGCTGAAGCTGCACGCGGTACGCAGCTTCTGGTGCGGTGACCCGAAGGCATTCTCCGAGTCAGAGCGCTACTTCCCGGACGCGATCGTGAAGGCGACGTTCGCAGAACGCTTCGTGGAGCCCGTCCATACGGCTCAGCTTACCAGCGAAGAGCGCGCTACGCTGCTCGCGCAAATCCGAGCGCGACCGCGCGACTACGTGATCCAAGAGCACGTCGCGCCTTCGAACACGCCCGCGATCGACGACGGCAATCTGACGGCACGCGCACTCGTGCTGCGTTGTTTTGCGGTGTCAGGGGGTGGCGAGTACGTGGTGATGCCGGGCGGACTTGCGCGGGTTGCAAGCGGCGCCGAAGGCACCGAGATTTCGATGCAGCTTGGCGCGGGCAGCAAAGACGTCTGGGTTCTCTCGAACGAACCGGTCAGCAATTTCAGTCTTCTGCCGGCTGGCAATCAAGGCGTCGAGCTATCGCGCGGAGGCAGTGATCTACCCAGTCGCGCAGCCGACAATCTGTACTGGTTGGGACGCTACGCGGAGCGGGCAGAAGACGTGGCGCGACTTGCACGCGTCGTGTGCACAAGGATGGCCGATCTCGCGGGCCAGCGCGATCTTGAAAGCAGCTCGGAGTTCGTAGCGCTGTTGCGCGCGCTCACCATGCAGACGGATCTGGCGTCGGCCTTACCATTGCCAAGCGATCTCAAGCCATCCTTGCAGCAAGCCGAGGAACAGCTGTTGAGCGCCGTGTTCGATACGCAGCGCGTGGGCACGTTAGCAGCGGTGATTCGCGCAACCTTGCGCACCGGCCGCCTGGTGCGCGACCGGATTTCCACCGATACCTGGCGCGTGTTGGCGCTGCTTGACGAGGATCTGAGTGCCGCGGAAAAGCTTGCCACGCCCGAACGCCTGGCCCATCTAGGCGAGCTGCTCAACAACGTAGTCAAGTCACTGGCGGCCTTCAGTGGCCTCGTGATGGAAAGCATGACGCGCGGGCAAGCCTGGCGTTTTCTCGATATGGGCAAGCGTCTCGAGCGCGCGCTGACTCTCGTAACCTTGCTCCGCTCGACGCTCACTCGCGGTTGCGGGCGGGAAGGCCCGTTGCTCGAAGCGATTTTGGAGATTGCGGACAGCAGCATGACCTATCGGCGTCGCTATTTGGCCACCTTGGAAGTGGCGCCGGTCGTCGATTTACTGCTGACCGACGAAACCAATCCGCGTTCGGTGATCTTCCAGTTCGATGCGCTGACCAAGCACTTGGCAGCCCTGCCGCCGCGCGGCAAGACGGGCGTTCGCAGCGCCGAGCAGCGCACGGCGATAGGTGCGCTCAACGCGCTCGAGCTTGCCGAAGTAGCCGAGCTTTGTGCACCCGATAGCACAGCTTCGCGCCCTCGCCTCGATGCGCTCCTGCAGGACCTGATCGCGCGCATCCCTGCACTATCGGATGCTCTGTCAGACAGCTATCTCAATCACGCCACCGTCTCGCGCCATCTGAAACAAGACGAAGCGAGCGAGCGTCGCACGTTTACTTTTGGAGGCGACGACCCATGAAGCTCCGCGTCGTCCATCGCACCGGCTACCAGTACAGCGACCCCGTGACCACCTCGCTGCACGAGGCGCGTCTGGCACCGCGCGAGAGCGAAACGCAGCGTACGCTTTCCCACGCGCTATCGATCACGCCCTTCCCTTCCGTCACGCGCAAGCGCTTCGACTATTTCGGAAATCGCGTGCAACACTTCGGCCTGAGCGAGCCCCATCGCTCACTCGAAGTGCTCGCTACGAGCGTCGTCGAACTGCGTGCACCGCGCGCGCTCGACCTGACGCGCACGCCCAGCTGGGAGCAAGTTCGTGCGCGACTTAGCAGCGATCGCACGCGCGACATCCTCGATGCCTACGCGATGACGTTCGAGTCCGTTCACGTGAAGCTGTCGCCGCAGATCGCGGGCTACGCGGCCAGCTCATTTGCGCAGGCGCGGCCGATCCTCGACTCCACTTACGATCTGGTGCGGCGCATCTTCAGCGACTTTACTTATGATTCGCGCGCCACCGAAGTCTCAACGCCGCTCGAGGAAGTGCTGCAGAAGAGGCGCGGCGTCTGTCAGGACTTTGCGCATCTCGCGATCGCTTGCATGCGCGCTCAAGGCCTGGCCGCACGTTACGTAAGCGGTTACCTGCTGACGCGACCGCCGCCTGGCAAAGTGAAGCTCGTGGGTGCCGATGCTTCGCACGCCTGGTTTTCGGCGTTCGTGCCTGAGCATGGCTGGGTCGACTTCGATCCGACCAATGGCGTCTTACCTGCCGACGAGCATGTCAGCATCGCCTATGGTCGCGACTTCGCCGACGTCACGCCGCTACGCGGTGTGATCTTAGGGGGCGGCCAACACGAGCTGACAGTAAACGTCGAAGTCGACGTGCCATGAACGTCGAAGCCGACGTGCCGCCCTAGGCCTGACTGTCGATCGAGAGCTGCTCGACTACTTCCAAGCCGTAGCCCTCGAGACCGGCGATGCGGCGCGGACGATTGGTGATTAGCCGTACCTTACCGAGTCCGAGCTCGACCAGCACCTGCGCGCCCAGCCCAAACTCGCGCAACACTGCGCCGGTATCCATCGAAGGCGTGGTGGGCTGGCCAAGATGGTAAGCTAGGTCGTTGTGCACGCCGACGCGTCCCGGCAAGAACAGGAACACGCCGCGACCCTCGCGCTCGATCATCGCCACCGCATCGCTTGCGAGCACGCGCTGGCCGTGTTTTACGCCGAAGATGTCGCCGAGCATGCTGCCCGTGTGCACGCGCACGAGCGTAGGGCTTTTGTCGACCTCGCCCAATACGAGCGCCAGGAACTCACGGGGCTCGCCCTCGACGCCAAACGCGTAGGCCTTCCACGCCTTGCCGGTCGAGAACACGACGTCACCGGTCTGCATGACGCGCACCAGACGCTCGCGCTGCAGACGGTATTGAATCAGGTCCGCGATGCTGCACAGGTGCAGCCCGTGCTCCTTGGCGAACTTTTCGAGGTCAGGACGACGGGCCATCGTGCCGTCGTCGTTCATCACTTCGCAGATCACCGCGGACGGCGAGAAGCCAGCCAGGCGCGCAAAATCAACTGAGCCTTCCGTGTGACCGGCGCGCTGCAACACGCCGCCAGCCACCGCGCGCAACGGAAACACGTGACCTGGGCTGACGATGTCGCGCGCGTGCGCGTCCTGGGAGACCGCGGTCAGGATCGTATGGGCGCGGTCGGCGGCACTGATGCCTGTGCTCACGCCGTGACGCGCTTCGATCGACACGGTAAAGGCCGTGGTGCGCTGCGAGGTGTTCTCGTCGACCATCATCGGCAAACCGAGCAGCTTCACGCGCTCCTCGGTCATGCTCAGGCAGATAAGCCCCCGCCCATGCTTCGCCATGAAGTTGACCGCTTCGGGGGTCGCCTTGTCGGCGGCCATCACCAGATCCCCCTCGTTCTCGCGGTCCTCGTCGTCGACGAGCACGACCATGCGGCCTGCGCGAATCTCATCGATGGCGCGCTCGATCTTACGAATGGCGTCGGTTCCCACTGCTGACTCCGTTGAAAAAGGACGTGGAATGTAGCGCGTTCGCTTATCCCCGCACGAAGCCCGCTTTGGCCAGCGTGTCGAGGGTAAGGCCCTGACCCAAAATCGTCTCCTCAGCCTGCCCGCCATCGACACCGGGCCGACCGAGTAGTCGCGCCACGTACTTGGCGAGCACGTCGACCTCGAGATTGACCGCCGCGCCCAGCTGTCGCTCGCCAAACAACGTTTCTTTACGCGTGTAAGGCACGAGCACGACGTCGAAACGCAGATCGTCAACGTGATTGACCGTCAAGCTGACACCATCAATCGTGATCGAGCCCTTGGGTGCGATCATCGGCGCAAGCGCGGGTGGCACCGAGAACGTGACGCGCTCGGCGTCGCCCAGGGGCTTTCGTCCTTCGAGCTTACCGACGCCATCGACGTGGCCTGTGACCAGATGCCCCCCGAGTCTTTCACCGGCCTGCAGGGCGCGTTCCAGGTGCACGCCATCAGCGACCTTGAGCGCACCGATCGTCGTCAGGTCCAAGGTCTCTTGCGATGCATCGCAGGTAAAGCCGTCGCTCAAGATCGAGGTGACAGTGAGGCAGCAACCGTTGACAGCGATCGACTCACCGAGCACCAGCGCGGAAAAGCGGCAGGCAATGCGCAAGCGCGCGCCCCCGGCATCGTGCTTGATCTCGCGAACGCGACCTACTTCTGCGACAAGTCCGGTAAACATGACGCCTCCTCGGGCCGGACGATGTCGCCTTCGATCAACATGTCTCGTCCGAACATGCGTCGCGTTTCGTTTTGTAAGGCGAGCGCTTGCGTCATGCGCGAGCGTCTCTGACCGAACGCTAGCGGCATGGCTTCAGCGTCTCCGAGCAAGCGCGGCGCGACGAACAGGGCCATGCGCGAGGCCAACCCCGCATCGAGCAACGCGCCGTGCAGATGGGGTCCGCCTTCGACAAGCAATCTTACGATTTCCCGGCGCGCAAGCTCGCGCATCACCGCCTCAAGATCGAGTCTGCCAGCGCGCATGGGCACCACGATCAAACTGGCACCGCGCTCACGCAGCGTGCGGATTCGGCTGAGCTCTGCATGCTCGGTATGAAAGATCCAGGTCGGCGCCTGAGCGCTCAACACCTTGGCCGAAGCGGGCGTGCGCAGCTCGCTGTCGAGCACAACGCGAATGGGATGATGGCCGCGCACATGACGCACGGTCAGCTCCGGATCGTCCGCGAGCACGGTCCCGATGCCGACCATGATCGCATCGCTACGGTCGCGCATGCGGTGGGCATGTTTGCGCGCTTCATCGCCGGTAATCCAGCGCGAGTCTCCGGAGCGCGTCGCCATGCGCCCATCGAGGGTGAGCGCAGCCTTGAGCGTCACAAACGGTAAGCCTAGCAACGTGCGCCGGTAGAAGTCGGCCACCAGCGCTTCGGCTTCCTTTCGACAAACGCCCATGCTGATCTCGACTCCCGCTTCGGCTAAGCGCGCCGCGCCGCCACCGTGCCCGGGTACGCGGTCCTCGCAGCCGATCACCACGCGCTTGACGCCAGCGCGAATGAACGCCTCCGAGCACGGACCGGTGCGTCCGTGGTGATTGCACGGCTCGAGTGTCACGTAGAGCGTCGCGCCCTCAGCCCGGAAATCGAGCTTTCTTAGGGCATCGATCTCACCGTGATCTTGGCCCGCTCGGTGATGGTAGCCCGTCGCGATCACACGCTTGTCGCGCACGATCACTGCGCCCACGTGGGGATTGGGACTGGGCCTGCCGCGCTGCCCGTGCAAGAGCGCGCGCAACATCATTTGCGTATCGAAGGATTGAGTCACGGTGGGTGCTTGAGCAGCGTCGAGAGCGCGCCCATGAATTCGTGAATGTCCTTGAAGCTGCGGTACACGCTGGCAAAGCGCACGTAAGCGACCGGATCGGTCTGACGCAACGCTTCCATGCAGCGCTCGCCTATCACCGACACGTCGATCTCTTTTTCGCCCGAATCCACGAGCTGCCGTTCGATGCTGTCGACAATGCGCTCAAGGGCTTCGCTCGACACCGGGCGCTTTTCGCAGGCACGGCGTAGACCGCCTAACACTTTCATGCGGTCGAAGGGCTCGCGTCGGCCGTCTTTTTTGACGACGAGCGGCAACACTTCCTCGACCCGCTCATAGGTCGTGTAGCGCCGCGTACAAGTATCGCACTCGCGACGACGACGGGTGACTTCGCCGCCCTGGGAAAGCCGGGAGTCGATCACCTTATTGTCGAGATGGCCGCAGAAGGGACACTTCATCGCAGGCAGACGCTAACGAAATGCGACTGCTTGGGCAAGGCGGCGCAGAGCGGGCCTTCAGGCACGAACCAACCTTACGACGCTCTCGAGGTCGGCCGTCTGAGGGAACATCTCAAAACAGGCAGCATGGTCGACACGGTAACGTGGGCCCGGTGCCTCAGCCTGGAGCTCAGCGATGTCGCGCGACAGCGTAGCCGGATCACAGGAAACGTAGACGATGCGCTTGGGCTTGCGCGCACGAAGCGCCGTCAGCACGCCGGGGGCACCGGTGCGCGGTGGATCGAGCACGACCACGTCGATGGGGCCACTGCCGAGATTCCTCTGTACATCGCCTTCGATAAGCTTGGCTTTGAGCCCGCGCGCTTCGAGGTTGGCGCGGCAGGCTTTCAGCGCGGGCCCGTCTTGCTCGACTGCGACCAAGCTCAAGGCTTGCGCGGCCAACATGACGCTGAAATTGCCGTGACCCGCGTACAGCTCCAGCACGCGCATGCCTGCGGGCTCTGCGAGCGCGAGCACGCGTTCGGTCAGCGCGCGATTGATGCTGGCATGGGCCTGCGAAAAACCGCCCACCGTCCCGCGCAGTACCTGACCATCGGCCGCAAGCGCGCACTCTTCGGGCTGACCTATCAGTGCAGGTAAGGTCGCGCCCCCCGCAGTGATAGCCACGCCTTCGAGCTCGCCTGCGCTCACCATCTCTTCGCACGCGGCATACACGCTGCGGGCCTGGGCCTCGCTCGAGCGCAACACGACGACCGCACCGCCCTTGGCCCCGATCGAAAGCCCGATCTCACCCTCGCCCACCAGACTCGGCAGCAGCTTCGTGCGCAACGTGCCGATCGCTGTATCAAGCACAGGTTCGAGCACGATGCAGCGATCAATATCGATGACTTCGTGGCTGCGTTCGCGGCGAAAGCCGAGTGCGGTCGGTTTACCCGCGCGAAACGTCAGACGCGCGCGACGTCGATATCCGAGCGTGATGTCCGCATTCACGACGTCGATCACAAGCTCGGAGCCGACGCCCGCCTTGCGCAGCGCTTCGCCTAGGAAGCGTGCTTTGAGCGCGCGTTGCGCCGCGAGATCCAGGTGCATGGTCGGGCAGCCGCCGCAGCGCGCAGCATGGGGACACGCAGGCTCGACGCGCGAGGGCGCAGACTCGGTGATGCGCACGACGTTCGCGCGCCGCACGCGACCAGGCTTGTCGACAGGGCGCACGAGCAACGCTTCACCTGCGATCACGCCACGCACGAAAAACACGCCTTCGGAGGTTTCGACTACGCCTTCGCCACTTTGCACCACGTCGCGGACGGTGCCCGGCAGCACGCCGCGCGCGCTACTCATGCTGACTCCTCATCGTAAAAAACTCAGGGGAAGCGCTGGGCAGGACTGCCGCGCACGTAGAGAAAATTGAAGTCGCCGCTCAGCTCGGCCCAGCGCTTGTTGTTGCGCGGATCTTCGAAGCGCACGTTCTCGATCGTAGCTGTGATTTCGACTTCGTCGGCATCTACCTTGGGCGCGTAGATCGCGTCGAAGCGAATCGTGCCGCCGACCGCTCCGAGCACGACCGGAGTTTGATCGCGACCGGGCTCGCAACTTTCGTTGAGGTAGACACTCACCTCGATGCGCGGCTCACCGCCCGGGGTGAGGCTTATGTTTTGACCGAGGTATTCCTTCTTCACGAGCGAGGCGTCCTCGACCAGGATCGCAATCCCGTCGCTCTTGACTTCGAGGTCGCCACCGCGCTGCACGCGGATTCGCAGCAACTGCTCCGTGGCCTGGGCAAAGAACGACGTGGGGCTCAAATCATAACGGCCGCCTTCGCGACAGCCAGAGACTTGCACCGTGCCCGTGATGTCGCCCTCGCCATGTCCGACGGAACAGCCGGTGGCCGCACACAACGCCCATGCGCAGGCGAGCACAAGGCCGAATCCGCTGCGCTTATTGCGCGATAATGCCACCACCGACCACCTCGTCTCCACGATACACCACGGCCGCTTGACCCGGTGCAATCGCGCGCTGAGGGCTTGCGAAGTCTGCACGGAAGCCTCGGCCAATGCGCGTGACGCGGGCCGGTGCCGGCTGATGACGGTGACGCACGCGCACTAGCGCATCGAAGCTCTCGGCCGGTGGCTCAGTGCACCACTCAGCGCTGGGGGCGACGAATGAGGAGCTGAGCAAGCCCGCTTCATCTCCGACCACCACCTCGTTTTCGCGAGGCAACACCCGGAGCACGTAACGCGCCGGCCCGCCACCCAGGCCCAGCCCCCTGCGTTGACCGACCGTGAAGCGATGGATGCCTTGATGCTCGCCCACTGCCTCGCCCTGGTCGTCCCGGATCACGCCCGTGTTCCTGACCCCGCGCTCGCGCTCGATGAATCCGCCGATGTCGCCGTCGGGCACAAAGCAAAGCTCCTGGGAATCCGGTTTGTCCCAGTTGGGCACACCGAGTCGCTGACCATGCTCGCGCGATTGCGCCTTCTCGAGGTCGCCGAGCGGAAACTCCAGCCGTGACAGCACGGGCTGCGGCACGCCATACAGGAAATAACTCTGGTCTTTGTTCCGATCGCGACCGCGCAACAGCCGCACGCTGCCGTCGTCTCCGCGCTCGATGCGCGCGTAATGGCCCGTCGCAACCCGCTCACAACCGAAGCGATCTGCGAGCGCAACCAAGCGCGACACCTTCACGTGCTGATTGCACGCGACACATGGCGCCGGCGTGGTGCCCGCGAGATAGCTATCGAGGAAGGGCTCGACCACGGTCTCACGAAAGGCACTGCGCTCATCGATCACGTAGTGGGGCATACCCAAGTGCTCGCAGGAGCGGCGCGCATCGTCGCGGTCTTCGGGCGCGCAGCAGCGGCCGACCTTGTTCTCGCCTTGGGCGTCCCACAGGTGAAACGTCACCCCGATGAGCTCGTGGCCCTGCTCTTTCAATAACGCAGCGGCAACCGACGAATCGACGCCGCCGCTCATGGCGACCAGCACGCGCATATCCCCTGCTTGTGGAACCGGCGCCGGTTGACGTCAAGTAGGGGTGGGTGCCCGCCGTTGTCACACCACGCGCGCTAACACGCGCTGAAGCACGGAAAGCGCTTGCACGACCTCATCCTCTGTGGTCTCAGGGCCGAGACTCATGCGCAGGGCCGACTCCGCGCGCCACGGCTCCTCGGGATACATCGCGAGCAACACCGGCGAAGGAGCGCCCAGCCCGGACGAGCATGCGGCACCTGACGACGCACAAACGCCTTCGATGTCGAGGGCTGCGACCAGGTGCTCGCCACGCCAGCCCCGAAGGCTCAGGTTCGTCACGCTCGCCACGCGCGGTCCATCGCCGCCATTCACCACGAAACCGAGCGCGACCGCGCCGCGCTCCAGCTGATCACGCAACGCTGCGACGTCGACCATCGCCTGTAAGCGCTCTGGGATGTGTTGCGCCGCGCCACCAAAACCCGCCAGACCGACCACATCGGGCGTGCCGGGACGGCGCCCCTTTTCCTGCGCGCCTCCCGCCAGCAAGGGCGATAGCTCGCGACGACGCTCCACCCACAGGGCACCCGCGCCCTTGGGTCCGCCCACCTTCGATGCCGCGACGATCAGGGCGCTGACACCCAAGCTGTGCACGTCGATTGGGAGGCGGCCAAACGCCTGACAAGCATCGACCACGACCGGCACCGAACGTTCAGCGGCGACGCGCGCGTATTCGGCGATCGGGAAGATCGTGCCGGTCTCGTGATTGACCCACTGTATGACAGCAAGCGCAGCGTTTTCGTCCAGCAGCGCTGCGAATGCTTGCGCCGACGGAGCGCGCCCGGCGACTACGTCAAGTTGCTTGACCGTTGTACCGGCCTGCGCAAGGCGCACGATCGCCGCCGACATCGCCGGATGCTCGATGCCTGTCGTCACGATCGTGCGCGGGGCTCGATCTGCGGGTAGCAGCCCGAACAAAGCGAGATTGCAGGCTTCGGTGCCGCCGGACGTGAACACAATGTCAGCAGGCTTGCCTCCGATAGCGCCTGCGACCTGAACACGTGCGTGCTCGACGAGCGTGCGCGCCGCCCTGCCCGCTGCGTGAACACTTTGCGGGTTGGCCCAACCGTGCGCGTGGGACTGTGAGAGCCCTTCGCGCGCTGCGGCCGAGAGCGGCGTGGCAGCGTGATAGTCGAGATAGATCACGGCACGAGTGAAGCGCGTCGCGCGTCCGGAGGCACGCGCAAGGTGACGCACGTGCCACTCAAAAAGCGCCCGGCGATGGCCTCCGAGGGCGGGCTTTGGATGTCGATACCGCCGCCAGACGACTCGCACACGCGACGCGCAAAGGCGAGCCCCAGCCCGACACCGCCATGACTGCGCGTGACCGAGCCATCGACTTGATAAAACGGCTGCAAAATCTTGGGTATCTGGTCGGGAGCCACACCGGGCCCGCTGTCTGCGACGAACATGCCGTACCAGTCGCCGCCGCCGGGCATGGAGCCGCGCCGAATCCCGACCGCGACCTCACCGCCCCGTGGCGTGAACTTGGCCGCGTTGTCGAGCACGTGAACCATGGAGCGCTGCAGTTTGTCGGCGTCCCCGATGCCGCTCATCGTGCCCTCGCGAAATGGCTCGACCGTCAGCCGCACGTCGCCATCGGAGAAACGCATGCGCACCTCGTCGATGGCGCGCTTGGCGATCGTGACGAAATCGTACTGAATGTGAAAGAAATGCAGGCGTCCGGTTTCGAGCTGGCTCACGTCGAGCAAGGTGTCGATCAAGCCGCGCAGGCGTTGCGTGGACTGCTCGACCGAACGCAGACATTTTTGTTGGGTTTCGCTCAACCCGCCGAGCTCGCCCCCCAACAGCAGCTTGAGATAACCGACCACCGGCGTCATCGGCGTGGCGAGCTCGTGACTTAGGTTGCGCAAAAATTCGCGGCGCAAACGCGAGTTTTCTTCGAGCCGACGGTTGGCTTCGATGAGCTCGCTAACTTTCTTCTCGAGCCGCTCGACGATCTTTTGTGAACGCTCCCGCAGCCGAATCTCCCCGGTCTCGTCCGCGTGCTCGCGATGGCCGCGCAGATAGCGCTCGACGAGCTGGGGAAAGCGAGTGGCATCGATCGGCTTGGCGATAAAGCCATCGGCTCCGACGGCTAGACTTGTCATCCGATCGCCCTCGGCGGTGATCGCGACGATCGGTACGCCAGCCATGGAAATCATGCCGCGCAGGCGCAGCGTGACCTCATAACCGTCCAGATCCGGCACGTTGATGTCGACGAGCACGATGTCGGGGCGGTCGATGCCTGCCAGGCGAATGCCCTCAAGCCCGCTCTCGGCCTCGATGACTACATGGCCGGATGCGGCGAGCAGCTTGCGCACCAACAACCGGCTTTTGGGATCGTCCTCGATATGAAGAATGCGCGCCACGTTCAGCGGAGCTTACCAGAGGTAAGCCTCAGGCTGTGCGGGCACGACACGCTCGACCTGAAAACAGCTCGGCTGAGGTCAGCGCAATGGCACTGCGAGCGGCGCGGGCTGGCCACACTCCTCTATGTTTGGCGTTGGCACGCTTCGCGTATCCCGCGCTGCTCGTCCGGCGCTAGAAGCGCCCCTCTTCGTCCTGCTCGTCATCGCGGCCTGCCGGCGTTTGTTCCTGGTCGTCGTCTTCGTATGCACCCGGCGCGGGCTCTTGCTCTTGTTCCGGCTCTTCTTCGTCTTCTTCTTCGTCGAGCTGTTGCGTGCGCTCCCACACCGGCCGCAGATCCTCGTCCTCAGTGCGGTTCGGAGCGGTTTCGTTTGCCTCGCGAGAGTGCTCGGCCGCCTGTGCGCTGTCGACGCTTTCCTGATCGCGATCTTCCGTACCGGCTTGGCTCGGATCGGGTGCGCCTCCGTTTTCGCCCGCGGGCTCCTCGGCGCCATCCCAGTCCTCGGCGCCTTCTTCCGCCTGAGCTTCGATGCCCGCGCCCTCGTTCTCGGCGCCGCCCTCATTCTCGTTCTCGCGACCGCGACCGCGACGGCGCCTGCGACGGCGTCGACGTCCCCCTTCGCCGTCTTGCGCGTCAACGCGCGCAGCATCCGAGGCAGCCGCGGGGTTCGTTGTGGAATCCGGCGCATCTACCGCGGGGCTAGCCTCCGCTTCGGGCTCGCTGGCTGCGGCCGGCTCCGGATGGCGCTCTTCGCTTTCGCGGTCGCGGTCCCTCCCTTCGTCCTCGCGGCCACGATCGCGATCGCGGCCACGCTCCCGGTCCCGATCGCGGTCCCGATCGCGATCACGATCACGATCACGATCCTGCTCCCGATCGCGGTCACGGTCTCGCTCGCGTTCGCGACTTGGCTCTCGGCTCGGCTCGCGACCACGCAGGGAATCCAGCAAATCCAAATCGATCGCGGAAATCGACACGTGCTGGGCTTTGATGCCCACGCCGGTGCGCTCCATCGCGGTGACGAGCGCCATACCGTCGAGCAGGGCGACGGGGCCCGCAGCCGGTGCTGCCGCCTCTTCGCGCGCTCCGGACATCACCTGACCGAGCGTCACGAGCCATACGGTCTGCGCATTGCCGTAGTAGTGCAGCGAGCCGCGCGCTTCGATCACACGCTCGCGGCCGAGCTCACGCCCCTCGCGCACCAGCACGACCGCGAGCCGCACTTCTTCGACGCCGCGCCGCAGCGTTCCCGCCAGATGCAGCTCACCGGGCGACGCGCCGGGCCTGCGCACCGCGCGCAAACTGACGACGCCTTCTGCATTCAGCCAGGTGGCAACGAGCTCTGCCAAACTGGCCGCCGGCAGCTCTCCGAGCTTGCGAATGAATGCGCGACGAGCGCGATCACGCTGGCGCTCAGCCGCGCGCATCACGTCTTGTTCAGCGCGCACCACGTCCTGCGGCAGCAAGAACTCCGTCAGGACCACCGCGCCTGCGTCCATCCGGAAGCGAGGGCGCCCTCCTTCTAGACCATTGCGCGCCACATCGGCGCGAACCGCTGCCATCACCGTCGGCACGAGCGCGGTCGGATCGCCTGCCAGACGGCCACGACGTACGAGCATCTCCGCTGCCCGGAACGGCGTCAGTCCACGCGGACCCGCCGCAGAAAGCACGCTCGCGACGGCATCCGCGAGATCCTTACCGAGCAAGTCGCCATCGGCCGGCTCGCGATGAAAGTCGACGTCGTCGCGGTCACGGCCACGAACGACCTCCTCACGATCGCGCCCGCGCACCTCGCGCTCGCGGGGGCGCTCCTCGTCGCGGCCTCGGCCCCGCAGATTGCGATCGCTACGATTGCGCTCCTCGCGGGGGCGCTCCTCGCGCCCGTTGCGATCGCTCCGAGCCCGTTCCTCGCGCGTGCGTTCTTCGCGCACGCGGGGCTCATTGGCACGGGGCGCGTCGCGGCTTGCGTCGCGAGAAGTCTCGCGAGAATCCAGCGGGCGCACGCCTTCTGCCACAGGCTCTCGTTCGCCACCGCGACGTTTGCGCCGCGAGCGCCGCCGCGAAGAGCGAGCCTCGGCGGTTTCGCCCTCCACGCGCTCTTCGCCGCCTTCCTCTTCCTCATCATCGTCCGAGCCGAAAATCGGCTCGTCGTCGTCGGCCTCTTCCGGAAACACGTCGGAGCCCGGCAGTGGACGGCGCTCGACGGGCGGGATGATAGCCTCGACCTTCGGTGCTTCAGCCTCAGCACCGGCCTCGACCTTCGTCTCCTCGTTCTCCACCCCAGCCTCCGGAAGCTCATCAATATCGCCGGACAAATCTGCCAGCTGTTGTTCGTTGAATTCGCGCAGCCCGAACACACCAGGTTTGACCTTGATGAGCGGCGCTTCGCCCCGATCGCGTTTGACCAGCGTCGCAAGCCGCGAGCTCATGGTCACTTCGGGTGTTTTGCCCACGTGCGAAAGCAAGTTCCGCTCGATCGCGAGCTCTGTGATTTTCTTATAGTGAAGGGGCTTGCCTACCAGGCGCAGAACCTCCACCGCAGCTTCGGTGAACGTCATCAGGATTCGCTCTTTGGATGCGGCTCGAGGGCCAGCGTGACCAGCCCCACCCCCCGCATCGGCCGGGACCGTAACACTGCCACTCCCCGTCGTCCACGACTTGGGCGGACCTCAGGTTGACGGGCGCAGGTGCTTTCGGGTTCGTACGGCTCTGCCCTCTACTCGAGGGGAATCTGGGCAACGGCTGCGCTGTCGCGTGCCGCCTGCTCGGCCAGGACGAGCGTGCCCGCCTCCCACGGGAGCGCCGGCCACACGAGCAACACGAGCTGCCCATGTTCGACATCGAGCGCGAGCGCGATCACGCGGGCCGCCTCGCCGGCAGCGTAGGCCACATCGAGTGCGCGATAGCCGGCTGGCAACGTCAGCTCGTGCGCGCTGCTTTCGCCGCTGTTGTCGCCGCCATCGCGCAACCAAATGACGCCCGCGTCCGTGACAGCAAGCGCATCCGGCTCGCCATCGCGGTCCAGATCGCCCGTGGCGCACGGTCCCACATTTGCACCGCGAAACCAGAGCGTGAGCGCCAGCGGCTCGTCGCTCACACGAAACAAATCGTGGGTGGTTCGCGCCAGCACAAAGCGCGGATCGCTCGCCGTGCACAACGCCGCGCCCTGTTCCAAAATGACCTCACGCGTTGTTTCAGTTGGCGGCTTCGCGGGGCTTAGGGCCAAGACACGGGCGGGCTCCGCCGCCAACATGAGTAGCTCAAGGGCCGCTTTCTCACCGAGTTGCGCCACGCGAAGATCGCGCGGCAAAAGCCCGGTGTCAGACGCGCCTTTCTTCAACGGGGTCGCGCCCGATTCGAACCACACAAGCTGCCCCGGGCGTCGCGCCGCCGCATCGCCACGCGTTAGGACGAACAGCTCTGGCGACGCAGGCTGCGCGCGCGCGGGTACAAGTTCGAGCCCCACGATGGGCATTTCCAGCAACGGAAACGCAGGTTCGTAGCCGCCCTGAGCACGGCCCCTCGCGAGAAACACGCCGCTGCCTGGCGCGTGCACCACGCCTTCTTTTGGCGCGACGCCCACCACGAGATCAGCCATCCCATCGGCAGTGATGTCAGCGACGACCGCGCCGCCCGGGCGCGGCATCTTGGTGGGCAGATGGGCCAGTTGTGTCAGCAGCACCGGACCTGCGAGGTCGAGACTGAACAGTCCATAACCGCCGCGGCACCAGACAAATAGCGACTGCACGGAAGCGCTAGCTGACGCATGCCCGACGTGCATTCGCGCGCCTTCGGCCGGTGCAGGACACACTGGAAAGGCCCTGGCGGAAGGCGCAGCCATGGGCGCCCCCGGCGCAGACGCACGCTTAACAATGGCAGCAGGCTCTGTCTTCACGAGCGGCACAGCCTCGGTAGGCTCTGGTTGCTGCGCCGGAAACAAGCCGGTCGTCATCGCGAGCAGCACTACGCCCGAAGCGAGCGCAACCACCACGAGCACGTTTGCAAGCGTCCTCTTCACGCGTCCTCAGCGGGCTCGCAGCTGGCCGAGCCGAAGCACGAGCGTGGATAGATCCGCGAACGACAACGAACGCTCAGATGCGGGCAGGTCTGCTCCGACCTCGACGACGGCGCCGTGAGCGCCCGTAGCGCGAGCCCCCTCGGCCAACGCCATCGCCCAACGCGCGCGACCGGTCGCCTGGGAAGGGTCGACAAGAATAGGCAAGTGCGAGCGTTCGCGCAGTGCGGCGACAGCCGAGAGATCGAGCGTCGTCGGTGTGTTGCGCTCGAAGGTACGAATGCCGCGCTCGCACAGGATCACGCGATGATTGCCGCGGGCGAGCACGTATTCTGCGGCGCCCAGCCACTCGTCGACAGAAGCCATCATCCCGCGCTCGATGATCACGGGTCTATCGACACGCCCCACTTCGCGCAACAGCGCCATGTTCTCCATCTGAGCTGCGCCGACGCACAACACATCGGCGCGCTCGACCGCCCGATCCACGTCCGAGGGATGAAGCACCTCGGCCACGATCGGCAGCCCCGCAATGCGTCCGACTTCTTCCAAGAGCTCCAGTGGATCGCGCCCCAGTGCGTCGCCACGCTCACGGATGTGCGCGTCGAAGCACGGCGCCCACAGTAAGCCTGCACCAGCGGCGCGCACCGCCCGGGCGCAGTCAAGCAAGCCCTCGCGCGTGGTGTAATCGGCCACACGCGCGATCACCACCGCGTGAGCGCCCCCGACCCGACACAGGCCGACTTCAATCTGAGTGTCTTCCGGATGCTCGACACGCGAGCTCAGTCGGTGCCGGCTTTGATCGAGGTCGCGCGGCGCGCTCGACGGACGCCTTTCGGCACGGGCTCCGGACAGTGGCGCACTGACCGCAGCGCGCCCCTCTACTGGACGCGCATCTTTGGTATTGCGTGCAGGATAGGAGCCGAGCACCCGCAGGTAGCTGGTCTTTGATCGCAGCTCCGTCAGCGCTTCGGCCACGCTCGGATGATCGAGATTGCCTTCGAAATCGACGTAAAAAAGGTACTCCCAGGGCGTATGCGGCCGCGGGCGCGATTCCAGCTTAGTAAGGTTCAGGTCGCGCTCTGCAAGTGCGTTGAGGCAGCCGAGCAGCGCACCCTTTTCGTGCTTGGTCGCAAGGATAAGCGACGTTTTACAAGCGACGCGCGGATCCACCGCTTCAGGCTCCGCCGCGATCACGACCATACGCGTGAAGTTCTCTTTCTGATTGGCGACGTCACGCTTGATCACCGTCAGTCCGTAGCGACGCGCCGCCTCTTCGCTGGCGATTGCAGCCTGCGACAGGTCTTGTTCCGCGCCTACCCGCTGCACGGCCATCGCCGTATCGAGGAAGGATTCCACGTGGCAGTCAGGCAACGCCGCAAGAAAGTTCGAGCACTGCGCAAGCGCCTGCGGATGGGAAAACACGCGGCGTATCCGGCTCAACGGCACGTCTTCGATCGCCACCAGACAGTGTTCGACCTTCTGAACTTCTTCGCCCACGATCGACAGATCCATAAGGGCGAGCAAATCGTAAGCATCGTTGATCGAGCCCGCGGTCGTGTTCTCGATCGGCAGTAAGCCGTAGCGCGCTTGGCCGTCGCGCACCGCCTCCATCATCGCGCGAAACGTGGGAAAACCGCGAAATTCCACGTCGCCGCCGCGTGGACCAAAGTGTCGCATCGCCGCCAAGTGACTGTAAGCGCCGTCGATGCCTTGGTAGGCGACGACCAACAACCCGTCGGGGTCACGGCCAGGATTCTTCTTACGCGCGAGAAACTCCTGCTGCAGGCGTACGGAGTGATCGAGGACTTCGCGAAAGACGCGTGTCACATAAAAACCATCGAGACCTGCGCCTTGGCCCTGACCTGAAAGACGCGTCAGCTGCGTCTCCTCGCGCACCGGATCGCGAACACGCCCGTCGCCCTTGCCCGCTTTGCGCCGCGCCACCTCCATCACGATGCGATCGCGTTCGACCAACGCGTCGACGATCCGTCGATCTACGTCGTCAAGCTCGGCGCGTACGTCGTCGAGACCTTCAAGCGTGGGCTTCTCGACATCACCGTCCTTGGGGCTCGTGCTCATCGCCCGGAACATGACAGAATCGCGCGCCCGGCGCGAGACGGCTGCGTCCAAGTAAGTAACGATCCCGGCAGTCGCCCGAACTCCCTGCAGCCACATACCCGCGCGAGGGCTGCTTCCTTGAACCACGAGACACCGACATGAAACGCTTTGCTCATGGCTGGCTGCGGCTGCCGTCGTCCGTAGCGTTAGCCGCCGCGCTATTCGTGGTTATCGCGGCGGTGCTGCCTTCCCGCGCGCTCGCTGGTCCATGGTCGCCAGCACCGGGACACGGCTACGCCAAGCTCTGGCTCAAGTGGCTCTACGGCTTCGGCTATCACGACGGTGACGGCGAGACGATCGACTACGGCACCTACAACGAAGTGTTTTTGAACGGCTACGCCGAGCTCGGTCTCGTGCCTGGTTTGGCGGCCACCCTGCACTTTCCGTTTGCCGAGCTGTTCACGCTCGAAGACACACGGACGGGCGATACCCAACGGCACATCACGGTCGGCGACCCGGCGCTCGGTGCGCGCTATCAGGCGCTGTCCCTCGGTCGATTCGCAGCCTCGCTCGAAGGGTTTGTACGCGCCCCATTGGCACCAGCAGGTGTGAAACAAGCCGTGTACAGCAAAGACTCAGATGCGACAGGGAACGAGCAGCGCATCGGCGGTCTGCGCATCGGAACCGGGGTGTGGGACGCGTACGGCGGCTTGGCCGTGGGTTACGGCTGGAATCGCATCTACCTCGCCGGCACAGGGGGCTACACACTGCGCACCGGCGGCTATCACGACGTGGCGAACTGGACCGCAGAACTGGGCGGCAGCTACAGCCAGAACTGGCAGGGGCGCATGCGCGTCACCGGTTTCCATTCGCTCGATAACGGCAGCGCACAGCGGCACAACAGTCCGAGCGGCATCGGCAATGGCACGAGCTACCTAGGCTTTGCGCTCGAAACCGAATATCAGTTCAAGCCACGCTGGTACGCTGGCTTAGCCCTGCAAGGTGGCGGAGGTCTGATCAGCCGGCAGACAGGCGGCCCTGTCACCGACTTTTATGTGGCGACAGCGTGGTAGGGCTTATTCGTCTTCGCGGCGATAAGTCTTCTTGAGACCGTAAGCCTTGATCTTGTGCACCAGCGTACGCAGAGGCATCTGCAAGATTTCCGCAGCGCGACTCTGATTGCCGCCCGAGACATCAAGCGCGTCGGTTATCAGCTTTACCTCGTAATCGCGAATGCGATCCCGAAAGGGAACGCCGCCAAGGTCCTCAGTGCTGCCCATCACCGGCGCCGAGTGACGTTCGCTTTCTACGGGCTGCGGATGCTCAACCGCGTGCTGCTCGGCCGCCTTGAGTCGCATACGCTCGGGCAGATCTTCGGGTTGTAAGCGCTCGTTCGTGCAGATCACGGCTGCGCGCTCTATGACGTTGCGTAACTCGCGCACGTTCCCGGGCCACGCATGGCGTGCGAGGATCTGCATGGTCGCCGGTGCAAAGTCGCGCGCGGTCGTGTTCCAGCGCTGCACCGTTTCGGCCAAGAATGCACGGGCGATAGGCTCGAGCTCTTCGGGACGCTCACGCAGCGCAGGCACCTTCAGCGTCATCGTGTTCAAACGATAGTAAAGGTCCGCGCGAAACGTCCCCGCCTCGACCATGCTTTCCAAGTCGCGATGCGTCGCTGCCACGATGCGCACATCGACGCTTATTTCCTTGGCCGAGCCAACGCGTGAAAAGCGCTTGGATTCAAGCACACGCAACAGGGCAGCCTGCGCTGCGGGCGACAGCTCACCCACCTCGTCGAGGAAGACCGTGCTGCCGTCGCCCTCTTCGAACACGCCCTTTTTGATCGTATCGGCGCCGGTGAAGGCGCCCTTTTCGTGGCCGAACAACGCGCTCTCGATCAGATTGCCAGGCAACGCGGCGCAGTTGATCACGACCATACGGTTCTTCGCGCGCGGGCTCGAGCGGTGCACATGACGCGCGATAACTTCTTTGCCCGTACCGGTTTCGCCCAGGATCAGCACCGGCACATTGTTCGCAGCCACGCGGTCTGCCAGGCCGTAAAGACGCTGCATCGACTCAGCCTTGATGACCGTTGCGCCCTCTTCACCGGGCGCGACGCCGCGACCGAGCGCGACGGGGGCGCTTTGGCCGGCCGAACGCGCGGCGGTATGCGCGGCGCTCACGAGGGCGCCCGCAGCCTTGGCCGTTTCTGGGAAGCTCGCGACGCCGCAATACAAGAGCCCGCTTTCGCTCAGCCGCGTTAAGCGACGGGCCGTGCGCTCGGCGCTGCCTGCGTTCGATTCGGGCATGAACACGAGCACGCTGTGCGGACCGTGCACCGCGATCGCATCCACCGGCCGCAGCTCGTCTCGAACACGCGGTGCCCAGCGACTCACGTGTCGCGCCTCTGTGCGAGGGCCCTTGTCGCCCAGATCCGGCGCGAACACGGCAACCAGGGAAAAGGTATGGCCAAAGGTTCGAGCGCGAACCACCTCGTCTTCGAGGCGACCCATCAGATGATCGTAGTTGCTGATGCCGAGTGGCGGCGCTGCGCCCTCTCGCAAATGGATCGACACGGCGACACCACCGAAACGTACGTCCTCGCCGGTGCTGAGCCGTGCTGTGCTGACGCGAGCCCCACGCACCCAGGTGCCGTTGCGCGAGCCCAAGTCCTCGACTTCGACGGCTCCGTCGCGGTACGTGAGCCGCGCGTGTTGGCGCGAAATGGTCAGATCATCGACCACGACCTCTGCGGGCAAGGCGCGGCCCACCAGCACGCTTTCACCCTCGCCGAGCTCGAGAATACGTGTGTCGTCGTGCGCATAGACGACCACCGTCGCCCGCGGCTCCTTCTCGCCTGTGGGCTCGGGAGCTCGTATCGCGTCGCGCTCGACGGTCGTGCGGTTATCGCGCTGTTCGCTCACCCGACGCCCATGGTTGGCCGGAGGGTGCGTCGCCCCCAAGGCTCGGTCAAATGGCCGTGCATACGTGGTCGTCATGATCTCATGTCCTAAGCCATTGGTGGGACGCTACCGCGACGTGTTCCACCAAAAGAGTCTGTGCGCCTACACTTGTGACGGGCCTGACCCAGCCAAAATCAGCTCGTCTTTCGCTTTTTGACCGAAGAGCTCGCCCCCGCCACACTCGCGGGCCGTGCCCGCTTCAATTCACTCGATCGCGAAACACCCGCGTCCGCGCCGAGCGGGTCTCAGCTTGGTGGAAAGTGCCGCGCTGTTCGGGCTGACCGGCGTGGTACTCGCCGTGTTCGTGCCCGCGTTCGTCTCGCAGCTGCGCCTGAGCAAGGTATCGGAAGCCACAGAGCAACTAGCGTCGCTGCACGCGGCCGTCGCGGCGTACTACACAGCCGATCACCGTGTCGACGGCAAGCTGCGGCGCATGTGCTTGCCCGAAAGCGCGGGTCCGATGCCCGCTGCCCCCGCGGTCTATCCCATGGAGACCGACTTCGCCGCGGCGGACGTCCCTGGGCGCGCTACGTGGGAGGCCTTGGGCTTGAGCAGCGCTCAGGTTCGATACAGCTACCAGGTGATCGTGGCGTCGCCGGGCTGCGGACCCCGTGAGAACCCACCACGGCCGCTTATCACGTTTCGCGCGGAGGGCGACTTAGACGGCGATGGCGTACGCTCGCTGCTCGAGCGCACTGCGACCGCCGCCAACGACCAACAATCACTGACACCGGGGCCGATCCTGCGTGTGCGCCAGCGCGTCGAGTGATGGAGTGATCGACTACTGAAGCGTGATGATCTGGGTCTCGACGACACCGGCGCGAATCGTGACTGACAGGTTCTTGCGCAGGTTGAACTCGGGGTTGTGCAGCGAGATGCGGTGCTGCCCCTCGGAGAGCGACACGTTCATCTGAGGCGTATTGCCGATAAGCTTGCCGTCCACAAAGACCTGGGACCAGGGACGCGAGTTAATGCGCAGCGTGCCGTTTCCACCGCCCGTAGCGGCCGGCTCATCACGCGGTTTCTTGGCGCGAGGCTCCCCGGATGCGCTCGCTTCGCGGCGTGTGGCACCACTTTTCGTCAGCACTGCCGAGATCCTGATCTCACTCGTGCCCTCCGGCTTGAGCTCCTGATTGAAACGATCGAACTTTTCGCGTGCGAGCTCGATCGTCCAAGGCGTCTCGTTGTTGTCGAGCGAAACGCTGAGAGGAGTGCGGCCCAGGGCGCGACGTTCATCACCCCTGACCGCTACCGCGTCGGCGCCCGCGGGCTCAGAGACGATGCGAACTTGCACGCGCTCGGGCACGAGACTCACGCGCGGCAGGCTCATGTCGACGCCGGACTTGACGTCGAGCCGGATCGTGGACTCGT
>JBBSJC010000058.1:0-22509 GCA_038257655.1 Polyangiales bacterium | reverse complement strand
CGTCGCCGTCGCCGTCCAGGCTCACGACCAGGACAACGCTCACGCCCACGTGGAGAAAACGTCCTGGCAGCCCTAGTGATCACCTACTTCTGGGGACCTCTACTAAGGGCCCGGGCGCTAAGCCGTTTAAAGAGCTGGGGCGACAAGCCTTTCGACTTATCGCCCCAAGAGTAGCTGGCCTCTCACCAAGGCGACCAGCACAGCGGAGTCATCCAAGCACTCCGCCTGTGGCACTGGCGTAAATCAGCTGAGGCTGACCTCCGGTGAAAAGCCCCAAATCTTGCTTCTTTCCATGCGTGCCATTCCTCCCCCGGCATAAGCCGGCGCCCCTATGCGATTGGGCTCACGCGAAGTGCAGCCCCTTGCGCGAGGCGTTCCATGGTGGAAGGAGCGGTGTGCCCCTTCGACCCAGTGCGGCAGGATCCCGTCGGGATTCGGACCATTCCGGGGCAAGCACCCATCCGCCAGCACCTCATAGGATCACTATAAGGCATACCTCGCGCGGTTTCCAAAGAGAGAACCGCGGCCTGTACTTAACCGCGCCAAGATTGTCGCGTCGCTGTCAATTCACGTCATGTAGGAAGCCTCAGGTGCGGAAGGTTACTAACGCAGATCTGAGGGTTGAATGAGCGGTATTTGGTAATGAAACGCACTTCGATGCCCCAGAAAATGGACACTTCCCCTGACAATTGCGAGTTGCGTTGAACTGGCGTGAGCTTTGCTACGTCGTGAAGCTCAGGAGACACAATGCGGAAACAAGCCCACCAACAGCCGAGCCACGAGGAAGCGCTATGGCGCAGAGCCGCTCGTTGTGCGCGTCGCGGTGAGCACCGCAAGGCGGCGCTAGCCATGCGCGAAGCGGTCGCGCTCGATCCCTCCGCAGCGAACTACTGCAGGCTCGGATCGATGCTCGATCGTGCCGGACGACGCACCGAGTCAGTCGATGCGCTCAAGCAGTCGCTGTATCTGTTTCGCCAGGCAGCCTTGAACGGGCGCGCACGCACCGTGGCGCGCATGATCCTCGCGCTCGATCCCCATGACCGCAGCGCAGCGCGCGCCGCGTAACACAAGCGCGCGTCAGTCAGTCAGACAGCGCGTCAGTCAGACAGCGCGTCAGTCAGACAGCGCGTCAGTCAGACAGCGCGTCAGAGCCAGCGCGTCAGAGCCAGCGCGTCAGAGCCAACGCGTCAGACAGACCGCGGGGCTCGAAGACGCTCAAGGGACGCTGGCAGGAACGCCAAAATCACCGATGGCGATGCGCGCGCGACGTAACGCCAGGTCGTACGCGCGCTGGGCACGGGGATCGACCCTCGGGTCGACGATGCCCCAACGCACCATGCGCTCGAGCGCGCTTTTGTGCGTGTCGAGCTTGGAAAGCGTGCGCTCACTGCAGGCGAATGTCGGCAGCTCGGTATCGAGATGCGCCGCACCGAGCACCCGGCTGCAGCGATCAAGGGCGAGGTCTGCAGTCGCCAGTGCGTCGAGCAATCGACCGCCCTGTTCGTAGGCACGTGCCAACTGGTGGGCCACAGCCGGCTCTTCTAACAAAACGGGTTGCGCCGCACGGAGTGCCAAGACCGCCAAGGCCGGATAACCGATTTCCAGGTAGGCATTTGTGAGCTCAACCAACGCCTGAGGGTCGGCCTTATCCTGCGCGCAGGTGTCTTCGAGCTGCGCAAGGTGGCCCGCTGCGGCCTCACTCGTGATGCGGCTGGGCGTTTGGGCACGCAGTCCCAGCCAGGCCAGGCTGAGCAGCGCGATTAGCACCAAGTTGACGCGTATCTCCACGTCGGCTCCACAGGTTAGTCCGCTGCCTGACCGTCAGACCGCGCATCACAACACCACAGCCCATTGAAGAGCGGCGGGGGAGTGATCTGAAAACGAGCATACTCAGGTGTCCCGCTGATGGGAACAAGCGTGTGAGTGAGGCCCAGCACAGAACAGTCAAACGCACACACGCAGACTGCAAACGAGCTAACAGACTAGAAATTCTGCCGCCGACGCCGAGATAAAACACACGAGCGCCGCATTTAGCGCGAACGACAAAGCGCGCCGGACACAAGGTCGGGCGCGCCATTCAAAGGTGAGTCACTGCTTACACCACCCGTCAACACGGGAGCCGAGCCGGGAAATCAGCCAGCCTTTTTCTTCTTGGCCTTGGGCAAAACGGCGTCTGCGAGCTCCTGCGCGCGATCCGTGGACTCCCAGGTGAACGTCTTCTCGGTGCGGCCGAAGTGACCGTAGGCGGCGGTGGGCCGATAGATGGGGCGCAAGAGATCGAGCTCTTCGATCAGCGCGCGCGGACGGAAGTCGAACAGCGCTTCGACCGCTTTGGCGATCTGCTTGTCATCCACTACGCCGGTGCCGAAGGTCGTCACGTAGACGCCGACGGGCTTGGCGACGCCGATCGCGTAGGCAACCTGTACCTCCGCCTTGCGAGCGAGCTTGGCGGCCACGATGTTCTTTGCGACGTAGCGCGCGTAGTAACAAGCGCTGCGATCGACCTTGGACGGGTCTTTGCCGCTGAAGGCACCGCCGCCGTGGCGACCCATGCCGCCGTAGGTGTCGACGATGATCTTGCGACCCGTAAGGCCCGCATCGGCGTAGGGGCCACCGAGCACGAAACGGCCCGTGGGGTTGATCCAGAACTTCGTCTTCTTATCGATCAGCTTGCTCGGGATGACCTTGAGCACGACGTCCTCGATGATCGCTTCCTTGAGCGTCTTGTGCTTCACGGACTCGCTGTGCTGGGAAGACACGACCACGGCGTCGATGCGCGAAGGCATGCCGTCGTCACCGTATTCGACCGTGACCTGAGTCTTTCCGTCGGGACGCAGAAACGGCAGGGTGCCCTTCTTGCGCACGTCGGTCAGGCGCCGAGCGAGCTTGTGTGCGTAGCTTATCGGTGCGGGCATCAGCTCCGCGGTCTCGTCGCAGGCGAAGCCGAACATCAGGCCTTGATCGCCTGCGCCCTGCTCTTTGTACATGCCTTCGCCTTCATCGACGCCTTGAGAGATGTCGGGAGACTGTGCTTCCAGCGCGAGCAGCACCGCGCATGAATCGGCATCAAAGCCCATCTCGGAGCTGGTGTAGCCGATTTCGCGGATGGCTTTACGCGCGATGTCGGCGTAGTTGACGACCGCCTTGGTGGTGATCTCACCCGCAAGAATCGCGTAGCCCGTCTTCACCATCGTTTCGCACGCGACGCGCGAACGGGGATCCTGGGCCAGCACCGCGTCGAGCACGGCGTCAGACACGTTGTCGCAGACCTTGTCGGGATGGCCCTCGGTCACGGATTCAGAGGTAAACAGGTAGCCGCTCATGGAGCATGCTTTTAGACGCATGAAAGCATGATGTCAAACAGGCACTGGTCTGCCGACGGGCAACGCACCCCAACGTTGGATGGTATCGAGGCGCGCCGATCCTTCGGTCGCAACGGGGTAATCGACGTTGTAGTGCAGACCGCGGCTTTCGCGCCGGTACGCGGCGCTGGTGATGATCAACTCAGCGACGTCGGCGATGTTGCGCAGCTCGAGTAGGTCGAGGGTCACGAAGTGGCGGAAGTAGTACTCGCGGATCTCCTCTTTGAGCAGCGAGATGCGGCGAGATGCGCGCTGCAGACGTCGGTCGGAGCGCACGATGCCGACGTAGTTCCACATGAAGCGGCGCAGCTCGTCCCAGTCGTTGGTGACGACGACGGCCTCGTCGCTCGGGGTGGCGGTGCCAGGATCCCAGTCGGGCGGTTCCGGTAAGGCCATGTCCCGCGCCAGTCTGGTGGCGGCGACCGCGGCGCGATGTCCGTAGACGAGGCCTTCGAGTAACGAATTCGAAGCCAGGCGATTGGCCCCGTGCAGACCGGTGCATGCGACCTCGCCGACTGCCCATAAGCCAGGCAGCGTCGTGCGGCCCTCTGCGTCGACTACGACGCCGCCGCACATGTAGTGGGCCGCGGGTACGACAGGAATCGGTTGGCTCGTCAGGTCGATGCCGAGTGCGGCCACCCGTCCGTGAATGTTCGGGAAACGCTCGCGCAAATAACTCGCTGGCTTATGGGTCATATCGAGCCACACGCAGTCTTCGCCGGTGCGTTTCATCTCGAAATCGATCGCGCGTGCGACCACGTCGCGGGGTGCGAGGTCCTTCATCGCATGGTGGCGTTCCATAAAGGCGCTGCCGTCAGACAGGCGCAGCACCCCCCCTTCGCCGCGCAACGCCTCGCTGATCAGAAAGCTCTTGGCTTGCGGATGGTAGAGACAGGTTGGGTGGAACTGAAAGAACTCCATGTTCCCGATTTCAGCCCCGGCGCGGTAGGCCATGGCTACGCCGTCACCCGTCGCGATGTCGGGATTGGTCGTGTAGAGGTAGACCTTACCCGCACCGCCGGTGGCCAGGACCGTGGCGCGGGCGACGAGCGAGTGCACAAGTCCAGTGCTGGTATCGAGCGCGTACACGCCAGCGATGTGCCGGGGCCCGCCGAAACGCGATAGGTCGATCAGATCGATCGCCATGTGGTTTTCAAGTACCTGAATGTTGGGTGAGGCACGCACAGCAGCCATCAAGGCGCGCTGCACCTCGGCGCCCGTGATGTCGCCCGCGTGCACGACACGGCGCTTTCCGTGCCCACCCTCGCGGGCGAGATCGAGCGTCGTGAGCATGTTCAGCGGCGGGCTGCTGTCTGAGCCGCTCAAGCCTTGATTGCCCGTGAAATGCACGCCCAGACCCATCAATGCTTCGATCCGCCGGGGAGCATCTTCAACCACGCGCTGCACGACTGACCCATGGGAGAGGCCGCCGCCGGTGGCCAGCGTGTCTGCTGCGTGCTCACCAAAACTGTCATCAGATGCAAGCACCGCTGCAATGCCACCCTGGGCCCAGGCGGTGGCGGCATCGCCCATGCTGCGTTTGGTAGCGACGATCACACGACCGTGCTGAGCTGCTTCGAGCGCAAAAGTCAGGCCTGCGATGCCGCTGCCAAGGACCAAATAGTCGCAGAAAAGTCGCATGTTTTCTCGCAGGATGCGGGGGGATGAGCGATTGCGGAATGTACTGCGCCAAGCGCTTGTTGACGAGGCAGTGGACCGCTCAGCGCCGCCGACTACTGGCCAAGAAAGCCCCCTGCCCTTAGGATCGTCGCCGGGATGCTAGCGCGTAAACCATGGTTTTTGGGGCTCGTGCTCGTGCTGATTGGCCTGAGCACACGGCCCGACATGGCACGCGCCGAGATCTATGAGCACACCGATGCCAGCGGCGTCACGCACTACACGAACACGCCATCGCGCAGCAAACGCTGGAAGCGTATCGACTTCGGCGGGCGCACCTCACGGGTCTACAAAACGCCGGCGCATCAGCGTGATCGCTCGCCGGATCGCTACGTCCGTTACGACACCTATTTGCAAGAAGCGGCGCGTCTGTATCAGCTGCCGCTCGCGTTTTTGCGGGCGGTGGTGCACATCGAGAGCGACTTCGACCCGAATGTCGTGTCCGTAGACGGGGCCATGGGTTTGATGCAGCTCATGCCTTTCACGGCGGAGCGCATGGGTGTGACCAATCCGTACGACCCGCGTCAGAACATCATGGGTGGGGCACGCTTTCTGCGCATCCTCGCCAACCAATGGCAGGGCGATCTGGTTCTGACGGTCGCGAGCTACAACGCGGGCGCAGGTGCGGTCGAGCGCTACCACGGGGTGCCGCCGTACGTCGAAACGCGTCGCTATGTGAACCGCGTGATCGACCGCTACTACAGCTATCGCGCAGGCGGCCTACCCAAGCCGTTCTGAATCGCGTGAGCAGGCCGTTCCGAGCGCCTGAGCGAGCCTGTGAGCAGGCCTGGGAGACCTTGCAAAGCGAGGCGCTTTGGCCGAATGGGCGCGCGCGCTCCGGCGTAAAAAAGCGGATATTTTCCGGCTAATCTGCCATTTCTCCGCCGCTGCCGCCGCTGAACACAATCGTCACATGATAGCTGTCGGGGCCTTCCTCGGCGCTGACGTCTACGACCTCGCTGCGCACGAACGTACGACCGCGCGGCAGTGCTTCGAGCGCGATTTCGACTGCTTCATCGCGCGTCTTTGCAGACACGAGCGCTTCATATTTCATCTCTCTCGACATGAAGAATGAATGTAGCCCGTTGACATAAGTGCAAGCGAGAGCAGAGATTACGTAAGTGCATTGCTTCTTACGCATGCATAGGGGCCCATGGTTTATCGCGAAGAGCACCTCGAGATCCAGCGCACGCTGCGCAAGATCATCGACCAAGACATCCAGCCCCACGTCGAGAGCTGGGAAGAGGCCGGGATTTTCCCTGCCCATGAAGTCTTCAAAAAGCTCGGTAGCGCGGGCCTACTCGGCGTCACCAAGCCCGTCGCGTATGGCGGAATGGGCCTCGATTACACGTACGGATGCGCCATGGCGGAGGCCCTGGGCCACATCAACTGTGGCGGTGTGCCGATGGCGATCGGGGTGCAAACAGACATGGCGACGCCCGCGCTTGCCAAGCACGGGTCTGATGCGCTTCGCGAACAGTTCCTGCGGCCGGCGATTGCGGGCGAGCTCGTGGCAGCGATCGGCGTGAGTGAAGTCGGCGCCGGATCCGATGTGGCATCGATCCGCACCTACGCCGCGCGCGACGGATCTGACTACGTGATCCGCGGCGGCAAAATGTGGATCACCAATGGCACCCAGGCGGACTTCATCACGCTGCTCGTGAACACGGGCGATGGACCTTCGCACCGCAATAAAACGCTGATCTGTGTCCCCATGCGGGAAAAGGGCATTTCGATCGCGCGCAAGCTCGACAAGCTCGGCATGCGCAGCTCGGACACAGCGGAGATCGTTTTTGACGACGTGCGCGTGCCCCAGCAGAACCGCATCGGCGAGGAGAACCTGGGCTTCACCTATCAGATGGAGCAGTTCCAAGAAGAGCGCATGTGGGCCGTGGCCTCCTCGCTCGTGCCCCTCGACCGCGCGATTACAGACACGATTGCTTACACGGGACAGCGCGTCGCGTTCGGGCGGCCGCTACTGGATCAGCAATGGATTCACTTCCGTTTGGCGGAGCTTGCGACCGAGGTCGAAGCACTGCGCGCGCTGCTCTATCGTGCGGTCACGCTCTATGCAGCGGGCACCGACGTGACCAAGCTCGCGTCGATGGCAAAGCTCAAGGTCGGTCGTCTGACGCGAGAAGTGGCTGACACTTGCTTGCAGTTTTATGGCGGCATGGGCTTTATGAATGAGACTCCGATCTCCCGTTTCTATCGGGATGGTCGTCTTGCGTCGATTGGTGGTGGCGCAGACGAGGTGATGCTGGGCATCATCTGCAAGTACATGGGGTCACTTCCCAAACGTTGATCGCTCTGCGCTTAACGCAGAGCCAAGAACTGGTTTCGTCTGGAGGAAGAACATGGCGGCAAAGAAGAAGGCAGCAAAGAAGAAGAGCGCAGCGAAGGCTGCCAAGACTGCAAAGCCCGCGGCGAAGAAGGCCGGTAAGGCGACCAAAAAGGCGGGCAAGGCTGCAAAGCCCGCGAAGAAGACCGCCAAGAAGGCCACCAAGAAAGCCACCAAGAAAGCCAGTAAGGGCGCTGCCAAGAAGGCCACCAAGAAAGCCAGCAAGGGCGCTGCCAAGAAGGCCACCAAGAAAGCCAGCAAGGGCGCTGCACCTGCCAAGAAGGCCACCAAGAAAGCCAGCAAAGGCGCTGCACCTGCCAAGAAGGCTGCCAAGAAGAGCAAGGGCGCCAAGAAGGGTGGCCGCAAGTCCAAGGCCGCAGCTCCGGCGCCTGCGCCCGAGATGTCCAACAGCGAGTCGTCGAGCGAAGCCGTCAATGGCGAGCCCATGTCCTACGGCTACGAGAGCTGAAGCGCCGTCGGCCAGTGGGCCACGCGCCACTCGATCGGAAAGCAGCTGCTGCTTTCACCTCGAGTGAGCGCGCGGTTCACGACCGCTAGCGCGCCGCTACGCTGACCCGACTGCATGCGAGGAAGCGGTCGCTTTGCGCCTTACTCGGCGCTCAGTCGGCGCTCAGTCGGCGCTCAGTCGGCGTCGAGCTCGCCGCGGCTCGCTTTGTCCAACCACGGGGTCACTTCTTCTTCGATCGCTCGGATCGCGCGCCCTTTGAACAGGGTAAAGGCGAACGGCACTTTCATGTCGATGCCGAGCTCATGGGGCTCGAGCGACAGCGTGCCGGTGAGCCGCATGCCGGTCACCTTGAACGAGACCTCAAGCTCGTCCTCGTTCAGCCAGCTGACGCTGGTCTGGTATTCCTTGAAGCGTTCGCAATAAACCTCTGCGAACTTGCGCACGGCTAGGCGAAGTTGGTCCGGCGTAAGCGAGTGCTTGATGCTGTGCCTCAAATGGCCCTCCTAAACGACGGCGTCGGTACCGCTTGATGGTAGCAGGTGGGCGTGGCGGATGCCCCTAAGGCGCGCTGTAGCGCGTGCGTGATGACGACGCTGTGAGGCAGCCGCTATGTCGGAGCGGCGTCAGCAGCAGGTAGCGCGCGGCGCTTCGGGCAAGAAACCGCCGGCGGCTAACGTCTGCGAGGCGCGCCGAATCGCCTCGCCGCTCGGGCGGACTTGCACGAAGGGGGAGCTGGCCTTACGCGTGGAACACGGGTGCGCCATGAAAAACCCGCGTGCTCACCCCTATTCGCACACGGTGCGCGCTTGACTCGCTCGCAAGCCCAGGCGACGAAACAACGACACGGAAGGATCCCAGGCCCATGCCCGCCCCCACTTCGTCTCGTTCGAAAAAGCTAGCTCGCCGCTCCTTTGCGTTGGGCTTGGTCGTGCTGACGGTGTCTAGCTGCAGCTTGGACTGGAGTAAGAAGAAGCAGACAGAAGAGCCGGTGCAGGGAACGGACGCTGGTACGCGCGATGCTGGAGGCGGTGATGGCGGCGATGGCCGCGGCGATGGCGGTGACCTCAGCGACGCCTCCGATGACACGTTGCTCACCGACGCGGGGAACATGAGCGGGGACGATGCTGGCCCCGGCCCCGTGTGCGATCAAAGCGACCCTGAGCGCTGTGCCAGCCAGGACGAGTGCGCTGCACTGCCTTGCAAGAATGGTGGGACATGCGCAGACGGCGCGGGGGCTTATGTTTGCACATGCCCTGCGGGCTTTGCAGGCGCGACCTGCGAGACCAATCGCGACGAGTGTGCAGCAACGCCATGTAAGAACGGCGGCACGTGCGCAGACGGTGCCAACAGCTTCACCTGTTCGTGTCCGGTCGGGTTCCAGGGCGAGACGTGCGAGCTCAACAACAACGATTGCTCGCCCAATCCCTGTCGCAACGGCGGCAGTTGCAAGGACATGACCAACGGTTTCATGTGCACGTGCGCGGCCGGATACTCAGGCTCGCAATGCGAAACCAACATCAACGAATGTGCGTCCAACCCCTGTCAGAACGGCGGAACCTGCAAAGACGGCGTCAACGCATTCAGCTGCACGTGCCCGAAGGGTTACTCCGGATCTAAGTGCGAAACCAACATCAACGAGTGCGCACCCAACCCCTGTCAGAACGGCGGAACGTGCACGGATAAGGTCAACGACTACAGCTGCGCGTGCCCGGCGGATAAACTGGGTAAGCAGTGCGAGCTCAGGGTGTGTGGGGACCTGAGCATCGACACTAAGGCAGTCCTCGATGCCAATCGACTCTGTGCAGAGATCCGTGGAGAACTCCAGATTCTTACGGGCACAACAGGCGCCATCACCGCGAGCGATTTCCCCTACCTCACTAAGATCACGGGAGGGCTGTTTATAGGCATCGAAGGTCAGGAGGGACTTTCGAGCATCGAAGTCACTCTCCCTGCACTTCAGACGATAGGGGGTCAGATCCTATTTTATGCTTCAAAGCGAGTGACCGCGCTTCGTTTTCCCAGCCTGCGGGCTATTGGAGGCAACTTCGGGTTGATGGCCTTCAGCGCGGTCAAATCGCTGGATTTCCCAGCCCTGACTGTCATCGGTGGAGGTTTCAGTATAGAAAACGCCACTGCCCTCTGTTTGGCCAATTTTTCTGAGATCACCGCGGTTTCTGGAGGCGTGGGCATTAGTAACTCACCGCGACTGCCACCGTCAGCGCTACGGCCAATGTTCATGGCAGCGACGGAATCCAGTGTCACCAACTTGGGCTGCTGCTTCGGACCCGAAGCGGTGCAATGCGACCGCGCTTATGAGGGGGAGGAGTGTCGATGCAACTAGCTAACTCCGGAATAGCGGGACATCGCGACCGCTGCCTTGACCCGAGGGTCCGGAGTGGACAAAGCAAAAGCCAGCAAGGAGCTCGACCCCAATGCCAGCCGGTAATCTACCTCGCGCCGCGCGAATGTTTTGCGTAACACTCTGCATCTCGATGGCAACGTCGGGATGCGTCTTAGACTGGTCGCGCAAAGACGAGAAGAAAGCGAACGAAGACGCTGGCCGGGCAGGTGACGCGGGGTTGACAGGTGACAGTGGCCACGATGGGGGCGTCGACAACAACGCCTGCTCCGCCAATCCATGCGGCGATGGCGGCAAGTGCGAAGAAACCAAGACGGGATTCACCTGCACGTGCGCGGCCGGCTACGCGGGCACCCAGTGTGAAACCAGCACTAACGAGTGCGCGCCCAACCCCTGTGAGAACGGGGGAACCTGTCAGAAAGGCATCAACGCCTTCGCGTGCACCTGCCCCGCGGGATACTCAGGCACCCGGTGCGAAACCAACATTGACGAGTGCGCGCCCAACCCGTGTCAGAACGGCGGAACGTGCACGGATAAGGACAACGACTACAGCTGCGCGTGCCCGGCGGATAAACTGGGTAAGCAGTGCGAGCTTAAGGTGTGTGGTGAAGTGGTCATCGAGACTAAGGAAGCCCTCGATGCCAATCGACTCTGCGCAGAGATTCGTGGAGACCTTTCGATCTTTACGGGCACTGCGGGTGGGATTACAGACTCCGACTTCCCGTTTCTCACCAAGATCACGGGCAGGCTGTTGGTAGGGAGCGAAGGCGCCACAGGCCTACCAGTGGAAGTTACCATGTCCGCACTTCAAACAGTGACCGGTAACACTCTATTCTACCTCTCAGCGAGGGTGACTGCGCTCCGCTTCCCTAAGCTCGAAACGGTGGGCGGCCAATTTGGCGTGACGAGCTTCGTGTCTGTCAAATCGATGGATTTCCCCGCATTGACGGTCGTCGGCGGCGATTTCAACCTGCAGACCAACACCGCGCTCTGTTCCGTGAGCTTTCCCAAGATGGCCACGATTGCCGGCACCGTGGGCGTTTGGGACGCGGCACGCGTTCCGCCATCATCCCTACGACCCGTGTTCGCAGCGGCGAACCCCCGGGTTCCGACGATTAGCAACTTGGGCTGCTGCTTCGGACCCGAAGCGGTTCAATGCGACCGCGCCTATACGGTGGAGGAATGTGCTTGTAACTAGCTGCCAGATGCTGCGCTCACCTGCGAGCAGCTAGTGAGACAGCGGGAGATAGAAGTAGGCTACTGCGCAATGCACTCCGCTTGCATCTTCTTCCACACCGCTGCCGCGATCTTATTGCTGTTTACCGGCGTGGGGTGGATGGCATCGCCACGAAAATCGTCGGTGGTCGTTCCAAACAGGCCGCGAGTGTCGACGAAGAAACAGTTTAGGGGCGCGTCATCGCATGCCTTCTTCACCACGGGTAATGCGTAATCGATGGTCTGATTCGTCAGTTCCTTGCTCGTGCCGCGACCCCCTGGCAGATGGGGATAAAAGAAGTAAACCACGTCCTCCACGCCGTCCGCTGCCATCTTGGCCAGCAATGTCTTCGCTGCCGCGGTAGCGCTGTTGATGGTGTCGACACAGTTCTTGTTCTCCGGAGGGGCCGAGGTCGTAATGCATTCCCTCTTTCCCACTAGGATGTCGTTGCCGCCGCCGTCCATTACCACCGTCTTGACGTGGCCGTCCGAGTTATTCTCATTCGCATACTGAGTGGGAATCGTGGGACGGATGAAACCTCCGACCATCTGCGTACCGGCGACCGCGCGATTGGCGTAATTATCGCTGGCGGCCAATGCGCCTGCGGCTTTGGCAAGCCTCTGTAGCTCTTTGCCGAAGTCCGCCCCATCCCACGGCGCCACGTACGAATCGCCGATCACCAAGACGCTGCTGCCCTTGGTCGGCCCCTTCATGCACGCGCTAGGGTCGCCGCCGCTGCCACCAGCTGTCGCGCCACCTGACGTAGAATCACCCGCTGTCGCGCCACCTGACGCAGAATCACCAGCTGTCGCGCCACCTGACGTAGAATCACCCGCTGTCGCGCCGTTACTGGCGGCGCCACCGTCAGCGCCCCCGTTGCTGCCCGGGTTGGTATCACCAGTCGTGTTGTCCCCGCTACCGGTAGAGCCCGCGTCCTCGTCGTCGCCCCCGTTGACGCCCGTGGCAGGATTGTCTTCTCGCTGTACGGCCGACTCGGTGGAGCAAGCCCCCATCCCCACGCACATCGCCAGCATCATGCCCAATGTTCTTCGTGCTTTGCTCATATGCTTTACTCCCACCGTTGCGTTCAGTTGACTCTCAGAGAATCGTTCCAAATCTGTACGTGGCCCCTAACGAGACCACGTCGTAGTGCGACGCATACTCGCCGGCGTTGACAACGACGGGAGTGAACTTGGCGACCTGACGGTAGGCCGCACTGTTAAGTGGCACGACGACCGTCTCTTGGAAGATGTGCGCATAAGCGACCGACAGGTCTACACTACCGACGCGGTAGGTCAGGCCGGCATGCAGGCCCAACCTCTGCGCGGGTTGAAAGTCGATGCCCATATAAGAGCCGCTAACGGCCGAGGTTTCATAGTGGACACCAGCACGCAGAGCGAGGACACCGGGTAAGACGTTATAGTCCCCGCCGATTCTGATTGATACCTGATCCTGCCACTCATGACGAAGGTCGGATTTCAAACCATCCGGTATGAGGAAAGGTAAGGTTGGAATATCGACAGTGATGTTCTTGAACTGGGAAGTCACCAAGTAGGTTGCGTCAAGCTCGAGATCCCAGCGCTCCTCGCTCATCAAGTCACCGCGCTCGCCAGCCTCGGGTGCTTTCAGACGGCTTGCGTAGCGAAGGGCAACTCCAAACTGCGCCGGCTCAGCTGCCTGGAGCGTCACCTGATCATTTTTGTCGAGCGCAAGTGGGCTCGCGGCGAAGTCGCCGACGCGCACCTTGACATCACCCTTGGCGCGGATGTCGTCGCTGATTCGGCCATACACGACCAAGTCGATATTATCTGTGGGTATAAAATGCGCGGAAAAAATCGCCGCGGGGATGAAGTAGTCCGCAACGTTGATCTCAGTGCGGACGTCTTCGCTTGGATTCTCGGTGCCCTCAATGACCGTGTAGTTAATGTTCTTGAGCAGCGCGATTCCCCACTGCAGCGACACTCCTAAGCTGAACCAATCGGCAGCTTTTGCGCTGATCCCGAAAGTGGGTAGGACGAGTTTGATGTCCTGTTCAGCGATTTGATAACGCACCGGAGACGGAAGACTGCCATCCTTGGTTCCGCCCTTCCCGTCGCCCCAAATCAGATGCGCGGCAGCCGCCGGCGTCAGGATCCCGAAGCCCAAACCGATCGTTTTCGTGGGCCGCATGGTGTAGGCGAGCCATAGTCCCGGATTGATCTTGTTGTTCTGGCAGACGCGCGGAAACGACGTGTCGCGATACGAATCGAAATCGCCGAAGCGAGCCGTAACTCCACTTGGCTCAACCTGATCCCCATACGTGCCCTCGCGCGTGACGCACGCGTCGTAGAAAGCGTTCTGCACGTTGAGCATCAGCTGACTGTCGCCGGTGAGCAGAGAGAGCGCCGCGGGGTTGTAGGAGAGGGCCATCGGATCGTCGGCCCGCGCTGCAAACGCGCCGCCTCGACCGAGCGCGCGGGTGCCTTGTCCGACGTACTCGACGCCGCCCGCCTGAGCCTTGGGCACGGCGAGACTGGACACGAGAGCAATGGGGACTATACCGTTCAGCATAAGAGTCAACACCGCGCGATGGATCGACTTACTGCGTGCGCGCGTCACTCTGGTTACCACTCGCTCCATTGCTGCTTTCGTCCCTTTTGCCGTTGATTACCGATAGATCGACGCAACGGACGGGCACATTCAGGCACGACGAGACACGAACGCTGCGCGCTCCATGTCTTGTCAGGACCTGACCGTTCCCCGCACTTGCGACTGGTTCGCAGGCCGCCGCCCATTCGCAAACGGTACGGTGACCTCGCCGAAATGCTTACCTCGTAAACATCGAGCGGATAACACTATGCGCTGTAGGGCGTCGTCAACAGGGAAGTGCGTTTTCGCGTGAACGGCGGATAACAGGCGGCCGCGCAGCGGAAAAAACTTGGCTGACTGAACGATCGTTCTGAAATACCCTCCGGTCAGGCGAGGCAGCGTACAGTCTCGGCGAGGGCCGAGATCGCATCGCGCAGCTGACGGTCGCAAAGGTAAGGCGCAGGGCCGAAGCGCAGGACGTCGCCCCGGCAATCGACGCGGACCCCACGCTGCGATAGCCCGAGCGCGATCCGTTCCGCCTGAGGGGCGCGCAGTGCCAGAAAGCCACCCAAACGGCTCAAGGAACTCGCGCTCGCTCGCGAAATGATCGCAGCATCCAAGGCTAGGTCGTCGAACCGCTCAGCCAGGACGCTCAGCTGATGCTGGCTGACCCCACGCAGTAGCTGTGGCGTCAGAGCTTGCTCTGAGAAGAACGCGAACACGGAGGACGCCCGATAGTGACTACACGGATCATAGGTCGAGCCAGCAAAGCGCAGGGCGCCGTCCGGGTAGCCGACGCCATCGACAGGCACGGCACCGAGCTCGCCAAACTCCGCAAACCAACCAGTGATCGCTGGACGTAAGCTGCAGGCTTGGGGCAGACGCAGAAAGCAGTTGCCCTCGCCAAGCTGCAGGTACTTATACCCACCCCCTACGATGAAGGCCTGCTCCAAACCTTTGCTTGCGCCGGGCAGCACTCCGAGCTGATGGTAAGCATCGATCAACAGCTGGCAGCCCAGCTTTTGACAATGCTCGGCCAGTGTTGCCAGGTCGGGTACGATCTCGCTGGTCGTAAACAAGACTGACGACACGAGCACCGCCGAGGTGCGCTGGGGATCACAGCTCACGGCATGGGCCAGTCGTTCGCTGAGGGTCGCCACGGGTGCGCTCGGAACGCGCACCACCTCGATGCCCTCTTCGGCCAAGCGATCGAGCTGGCGGCGTAGGGAGTGAAACTCGCCATCGCTCGTCACCAGGCGTGGCCGGCTACGCAAGGGTAAGGCGGACAGAAAGCGCAGCACAAGCTCGTGGGTATTGCCGCCCAGGGCCAAGCTGGCGTTTGGTTCATCGAGCCATAGGCGGAAGCCTTCGCGCACGCGCTCTGCTTTGGCGAACGCTGCCTGCCACTTGTCGTCTACGTGCGCTGCGGCATCGTCAAAGCATTCGAGCGCGGCCTCGCGTGCACAGTCAGGCCAGGCTTGATGCGAATGGCCCGTGAGCAACAGCCGCTCGCTGACGCGAAAGCGCGAATAGTAAGGAGCGAGCGAGTTGGGCGCCTGCGCGAGCGACGCCAGCGTGTGCGGAGCTGCGCGATGCAAGCCGCTGTTCGAGGCGCCTGTCATAACTCGCTGCGGATCGCCCACAGATCGGGAAATAACGGGCGAAACAGCGTGCTGCGTAGATATTCGGCGCCGGCAGAGCCCCCGGTGCCGCTCTTAAAGCCAATGGTGCGTTCGACCATTTTCACGTGGCGATAGCGCCACTCCTGCAAGCCCTCGTCGAGGTCGACCATGCGCTCGCAGACCGAGGCCTCGGTGGGATGATTTCGGTAGATATCGACGAGCACACTGCGCACCACCGGCGATTCGATGGTCGGTTCGAAGCGCTCGCGCTTGCGTACGTCTTCGGGGATCGCGAAGCCGCGCGTCGCCAGCCAGCCCAAAAAAGCATCGTAAAGCGAGGGCTGGTTGGCGATAGCGTTCAGGGCTGCCTGCGATTCGGTGTCGCCCGCGTAGTTCTCGAGCGCGCGTGCGTCGCGCTTGCCGAGCTCGAACTCGACCATGCGAAACTGGCGCGACTGAAAGCCGCTGGCGCTCTGCAGACGCGCGCGAAACGAGGCGAAGGACACGGGAGTCATCGTCTCGATGACATCGACCTGCGCGACCAGTGTCTTGAAGATGGTCAACACGCGCTTGAAGCCGTGCAGGGCCTGGGGAACATCCTCGCGCGTCAACGCGGCGCGCAAGCCGCCAAGCTCATGCAGCACTTGCTTGAACCACAGCTCGTAGACTTGGTGGATCACGATGAACAGCATCTCGTCGTGTTCCACCGGCAAAGAGCGCGGCGACTGCAGCGTCAGCAGCTCGTTCACCTTGAGGTAGGTCGCATAGGTGAGAGCGGGGTCAGGCTTATCCATCACGCGCGAGTGTCACAGGCTCTGTGCCGGAACTCAACGCGGTCGCGCGAACCTTCTCACAGCCAACGCGCGCTATTTCTCACGGCTAACCCTCGAGCGGCCGCAGCGCTCCCGGCAGCTCAGCGCGGCTGGTTACGGGGCTTGAGCGGGGCTGGTGCAGACGCTTCAGCGCGACTGGTAGAGCGAGAGCAGGCCCACGTATAGGAAGCCGACCATGAACAGCACTAGGAAAGGAATGCTTGCGTAGGACTGCGTGTAGACGGCAAGCCCGATGGTGAACACGAAGTACAAGCCGAAGAACACCTCGAGCAACGTCGCGACGTTCTTCGTGGACTTGTAACGCTTCTTCTTCTTCCAGCTTTCGGCTTTGTCGGTGATGCCGTGTTTGGCCGTGCGCACGAACTCGGCGTCGTCGCTGAACAGGCCTTCGAGCACGGCGTGCGCGTTGTTGAGACTGAGCCCGATGCCGAGCGCCATCATCAGCGGCAGGCGACGCACCGCCACCCACACGTTCTGATAGAGGAAATGGTGGGTACTCAGATAGAACAGGATGATCGAGCCGCTGGTCGCGATGAAGAGCGGCACGTCGAGCAAGAGCAGCATTGGGTTATCGATGTGGCGGCGCAGCAGCATGTTAGGGAGCTGCAGACAGGCGAGCGCGACGAGGAACAGGTAGGCGAAGTTGTTCGTCAGGTGAAAACAGGCTTCGAGCTTGATGCGCCAGGGCAAATCGGCGCGCATCACCATGGGCAAAATCTTCTTCGTGGTTTGCGCGGAGCCCTTGGCCCATCGGAACTGTTGGCCCTTGAAGCTGTTCATCTCGCAGGGCACCTCGGCAGGCGCGACCGCATCGGGGACGTAGATGAACTTCCAGCCGCGGATTTGGGCGCGGAACGACAAATCCATGTCTTCGGTGATCGTGTCGTGCTGCCAGCCGCCGGCGTCGATGATGGCGGTCTTGCGCCAGATGCCCGCCGTGCCGTTGAAGTTGAAAAAGCGACCCGAGCGATTGCGCGCGATGTGCTCGATCACGAAGTGGCCATCGAGCATCAGCGCTTGAGCGCGCGTGAGCATCGAGTAGTCGCGGTTGAGGTGATCCCAGCGCGCCTGCACCATCGCGACCTTGGGGTCGGTGAAGTGATGGATGAGCTTCTGCACGATGCTGGGCGTCGGCACGAAGTCCGCGTCGAACACCATGAGAAAGGCGCCCTTCGCGATCTTCATGCCCTGCTCGAGTGCGCCTGCCTTGAAGCCAGTGCGATCGGTGCGGTGAATGTGCACGATATCAAAGCCGCGTGCCTTCAGCTCTTCGACCTTCTTTTTGACGATGCCGACCGTCTCATCAATCGAGTCATCGAGCACCTGCAGCTCGAGCTTGTCGATCGGGTAGTCGAGCAGGGCGATGCTATCGAGCAGACGCTCGGCGACATACAGCTCATTGAACATCGGCAGCTGAATCGTGACGAGCGGCAGCTCCGGGAACTGCGTGGGCGGGTCGACGATGTTGCTGCGATGACGCCAGAATAGGTAGACGAGGTGCGCGCGATGGAAGCCGTAGATGCCTAGGATGGTCAGCACCATCAGGTAAAGCGTAATTACGGCTACTTCCATGGGCGGACACTCCAGCGAACGGGGGGGGGAGAAAGCTGAGGCTATTGCTAGCACCGGCCGCCGTCGGGGATGTCAGTAGGATGTAATTCTTTGTCCTGTGCCTCTAAACTACCGTAATCTAATCGGTATTAGACGCGCTCTCCCGAGTGCGAGGTTGGTGCAGCGTCTCTGGGTGGTGTCAGGAGTTTGAGATAGTGCCGTTCGTGGCGCGCCCATGCGATCCCGACCACCAACAGAGCACTGGCCAGCGCGAACACCAGGTTCATCAGCACAGCGGCTGTCATCGCGTACTTGGTCACGGTGCCCGGCTCGATGAGCTGTCCTTCAAATTGCACGGCGGCCGCGAACGGATTGACCGTGAGCGGGAAGAACACGTAGCAAGCCCCCCACGCCAGCACGAGTACTGCCAACCCAATCGGCAAGATGTACAAGCCCACGCGCTTGCGATCGCTGCGGCGGGCGAGAAAAACGCGGTCGTTGTCGCTGATGGCCATGGCCCGAAGGTGGCGAGCGGAAGCGACATGGTCAAGGAGTGCGGTGATTTGGGTTTGCGGAGGGCCCGCCGGCGAAATCGCCGAGCAGTTCGACCTGACGAAGGCTTCCCTGTCCATCTCGTTCGTGGTGTATCGCCGCTTGCATCCAGCCCGTTGATCGAGGCAGCACGACGCGGGGTAACCACAAGCGAGATCTCGGAGATTCAGCGAGAAGTGTTCGCGTCCGCTCAGAACGTGCCACCCACTTGCGCCGAGAACCCGTTGGCGCTGACCGCTGCATCGAGCTTGAGCTCGATCAGCCTGCGCTGAACAGTCAGGTCGATAAGCTCATGATCCAGGCGCTCTCGACCCTGCGCGCGCTTGACCAACCACCAAGTACCCAGTGCGCCAAGCCCCAGGTGCAGCGCGGCGACGGTCGCGACGCCGATGGACGCAGCGCGATTGATCTGGCGGTCGGCGGCATCGACGACGCCATCGTCGTTGAAGTCGTTGTCAGGGTCATACTCATTTCGGGTGATGTTGCGGTTGACGTCGAGGCGCGTTCCGATCCCCGTCAGCGCGCCGATTGCGAAGAACGTACCCACGGTGTAGCCGGTGATGAGTAGAGTCAGGGGCCCCCATGTCTTCAAGCGGTTGCGTTCTGTGCGATTGTGCGCGACGAGTCCATCGAGGCTCAGCAGCTCTGCACGCAGCGCGCCGCGCTCCTCACGGCCGACCGGCGGCTTGAACGCTGGACCCACGCCGCGCAGGCCGGGCGCCTTCGTCGCAGACCCGCTCGCGGTGGCGGGCATGGCTGAGCCGGTGTTGGGCTCAACGGCTTCGGCCGTTGGGTACGGAGTCTGCCCGGGCGCGGCGGCTCTAGGGGAAGGCGCAGTGGGGACATCCTGAGCGACAGCAGGGGTCGCAGGGAGCAGGATCGCGGCGAGCAGGCAGAGGAGAAAGGACGAGGGGGAGAGGAGCATGTGGCAGTGCCTACCATGAAACATCTTCGGTCCAAGGTCCGATCACCCGGGTCAAAACGACCCCTCGGTGGTGTGCGTGCTCGATCCCTGATGACCCAAGTGGAATTAAGCGCGCTCATCTTTGGGCATACGTCCGAGATGGTCAGCACGTCTTCGTCGACTGCACCCCCAATTGGTTTGGCAAAGGTCCGCAGATGGGTATATGGGCGGAAGCTGGGAGATAAGAGTCAGGTAAGGTTTAGCCGGCCTGGCGCAGCGGTGTGGGGTCGACGAGGGGGTTCGATTGCAGGCCGGCCACTTTTTCCTGCACGAATTGATGCAATACCTGGACTTGCGCGGGGCTCAGATTCAATCCGAGTTTGGAACGGCGCCACAGAATGTCCTCGGACGTGCGGGCCCATTCGTGGTCCACGAGAAATTCCACTTCGCGTTGGTGCAGGCCGGCGCCGAAGTCCGGGCCCAGGTCTGCCATCGAATGGCAGTGTTGCAGCAGCGTGTGTACCCGGGTGCCGTAGGCATTGCCGAGCCTGGCCGCGAGGTCGACCGGCGACCAGCTGTACTGGCTTTTCATGCCCTTTAGCCAGTCGCTAAAATTGCCGGTGCCGGTGTCGCCGCCCGGCAGGGTAGACTGCCGGGTCCCGTTGTTAGTCATGGCGGGGAAATAAGGTTTGAGGGCCTCCATGGCCGCTTCTGCGAGTCGCCGGTAGGTGGTGAGCTTGCCGCCGAAGACACTCAGCAGGGGTGCCCTGCCCTGTTCGTCGGCTTGAGTTTCAAGCGTGTAATCGCGGGTCACTGCGGAGGGTGAATCAGATTCGTCGTCGCACAGCGGGCGCACGCCAGAATAGCGCCACAAAATATCTTCGCTGCTGAGCTTTTGCTTGAAGTGCCGGTTGAACACGTTCAGCAAGTACTGCTCTTCTTCGGCGTCCATCGTGACCTTGGCGGGATCCCCCTCGTAGGCCTTGTCGGTGGTACCCACCAGGGTGAAATCCTGGTTATACGGAATCACGAACACGATGCGTTGATCTTCGTTTTGTAAGATATAGGCCTGGTCGCCTTCGTACAGCTTACGGGTGACAAAGTGGCTACCTTTGATCAATCGAACTTTGCGGGGCGATGGCGCCTTGATCTGCTGTTCGATCAGCGTCTGGGCCCAGGGGCCTGCGGCATTCACCAACCCACGGGCGCGGAGCTCGACGCGCTGACCGCTCAGCAGATCTTCGAGCTCCACATGCCACAGGCCGTTCTTGCGCTGGGCACCGATGCAGCGGGTGCGCACCATGATGCGGGCGCCGCGTTCCTGGGCGGCGAGGGCATTGGACACCACCAATCGCGCATCGTCCACCCGGCAGTCTGAGTATTCGAAGCCGTAGTGGATGGCATCGTTCAGAGGGTTGTCGCTTGCGGCGGGGTCGAGCTTACGACCGACGGATCCTGCCAGCTGGTTACGACTACTAAGGTGGTCGTACATGAACAGCCCGATCCGGATCATCCAAGCCGGACGCAGATGGGGACGATGGGGGAGGATGAAGCGTAAGGGCTTGATCAGGTGGGGCGCCCTGGCCAGCAGTATTTCGCGCTCGGCCAAGGCCTCTCGCACCAGGCGGAGCTCGTAGTGTTCCAGGTAGCGCAGGCCGCCATGAATCAGTTTGCTGCTGGCAGAAGAGGTGGCGCTGGCCAGGTCCGACTGCTCGCACAGCGCCACGGACAAGCCGCGTCCGGTGGCATCCGCTGCAATGCCGGCGCCGTTGATCCCGCCCCCGACCACGAAAAGGTCGTAAACAGCTGAATCTTCATCGATTTTGGTGGTGGCGGACGAAATGTCGTGGCTGAGAGCAGGCATTTCAACTCAGGTTGAAGCACCGGCTAAATGTTCGCAATGGAGTGCAAACGAAAAATAGAGAAAATAGCCGCCGGTAAATCGAACAAATTTGACGGGATGGTCGCTGGTTAGGAGCGCGGCGGTCGGAAACGAAAATGGTCTCAGAGTGCACGTTTTGTGGGCTATCAAACGTTCGCAGGACGATCCTATTCGGTTTCCGATGCCGGCGACAACTCGCCCTCGACCGCACCAGCTACCAGGGTCTGAACACCGTTCTCCTGCAGCAGGGTACAAAAGTGCTGGTCCGGCTCGCGGTCGGTCACCAGGACATGAATGTCGCTGAGGTCCCCAAGCCGGATCATGGCGGGGCGGTGAAACTTGGTGTGATCGCAGGCCAGCACAACCTGACGGGAGTTGCGGATCAACGCCTGGGCCACGCGGACCTCCTGGTAGTCGAAGTCCACCAGGGAGCCGTCTTCGTCGATCCCGGAAATCCCGATCACTGCGTAGTCCACGCGAAACTGCTGGACGAAATCCATAGTGGCTTCGCCGATGATGCCGCCATCTCGGCTGCGCACCTTGCCACCTGCGATGATCACCTCGAAGTCTTCCTTGCCGCTGACGATCGCAGCCACGTGCAGGTTGTTGGTGATGATTTTCAGCCCGGTATGGCTGAGCAGCTCACGCGCGATAGCCTCATTCGTAGTCCCGATGTTGATGAACAGCGAGGCATGGTCGGGAATGTGACGCGCCACTTCCTTGGCGATGCGAGCCTTCTCCGGAGACTGCAGGTGCTTGCGCTTGGTGTACTCGGTGTTCTGAGTACTGGGCGCCGCACTGGCGCCACCGTGGAAGCGACGAATGCGGTTTTCGGTGGCCAGGTTATTGATGTCCCGGCGCATGGTCTGCGGGGTGACGTCGAAGTGGCTCGCGAGGTCGTCTATGGACATAAACCCACGACTGTTGACCAGCTCGATAATCAGTTCGTGGCGCGCCTGCTGCGAGAGATTTCCCAAGTTGTGCTCTCATGTGTCGGAGTAGTTAAGACGCAATCATTTCAAAAAATGTCTGTGCAGTTACGGAGATCTTGAGTGGCGTGTTTGTACGTCGCCTGAGCTCATCTGCGCGAGAGGGTGTCGCCGCGCCAGGAGTTTCGTCCGATATCGCCCAGAATACTAGGGGCACTCAACTCGGAAGGGCTAATATAGTAGT
>JBBSJC010000057.1:0-22636 GCA_038257655.1 Polyangiales bacterium | reverse complement strand
GGCGGCGTCGACCGCGGACGAGGCGCGCGCTCTCTTACAGTCTGGCAGCTTCGATGTGCTGTTGTCCGACGTCGGCATGCCAGGTGAAGACGGTTACGCCTTCATTCAGAGCGTGCGAACGCTGCCCGCGGAGCAAGGGGGGCGCATTCCCGCGCTCGCGCTCACCGCCTACGCGCGGCCCGAGGATCGCGCGCACGCCCTGAGATGCGGCTTCACAGCGCACCTGGCCAAGCCCATTCACGCACAGGAGCTTCTCGTGGTCGTCGCCCACTTGGCGGGTGCGTTCAGCTAAGCGCCCGCCGCAGTACGCGGAGCACGCGAGGTTGCGCGCGCCAAGGGTATGTCGCCGCTTATCTTCCGGGCGCCGGCTCGGCCGGCTCGGCGAGCGGCTGGCAAATCTCGACGTCGCACGCACGGGCTGAATGCGCATCAAATGGCAACGGTAAGGTGTCTGCTCTAAACCTGCGGGCGGCGGAACTACTCATGTCACCCCGGATCGCGCGAGTGGGATGTTCACCGTAAACGTGGTGCCTGTTTCCACAGAGGAATGCACAGTCACGTCACCGCCATGCGCCAGGGCGACTTCGCGGACGATGTACAGGCCCAGCCCGACGCTCCGCGAGCCCAGCTTCACTTGCTGCTCACCGCGGCGTAGCGGCTCGAAGATATGGGGGAGGAGCGCCTCGGGAATGGCGGAGCCCGCGTTGTGCACACTCAAGGCTAGCCCATCGTCGCTCACGACCGACCTTACTGTCACCGCTTGCAAGGGATCGCCGTAGGTGATCGCATTGCCTACGAGATTCGAGATCACTTGGGCTATGCGGTCCGGATCCGCCTTCGCCGGGCCTACGCCTGACGGGCGATGATCAATCATGCGCCCTGGCCATGCGAGCTTGAGCTCCTCGACACATTCATGAACGAGCGAGTGCAAGTCAACGAGCTCGGGATGCGCGGGCAAACCGCCCCCGATGCGCGCCTGGGTGAAGTCCAGTAGGTCCCCGATCAAGCGCGTAGCGCGCGCGGCCGCGGAGGAGATGCGGTTTGCAATGCGTAGCTGAGGTGGCGTGGCGTCCTTACTGGCGAGCAAGCTTACCCCTACAGAAATGGTGTTCATGGGATTGCGTAGATCGTGGCTGACGATTCCAACCAGCTGTTCAGCGAGCACCACCCTTTGCTCGAGTTGGGACTGCAAGCTGAGATGGGCCGCCTTCAACGCAGCCTGCGCCGCGCGTTCGCTCACGAGTAGCTCTTCTGCGCGTCGACGGGCCAGCAACAGCTCGGCTTCGTACTTACGCCGATCGGCGGCGAGCATCATCGCGATATCGTGCGTGGTCACGCTCTCGTCGACCCGTTGCACCGCGTTGATCAGAATGGGTAGGTTGTGGCCGTCCCGATGGACGAAATCCAGTTGAACTTCAGCCACGGAGCCCTGCATTTGCAGCAAGGGCCACCAGTGTGTCTGGTGAAAGATCTTCCCCCCCATCGTAAGCAGGTCTTGCAGTCGTCGCTTGCCTTGCAGCTCCTCGGCCGCGTAACCCAGCCAGGTGCAAAGGGTGCGATTGGCACGCAGAATGAGACCGTTCGAAGCCGTGGACATCAGGCCGCAGGGAGCCTTGTCGTAGCGCGCTCGATAGCTGTCCTCGCCCTCGGGCTCGATCATGCGGCCAAGAACTCGCGCATGGCTTGCGCGATCGCTTCCGGTGCGCTCAGGTGCGGGCAATGGCCCACGTTCTCCACGATGCGCAATTCACTTCGCGGCAATGTCTTGTTCATGTATTCGCCGACCTGCAAGGGCGCGATGATGTCGTCTGAGCTTTGCAAGATCAGGGAACGCGTCTGTAGTTTGGGCAGGTCCGCGCGGTTGTCGGAGAGAAATGTGACGCGCGCGAAGTGCTTCGCGACTTCCGGGTCGGTTGCACAGAAGCTGTTCGCAAGCTCCTCGCGCAGCTCAGGCTTGTCAGGGGCGCCCATAATCGTCGGAGCCATAGCGCTCGCCCAGCCGAGATAGTTGCTGTCCAAGGTATCGAGTAGCGAATCGATATCGCCCCGGGTGAACCCCCCCACGTACTGCCCGTCGTTGACGTAGCAAGGCGAGGGGCCGATCATGACGTGTGCGGAAAAGCGCGCGGGCTCGGCGAGCCCCGCGAGTACTCCGATCATGGCGCTGACCGAGTGGCCGACGAAGACGGCCGGCTCCGAGGCATGCTCCTTGATGACCTCGAGCACATCGGCCGCATGCCCGCGTAAGTCGCCATATTTCGCGCGATCGTAGGCGCGGGTGTCTGACTTTCCGCATCCCACTAGGTCGAAGAGGATGATGCGGTACTGGTCCTCGAAATGCGGCACGAGCAGTCGCCACATGTTCTGGTCGCATCCGTAGCCATGGGAGAAGACCATGGGCTGGGTGCCGCGCCCGCTGACCTGAACGTTGTTCCGAGATGTGGCGCTCATTGTGATCCCTCGTGGGTGCTAGCTCGAAAGTCATCCATAACGGGAACGCCCCCATCGAGCAACATGCGTTGAAGGTGCCGACGCCGGCTACTTCCTATCGGGTGCGCGCGCGTTGCTCGACGCTGCCGCGGGGCCGCTGCTACGCCCGCCAACTGCCGCAAGGCATGGATTCGCGATGCCTGTCACCTGGGCGCGTAGCGTCCTTCGGATCGAGCGACCGACGAGAGCCGGATGCTTCGCCGACACTAGGACGCGAGGGTTCGACGGAGTCTCCTCGGGCAGCCCCGATCACGGTCGCTACCCTGGCCTGTGCGTCACGCCACACACGCTCGGTACGAGTCATGAGCTGACACACGGAGCCGCCTGACCGTCGCGTCCAGAACACTACTTGTCTAGGCTGTTTCCCATAGGGCACGCTCACATTCTGTCGCGACCTGCGACGGCAGAGTCTACCTTACCCTACTGACTGAGCGCGTGAGCTAGCCTGCGGCCGCTTTCAGCGCCGCTAACACCGCGTCCAAGCCAGGGATCTCGGGTTCGCGACACGGCCGAGGGCAAGACCCTCGAACACCACAAAAGGACCATGACAAGTAGCACTTATTGAATATTGAACATCAAACCAGACGGTGTAGGTTCGATGCCGGAGCGCTACCTCAAAGCCATCACCTGGGCCTACAATCGCAAGCTGCTGGAACGATTCTCGTAAGCGCCCGCCGCGAGAGGGGGCGTCCCGTACACGACCTCAGCGCACGCGCCCGATCACGTCTGCGTAGCGCCAGGTGACACCGTCTGCGAACTGCAGTTGCTCGACCCGGTAGGTCTGCGAGGCGAAGTAATTCACAATCTTGACGCGCTTTGCGCTGTCCGCGGTGTTGATGAGCAGGCTTTCCCCGCTGCTGCTCAATCTTACGTCGGTCGACCTTAGGTCTTCGAAACGTACCACGTCGTTGCCGTAGCTTGAGTCCTTGTCCTCGACGTAGTCATAGCCGAACGCTACCCCCAGCCGGCGATCCCGGGAGCAGCTTTGCCTACTCGAACGCAGGCTTCGTCCTGCTGGGTGAGGTTGCCGCGCAGACCGCCAGCATGGACATCGCTGAGCTGATTCGAACGGAAGTTATCAAACGGGGCGGTCTGAGCCAGACCACTTACCAGTTCGATAACCCTCTGGACCTCGCCCATGGTTACTTCGAATATGAGGGGAGTGTCCTCGATGCGAGCGGGGTCGCCCAGCAGGCGTTCGTGAGCTTCGGTGGCGCCGCCGCCGCTGTGCATTCCACAGTCGGCGATCTGACGCATTTTCTAGAAGAGCTTTTCGCGAGCGAGCACTTGGTGTCTGCATCGTCGCGAGCTCACATGATGGACGAGGCCGTTCCCGTCACTCCCGTCACTGCGTCGGGGCGAGCGCTGATGGCGTTTTGTCCCTGCACAGACGGCGCGGACGGGCGGAGCTATGCGGGTTACGGGCACGGCGGTCACTTGCCCGGGTATTGGGCTTTGGCGGTGTATTATCCATCCAAGGAGCTTGCCGTGGCGATGATGATCAATCGCGATTCAGTCGATGGCACGCCGATCGACCGTAGCTCGCTCGATCAGGCAGCCCTGGCCGTCTTCGAGGCGATTCCGTGACGATAGCCGAACGCCGCGCGCTCGCGTCCGCTCCCAGACAAATCGGCATATTCCTGTTTCCCGGGTTTCAGTCGCTCGACCTTGTCGGGCCACTGGAGGTGTTCACGTGTGCATCGCAGATCGCGCGTGAGCGTGGACGCAGCCCTGGCTACGCGACGACTCTGTTTGCCCAGCAGCTGGGTCCCGTACGTTCGTTTTCTGGCATCGATATCCTCGCCCAGCGTGTAGTCGGCCGGAGAGCCCCCGCGCTGGACACGCTGATCGTCATCGGTGGGCCCGGCGTGGCACAGGCGGCAAGAGACCCGCGCGCCGTGCAGTTCGTCAGGCGCACGGCCGCGCGCTCGCGTCGTGTCGCGTCGGTCTGCACCGGTGCCTTCTTGCTGGGCGCGGCCGGGCTCCTCGATGGTCGTCGCGTCACGACGCACTGGAAGCACGCGGAGGTGTTGGCGCAGTTCTTCCCTCACGCCACGGTCGACGCCGACGCCATCTACACACGCGACGGGTCTATCTTCAGGTCCGCGGGCGTCACTGCAGGGATGGACCTCGCGCTCGCCCTGGTCGAGATGGATCTGGGTCGCGAGCTTTCGCTCGAGGTGGCGAAGTACCTCGTGATGTATCTCCACCGCTCGGGTGGTCAATCTCAGTTCAGTGTACCGCTGCGTGGCCAGGCCGCGACGCGCGCTCCCTTGCGCGAGATTCAGAGCCATGTGCTCGACAATCTTGGTGACGACCTCTCCGTGCCGCAGCTCGCTCGCAAGGCGGGCATGAGCCCGCGCAACTTCGCCCGCCTATTCAGCCGGGAGGTCGGTACGCCCCCCGCAGCTTTCGTCGAGCAGGCGCGCGTCGACGTCGCGCGGCGCATGCTCGAGCAGACTTCGCAGAGTGTCGAGGAGATCGCTGCCGCGGTCGGCTACGAGCACGTGGAGAGCCTGAGGCGCGCATTCGCTCGCAATCTTTCGGTAAGTCCGCAGGCCTACAGAAAGCGATTCGCGGTGAAAAGCGATTAGTACCTCGCCGCGGAGGTTTTTACCGGTTGCGCCGGTCTGCGACGCCCATCTCGGGGCGGTGCGCTTCGCCGCTCCTCGAAATGCTTTGCATGCCCTTCGTCGTGCGGCCCCCGTTCTCGACGCCGCATCCTCGACGCAACCGGTAAAAATTTCCGCGGCAAAATACTAGAGTCCACTGCGCGACGGCCACCAAGCTCGCTGTGATGCAAAAGAACTAGATCGCGGCCGGAAGACTTCTCATCGTGCGCAATCAACGGGGCAGCACTGTGACAGCCCCGGGTCACGCGTGTGGCACGATGGCGCGCTTTCCAAGTGCTATACAATTTGGTCATGTCTGATGAAGCTCGCAAGGCTTCGGTTCTCATCTGTTAACCTTCCCATCCGCTCCGATCTGCATTAGTTGACGTTTGTCTCCTTTCTTTGTCTCACTTCCGGTGCTTAGTTTGGGCCCATGAGTGACGAAGATAAGTTTGGTAAGCGCAGTCTCGTAAACCGCGACGCGCAGGCGCGTCGACGAGGGTTGAGCCGGCGCGACATAGTTAAGTTGGGCACGGTGGTAGCGGCTGGCGCGGCAGCTGGCCCGTTCATCGGGACCTCCCATAAGGCGCGCGCAGCGACCGTTGGCAACCTGTCGAATGCCGTCGAGCGCGAGGCGATCATCATCGGTAGCGGGTTTGGCGGCGCAGTGACGGCGCTGCGTTTAGCGCAAGCGGGCGTTCAGACGCTCATGCTCGAGAAGGGCCGGCGTTGGGATCGCAGCGCTGGAAGCGACACGTTCTCGCCTTATATCTACCCTGACGGACGCTCCACATGGTTGAGCAACACAACCGTGGTGCCGCTCAGCCCGCCCTTGCCAATCAGGCGCTACACAGGCGTGCTCGAGGGGCGCGACTACGGCAACCTCAAAGTAATCACGGGCGCCGCCTACGGTGGTGGTTCGATCGTGTACGGAGGGCTATTCGTCAAACCCCCGAAGCACCTCTTTGAGCAGGTGTTCCCCCAGGAGGTTTCCTACGACGCGCTGCAGCGTCACTATGCTCAGGTCGATATCACCATGGGCGTCAGCTCCGTGCCCGAAGACGTGCTCTCCACGGAGTACTATCGACACTATCGCGTGATGGAGTCCCACTGCAAGAAGGCGGGAATCGAAGTAGACCGCATCCGCACCGCCACCGACTGGGACATCGTACGCTCCGAAATCGATGGTAAGATCCCCCCTTCGGCCATCCACGGTGAAGCTATCTACGGGGTGGAGAGCGGTGCCAAGCGCAGCGTTGACACCACGTACCTCGCCGAAGCCGAAGCGAGTGGCGTGTTCGAAGCGCGCACCCTGCGTCAGGTCAAGAACATCGGCACCACCGATGACGGCCGCTACGCCATCGAGGTCGAACAGATCGACGAACGAGGGCGCCTCGTCGCTCGCGAAACCTACGTCTGCAACAAGCTGTTTCTGGCCGCCGGCTCAATCGGCACCAGCAGTTTGCTCGTCAAAGCGCGCGCAACCGGGACCCTATCCAACCTCAACGAGGAGGTCGGTAAAGGATGGGCGAACAACGGCAACGTTTACGCCTTGCGTACGTTCATCGCAGAGTCGACCGGGCAATGGCAGGGCGGCCCGCCATCTTCGGCAATCAAGTTCTACGACAATCCGATTTCGCCGCTCTACATCGAGCATCCCCAGTTGCCCCTGGGGCTCGACCTGCATTACCTGCTCTACTTCGGCATTGGTATCCACAATACGCGTGGCGAGTTCTACTACGATGGTTGGCGCGACCGCGTGCAGCTCAAGTGGCCCCGCCTATTCAATGATCAAGACCGCGTCAATCGCGCGATGCTCTACACGATGGACAAGCTCAACCGCGCGAATGGCGGTGTCACAAGCTCGTTGCTCGGTGGGCCCAAGGGCTACAAGGATGATGCAGTATTTCATCCGCTGGGCGGAGCGGTGTTGGGTAAGGCCTGCGACTTCTACGGCCGCGTCAAGGGCTACGAAGGCCTGTACGTCAACGACAGCGCCATGATTCCCGGCTTCACAGGCTGCGCGAATCCCGCGTTCACCACCGCCGCGCTTGCAGAGCGCAACATCGAAGAAGTCATCGCGCGCGACTTCTGACTTCTAGTACGCACTCATCAGGACGACCTGGCCTCAATCGAGCGGTGACGCGTCAGCGTTCGATTGAGGCCTTCGTCTAGGCGGGTCCCTGAGGGCCCGTGCACGAATAACTTGCCCGGTTCGGCGTCGAGACGCCCGTCCAGCAAGACGCGGAACCGACAGTATGCTCCCTGCATTCTTAGGTTTCGCAACGCCGCTGGGCGGGATGGATCGGTGTCGAAGTGGGTAAGTTATTCGTGCACGGGCCCTAAGGACCTGTGTGAACGGCGCCGCTGCGGCGGGATGGTAAGTAAGGTTCCACGTGAAGTGGAGCCCGCCTGCTCATCCCGCGGTGTCAGCCGCGTTAGTGCTTATTGCACGAGGAACGTGTCGAGGGTCCGGCCGCGGAACTCGAGCTCACTACGCATGAACGTGGAGAGCTCGCTTGGCTGGTCGGCGTTGCGTTCAATGATGTGCACGAAGCCGGTGCCCGTCTGCGTGAGATGGCAGCCGGCGCAGGACAGGATGTTGATGTTGGCTTCAAGTCCGGGAACGCTGGGCACGATGTTGCCGAGAGCCAGCGTGGTGCCGTCTGCGCGATGGGCAGCCGCGAGGAACTGCGTGGGGATGATGCCGATTTCGCGCGCACCGTGATTGAGCGTGACGGCGTTCTGCACGACGAACCTGCGGAACGTCGCGTCCTGGGCAAGCTCGAATGGCACCGAGTCGACCACGAGGGCCGGCATCATCTGACCATCGACCAAGTGGAATTCGCGCAGCTCCCAGAAGGGCTCATTGACGAATTCGTTGGTGCGCAGGGTGTTTACTTGAAGGGGAAGCGCAATCTGCTCGAGCAGTTCGACCGAAGCGGTACGCAGTGCGTCACCCTGAAGACCGCGCAGTGCCGTCCAGCGAGCAAGCACGTTCCGGCAATCGGAGCCGTCGTCAGGGACGTTGAACTCGAAGATCATTGTCATGCGATCGCTTCCATTGGCGACGCCCGAAGTCTTGGTGAAGACGAGGCGGTTCTCGCCGCAGTTGCCGGCAGTGCGCAGGTCGAAGCGATTGACGAACGCCGAGGGCAAAAAGCCCGCGAGGTCCAGGTCGACGCTTCCGCTGACGTCGCGGCTCAGACTGTCGAAGAAGGTCGTGAACCCGCTGCGTGCGGCCACGGTGCGGCCGCTGGTGGTGGTGGTAACCGTAAGGGTGGTGGCCCATTGGTCGAACAGCTGAGAGCCGTCGCCGTCGCGGGCAAGTCGGTTGTGCATGGCGCGCAGCGAGAACGCTGGGTCGGCGAGCACCTCGGGGTTGAGGATGATCAGCCCCTGGTCAGGCGGTAGCGACGCGCAAATGCCGCCCTGGCACTGCTCCAGGGTTTCTGCAAGACCGTCCAGCTCGCAGCTGGTGCCATTGGCAACCGGCGTGACTGCGCAGGTACCAGTCGAGGCATCCTGACAGGTGTTGATGGTGCACGGATTGCCATCGTCGCAGATTACGTCGCCGCAGCGCTCGAGGCGGCAGCTCGCGTCGCAGCCGTCGCCGGAGCGGGTATTGCCATCGTCGCACTCTTCGTCGCGCTCGAACAGACCGTTGCCACAGACCGGGATGACACGACAGTCGGCTTCGCAGCCATCGCCGTCCACCGTGTTGCCATCGTCGCATTCCTCGGGGAACTCCACGAAGTTGTTGCCACACACCGGCACGACCTGACAGGTCTCATCGCAGCCGTCTCCAGCCGTGGTGTTGCCGTCGTCGCACTGCTCGCCCGGCTCGATCGTACCGTTACCGCAGACGACGACGACGCAGCGGCCAGAGTCGCCACAGGCTTGACGCGTTTCGGGATTGCCGTCGGTATCGCAAGTTGAGCCGAACTCGACGAAGTTGTTGCAGCGTCCCGTGAAGCGGTCACATTGTCCGGCGACACAGTCATTGGGACTGGGATCGCAATCGAAGGGACACTCGAGGCAGCCGACCTCTGAGCTGCAGTCCGGATCCGCGCAGTCGACGAGGCCATCGCCATCGTCGTCGGAGAAGTTGCGGCAGGCTTCGGGCTGCGTGCCAGAGAATACACTCAGCGCGTACTCACCTTGGCCGAACACACTGTCACCATCCACGAACACGAAGTACGTGCCCGGCTCAGCATTGGGCAGGTCGACCCGTTGCGAGCTCGGATCGCAGGCGAGCTCAGCGGCGGGATTGGCGCACTCGTCACGTCGCACGTAGACGCGTGCAAAGAATGCAGATCCCGCTACTGAGACCGACAGATCCTGCTGCGTAGTGAGCTCGACCTTGAACACGTGCTCGGGCGCGGGATTGTCTGCGTCGAAGAAGCATGCGCTCGAGATGTGTTGACTGGGCGATCCAACGGTGAAGCCACGGATGGTGTCGCCGACCTTGATAGGCGTTGGCGTGGCACAGGTACCCGCTTTGAGCGCGAGGGCTTCGAAGCTCATCTCGAGGCTGGCGCGCGCGGAGCCGTCGCGGCCGTCGCTTACGGTGATGCCCAGGGTGTTGCGCGCGATAGCGCGTGGGCCTGCCTTCCACGAGGTGGCGGCAGCCGTCGCATCGGCGAAACCCAGGCCCGCGATGGACTCGGTCCAGCGGTAACGCAGGCGGTCGCCGTCTTCGTCCGAAGCGGCCACGGAGATCGCCACGCTTTCGCCGAAGCGTACGTTGCGACGTGATGCGAACACGGCTTCGATGCGCGGGGCCTTGTTCTTCTTGCCTTTGCGATCCTTGTTGATCTCTGCCTGGCCACACAGGGGCAGGATATTGACCTGAGAAGTACGACCCGTCTCGACGGTGAGGCCTTGCGCGCGGCCGTCACAGCGCTCTACGCCGGCTGACAAGAAGCGCAGCTTGACGTCAAACTTAGTGGCCTGGGGTACCTGGATCTGACCCTGGGCCACGCCATCGGCGACGGCCAAGGTACCGGTCAACCCGCGCGCATTTGTACCCGAGATTACGGTGTACTCGACACGGTCTACAGTGGCATCAGGCACCTGCGCCAACACGTGTAGCGCTCCGACTGGGGGCGTACCGTTCGCAGCGTCACCTTCTTGAAGCTTGGTGGATGGGGCGCCCTGACAAGCGCCGAGGAGGCCGAGCATGAGCATCGGCAATAGTCTGATTTTGAACATAGGCTCCGACGAAATCGGTGAGGGGGGGGGAGAAGCCAAGCAAAGCAGCCGGCAAAAGATGCGCTGCCTTATTGCCACAAGGTAGCTAAAGGTGCCACCTGGAACGAGAAAGAATGACAGGGGTGATGCGAGCGCGGCCACCCCCCCGAGCAAACGCAGGTGCAGTGCGCTGCCACACCCCGAAAGGCGGGGGCCTCAGATGCGCGAGCGCACTGGCGCGCGCGACAGCGGACCTGCTTGCGAGCTTACTTGCTGCCGAGCGGGTGACGGTATAGTCAGATGAGCTTCTGATAATGTTATGTCTATACCTAGGTACTTATTGCGTGGTTAATTGGCCTTGGCTTGCGCAGCGTCAGAGCTCGCCAGCTTCGAGGCGACTACCGTGGCAAAGTAGCCCATGTTTGTGTCGGTCTGATCGCCCATTTGGCTCGTGCCTGAGGATTGACCCGTCTTCTGAACGACGAGCACGCGCTTGCCGGCGGGTACATCCAAGGTGACCTGACCATCAAGGTATGTGTCTCCCAGGCCGAAGAAAGGGAAGAAGCCACGACAGAAGCCACAGCCTTGATTATAGCGCGTGATCTCGACCGTCAGCTTGTGCTCGCTGCTTGGATCCACGGTCACTCCCTTCTCCACGAGCTTGGCCGAGAGCTCCTCTTTGAGCAGGCCCGCAAGCTTTTTGGAATCCGCCTTCTGATCGGCTTTCTTGAACGAAGATTCGAGCGCGCTTTCGTCGATGGCTACGGATTCGCCGCTCTTCAGTGCAAGCGTGGCGTGTGCTTCGTCCACATCCTTGACGTCCATCATCAGTCCGGCGCAGCCACAGAGTAAAGCGACGGCGGCCAGTGTTATCACGAGGAAGTGCGAGCGACGTGTCATAGGGATTCTCCAGGGCATTCTGTAGGTGAATTGCACGGCCGTTGGCCATGCTGCGGCCGTGACGCTCCATGCCACATGCCACTTCACTCTGGTCGCATCCTTCACCCCGACGTTGCATGACACGTCGATGTCCCGTCTGTCTCAGGGGCATCAGGGGTGCAAGACGATAGCTATTTTCAGCCTGGTAGGTCGCGATGCTGTGCAATGGTAGGCACGATGAAGACCAGCCGGAACGAGGACAATTCGCTGCATTTCGGCCGCCCGATGTTGCGGCATTGGGCGCTAGAGGCCGGCTGCACATACCTCAACCATGGGACAGTTGGCTGCCCGCCGCGCAGAGCGCTCGAAGCGCAGCAGCGTATTCGCGACGAGATCGAGCGCCAGCCGTCCCGCTTTTTGTTGCGCGAGCTGTCACCTTACCTTGCTGGCCTCGCGTTCATGCGCGAGCTTGGGCTCGATGCCGTGTTCCGTTACAACCACGACCTCGCTTGGGAAGCAGGTCAGCTCCTATCTGAGTGTTGGGGATCCACCCTGGGCGTTCCGCGCGACATGATCGGCACGATGCTGACGATTGCGCTGCCCGAAGCGGCAGGCACAGGACTCGAGGACGTGGCGCTCCTACGCGACGCGCTACTTTTCGAAGAGCAGATCGAAGTGCAGCTGCATGCTAGCGACGGGCGAATCCACACCCGCATCTCGGCCCAGGTCTATAACGAGCTTGCCGATGTGCAGCGGCTCGCAGACGCCGTGCTCGCGCGATGCCTAAGGTAGGTTTAGTAGGTCGACCAGCCGTACCCGCCAGCCGCTGCCCGGTGCCACGCGCGCGCCCTTGCGTTGCGCGCTCCGCTTGTTGCACGATCAGGATGTCGCTCCATAGCGCGATGAGTGCGGGTGGTGCGCGGGACTGGGCGCCTACGGGCGAAGGTTACGAAGGATCAACGACGTGAACGGTTCCACTGGGTGTATTCGTGTGGACACTAGTCGATTGCCAGTCGTCGTGCTTACGGAGCAAGGGCCGCAAGCTCGCGTTCAGGACTTCATGGCGGCGTACGACCACATGCTCACACTCAATCGTCGCTTCGTTAGTCTGCATGATGCGCGTGCGCTTTCCGGATGGGACGTCATCGACCGGGCTGAGGTCCACAACTGGATCAAACGCAATGCCGCGACCATGCGTAGGCTAGTGATAGGTCATGGCGCGATCGTGACCGGCGTTGGTCAGCGGACCCATGCCGCCTCCGTTTTTTGGGGCACAGGTCTCGACAAAGCGGTGCGTTTCTTCGAGGACGCGACCGCTGCTGAAGTATGGGCCTTCAAGGCCGCCGCGCGCTTACGCCGTGCCGTCGCGGTAGGCGATCGCTAGCGCTTGCGGCGCCGCTTCACAGCGATGCCGCAGCAGACTGGACACAGTGGAGCCGGCATCTGTGGCGACGATCCAGTGGCCGCGCCGGCTGCGCGTTTTACGACGTGCTTCAGGGCAGCGGCTGGTATCCGTCTGTATGGTACCACACGAGCGAGTTCACTCCTGTCGATGGCGACTACGAGGTCAGCTTCCGTCGCACCTGGGCGGAGCGCTATTGCGCCTTCAGCGCAAGCTCATGGGCGCGCGCGTAACCTGCACCGACGCGCGACCAATCGAAGTCCCAGGAGCGGCGTTCGACTTCGTTGCGGAGCGCGACGCGATCACGTCGGGAGAGTAAGCAATAGGAGTACAGCCGCTCGCAGAGATCGCGCGCAGCATCATGAAAGCTGTGACCGCGCCGCGGGAGCACAGTAAGGCCCCATTTCTCGGGCTGGTCGTAGGTCTCTTGCACATAGCGTCCGAAACCTGCCAAATCGCTGGAAATCGCGGGCGTGCCTAGGGCCATGCACTCGAGCGGCGTATAGCCCCAGGGCTCGTATGCACTTGGAAACACGCCGAGGTGACAGCCCCGTACGAACTGCTCGTACTCGATGCCCCACAGCGGATTGACGGGGTTGATGAATTCCGGATGGTAAACTATCTTGACCGGGTCATCGGCCAGGTTGAATAGCCCGAGCGAGCGGATCTGAGTGAGCACCGGATCGTGCTGATCGTCTTCGAGGATGTGCGTGACCACCGGCGGCAGCCCCGGCGAACGAAAGGCCGACTGCGTGCGGCGGTAGCGAAGGTGCCAATACTCCTCAACGAGCGCATCGAGGGCCAGGGGCTCGCCGGCGCTTGCGCGTCGAAAGAGCTGCTCGCCCACGCGCGAAAGCATGTTGCTGCACACGCCGTGCAACTCGTTGAGCACCGCACGCTTCTCGAGCACCTTGGGATTCAAAGAACGCACGGGCCGCGGCGTGACGATGAAGAACACGACTGTCGTACCGCTTTTTTGTGCCTTGAGCTGAGCATTGAGACGCGCCATGGCTTCAAGACACAGATCAAAGCCCTTGTTGCTCGGCTCATAGCGCCCGCTAGTGAAGAAGTAGAGCGTGCGTTCGAGATCGAAGCTGTAATGGGGAAAGAAGTACCCCTGCGTGAAGGCGTGTAGTCGCTCTTTGAAGTCTGCGTGGAATGTCTGAAAATCGTGACCCACGTTGTAGCGCGAGATGGCGAGACCATTCGGCGTGATCACATCGGGCTTACGCCCGAGCAGGAAACCACACTCCTCGGCCGTGATCTGCGAAACCGTGGTGAACACGTGGGCCGATTGCGCGGACAGCTTTTCGATCGCGTGTTCTGCGCTCAGGTTGTAGTGGGCAGCGCCGCGCTCGGCGTCGATTTGCGACAGCCGCTCGTAGAAATCTCCTTCGCTCGACGCCATGTAACGCCCAAGTAAGGTCGCGTGCGTCGTGAAGACGGTGGACACGGGCGCGCCGCTACGTCGCAGAGCGGCAATAGCAAGACCCGTCTGCCATTCGTGACAGTGCGCGATGATGCGCTGCGGGAGGCGCTGGGGGAGGCGCTGGCCGAGCGCGCTCGGCTGCCCGGTGACGTCGCTTGCCGCCTGCAAGATCAAACGAACGGCTTCGCCGAAAAGGACCGCGTCATCAATGCCCGGATGATTGGCTGGCGACTCGATGCCGTGGTGCTCCCAAAGCAAGTACTTGGCCTCTGCGAGCCGCGGCCTCAGCGCTTCGTAATCGATCAGCAACACGCGAGGCTTCGCTTGTACGAGCCAGCGCCCGTGATGAATCGATAGGCCCTGATTGCGCAGATTCTCGACGATACGCCCAAGAAAGCCGGTGGTAGGCGCGGGCTCGAACTCGTGCTGAGCGCGCGTTTCGACGTACGGGCCGATCAAACAGTAGTCATCGCCGTAGCGATGACTCATCAGCGGCACCTTCGAACGGATCACTTGATAGATGCCGCCGACCTGATTGCAGACCTCCCAGGAGACCTCGAATAGGAACGCATCGTTTGACGTTTCGCCCACGGGCGGCTGAATCGCACCTTCAGCGGGCTCGAAGGGCATGGGAGGACGACGAGAGGGGCGCTCAGCAGCAGACATAAGATGACGCTACACTAGCAAATGTCCCACCCCGTGCTGCAGTTGTCGGTGCCCGGTCTGGATCCCAGGCAGTTGCTCGCGCTCGAGTTGCACTTGCGCCACCGCGCCGGGGCTTGCCGTTTACATCTGCGACGAGCGTGGCCGCGCACGCACGTGAACATTTTCATCGGCGACGAACGAATCGTCGACCGACGCGCGCTCAGCGATCAGGTGCTGCCTGACTCGCGCGTCTCCATTTTGCAGGCACTAAGCGGAGGTTGATGGATGTCGGCACGCATTCTCGTTGGGACCCGCAAGGGTATGTTCCTGGTCGAGCAGGGCGTACGCGGCTTTACGCCTCGCCTTCTGGGTCATGAAAAATCGCGGCGACGGCTGGCAGACCGTTGCGAATAACCTGCCTCCGATCTATTCGGTGCGCTTTGCGTAGCCAGCACTTACATCGCGGTGAGGTCTCGTCGTCGGATGCCGCCGCATTAACGCTGGGCCGATTACAAATCGCATCCCGAGGCCGCACCCGCGACATAGATGGCTCGGTCTGTCTCCTGCTCGGACCAAATCGCTTCGACCGCGCCGCTTGAGAGATCGATGCGTTGCAAACTCGTCCTGTCGTGAGCGCCAGCGAGATCCATGAGAAAGAGCCAGCCTGCGCCCCGCACGACGACGAACTCCCAGGCGAATGGGTAGGTTAGACTCTTGGGGAGCCGGATTGTGCGTCCCAGGGTGCCATCTTCAGTGCTCACCACGGCCAGGTAAGCTTCCGTCTGGGTGCTGAAGTAACCCCATAAGCTCTCCTGATCGATGCCTCCCAGATCTCCAAAACCCGCCGTTGCGATCTTTGCAACCTCCACAAAGCCTTTGCTTTTGTCGAAGCGCGCCAAAGCGGTTTGCTCTGCTGTCAGCCACTCGAGGAAGGCCGTGGTGCCATAGAGGGCTTCGTTGCCATTTGAGTCGGGAACCATCGCTAGCGAGCCGACGGTGACGTCGCCTGCCGCGGCAGGCCTACAAGGGAGGGTGGCCACTTTGAGATCTACCGTGAATAGCTCACCGCTTGTATACGCCACGGTCGCCATACCTCGGCGGTCGATGGCGATCGAGTGTGGCTTGAGCTCGTAGCCGTCTGTCGCGGGCTTCTTCGTCTCGCATTCGAGTACCCCCCAATGTTCGAACGTCCGCTCGTCCAGGTTATACCGCTCGATCTTATCGCCTTCGATCGTGTACATGAAGTCCGTAAGATCCGCGCAGGTAAAGCGCCGATCACGCGTCGCGTCCTGCTCCCCGCCGTCTGGGTGTGACGGTGCGCCCGCCTCGATACCTGAGTCCCTCGATGCCACGACGTGCGGGTTGTCGTCCCGGCATCCCGACACGCACCACGCGACAGCAAAGAGGGACGCCGCTGCGCGCAATACAAATTGCAGTCCTTGTGAGCTCATTCGTGACGACCTTCCGCTGCAGTCGAGGACTCGATACTACATCGCGTTCTTCCAGGTGAATGATGCAGGTCAGCTACGGACAGGTATCTATTTGATGGACGCCGATGTGCAGGGCGCGTTTCCTTCGAAGTTTACTCTCAACATTTTTCAGCCACCGCCCCCCGCGGTGATGATGGAGGTTCCAGCCGAAGAGTCGGACGGTTCGCCCCTTCCTCTTTTCTACGCCGTAGGGGACGTAGTAGCTGCTCACGCGGCGTTTCCCGTGGGTTTATCGCACACGGAACACGAGGTGCCTTCCGCCGATGGGCAAAGCTTGTTGACTACGGAGTGCCTTCCCAATGACGAATGCTTTGTGACAGAGTCGACCTGCTTGCCTGATGTCTCGGTATCAGACTGCACCATCACGCCCGACCCACTCGCCCCGAAGCGCTTCGGCTTCGACTGGGTTGCCGGGGTCTCAGACGTCATCATCGCGTACTTGTCCCGCGACATCGACCAGAGCACGGAAAAGGGTCGCAATATCGTAAAGGACATCGGCGTCAGCACCAAGGGTTACCACCTGCTTCAGGTTGTTCCGCTCAGCGAAAAGGAGGAGGCGTTAGCCCTGGAATGCACAGGCCAGGCTTGGAAGAATGTTGAAGCGCAATATGAACGCGATCAAGGCCACCCGTACGACGGCACCGACCTGCCCGAAGAAGAGGTCGCTGCCTTCAGGAACGCGGTCGAGGAAGAGGAACGTCGGCTCTCCTGTTTAGAAGAAACCATGGTAGAGGTCCCATCCGGCGAGCCGATCGTAGTTAATATGTATCAACCGGATGAGCTCTGAGCCGGTACGCGCTCTGCCTCGGCCAAGCTCGACATTCGACTCACTCGCTGGAGCGTGCGTCGGGTGAGTCGATGGAGCGCCAGCAGGTGGCATCGGGTTAGCTGCAGGCAGATCCGACCGAAGACCCACCGATCTTACATCCGCGTGCTCGAGATCAGCGACGACGTGCAGCTTGAAGACAGCCGAACGCCCGTCAGGGAAGGGTCGCGCCGGCTGTGCCGAAATGCGCCACGAGCGGACGGCATGAGCATTGCTTTTGTTAATGCTTTGGTGATGTGGAACCGGAGTATCTTTGAGCATGCGACGTCTTCTCCTGGCCTGGGTGCCGCTCCTACTCGCTACACTCGCGGTCCCGTCCTCGGGCCAAGCATGCTCGTACGACGGGTGTGGGTGGCCGCAGCTCGCACCATCAGCAGGGAGCACGGTGCCCGCCAACCTGCCCGCATTCGCCGTCGATAAGGCGTTCTACCGTTCGGCCACCCTGAGCGTGACCCGGACCGATGGCAGCGGCAGCATCGTCGTCGCCCCGGACTTTAGCCTGGGCTCAAACCTCGCGGTCGGCGCCTCGTACGATGTGAAGCTTGTGCTCGACCAAGGCGAGAGCTGGTGTCCACAGCGCGAGCTGACGACGACGATCCTCGCGGGCCCTGAGGCGCCCATCCCTAGCTCGCTCGGCGCGCCCACGGTGAAGCAACAGGGCGTGGGGCTCACCGAGGTCCCCTACACCGACGCTCAATGCTCAAGCTCGCTCCGTACGGCTTACGTCGACCTCGAGCCAAGCCTAGACGGCGCTGCGGCGGCCTTTCGCAGCACGCTCGTCGACGTGCGGGCGATCGTCGATGGGCGGTTGTATTGGCTATCCGCCGAGGAGCAGCCCCTGGGTCTGGTCAACGTCGAGCCCGTCCAACCACTCACGGGCGGCGACGTTCGCGTGCGGGTCTTTGTGGCGTGCGATCCGATACCGGACGGCGAAGCAGACTCCTACGATCCCCTCACGGAAGGGATGCATCGGGTCAAGCTGCGCGGGACGATCCCCGGGGTCGGTAACCTCGAGACCAGCGAAACCGAGATCACGCTCATTTGCCCCCAAGAAAACGATGCAGGTGCTGACCTCGGCGAGGGCGGTCTGAGCGACGATGCTGGCGCTAACACTCAGATAGACGGGAGCGCTAACACTCAGATAGACGGGAGCACAGCGACAGCCGTACCCTCCGAGCCACGGGCGAGTACCGGCAGCTCGTGCGCAGTGTCGAGAATACCGGGACAGCACTGGCAAGCTTACGCCTTCTTGTTATGCGCTGGCGCGCTGGCCCAGCGCCGACGTTGGCACTATTGACTCGTCGCGCGGCGGCCCGGTCGGAGTGTCTGCCTTGTGCTGTCTCGTCCGGCGAGAAGCAGCCCGTGGCTACTCCCGTAGCTAACATCCCCCTACCCGGTTGATTCTACTCTGGCTGAAGTGGATCGATCCAAACGACCTCGAGCGTGCCCGCGCCGCAGTGCGCAACGAGTGGGAAATGCGCGTGGGCAGCAGTAGCAGCGCGGTCATGCGAGCGATCATCGACGAGGCGATTCACCCCGAGGGGCACCCTTACCACCATGCGCACGACAACCCGGAGGATGTGGTAGCGATCAAGCTTAGCGACGTGCAGTGGTTCTTCCAGAAATGGTATGGGCCGGGCAATGCGAGCCTGGCGGTGGTAGGAGACTTTGACGTCAAGGCCGCTCAACGGACGATCGAGGCCATGTTCGGACCGGTCGTCCAGGGGACCGGCCCTGCGCAGCGGCCGCCGGCCAGACTGCTCGAGCTTGACGGTCAGCACGAGGTCGACATTGAGTGGTTATCTAAGGTCCGTTCGTGTTCCACGGTTTGGCCTGTCCCTGCTGACGCTGACGAACACGATCGGGCCCTCGACGTGTCTGAAAGCGTTGAGCGCATTATCCGCGGCCGACCTGCGTTCTACTGCGAAGCGTGTTCTAGACCGCCGCGCCCCCATCGTGATCGTGGGGGACCTGCGCTCCTGGGGCGACCTAGGCGAATGGGCGGAGTCTGATAATGAGGAGCTCTAGGCGGCGACAGCGACTTGCGTCACCACCGCGCAGATGATGCGGAGCGAACGGCGAGCGACTCACGCTGGTGACTCATTTCGCCCAGGCTGGAAACGCGATGCCTCTCACCAGGATGCCGCGCCTCCGCTGGCGTTTGCCCCGGGACTTCGTCATCCTGTCGGCGATGCGTTACGAAGGCCGTATTTACCGCCCCCCCTCTGAACATGACGCCTACATTCTGCAAGCGACGATCGGCTGCTCTTGGAATGCCTGCGTGTACTGCGACATGTACCGTGACAAGAAGTTTCGGGTCCGCGCGCTGAGCGACAGCCTTTCGGACCTGGAGGGTGCAAGCTCGGCCCTCGGCAGTCGCGTGCGTAAACTGTTTGTCGCCGATGGCGACGCGCTGATCATGCCGCTCGATCACTGGCTACCCATCTTGTCGGTCGCACGCCGTAGCTTTACGCGGCTTGAGCGTGTGTCCTGCTATGCGATGGCGCGTAACGTGCTCGACAAGAGCGTTGAGGAGCTGCGCACGCTGCGCGAGGCCGGCCTGGTGCGATTGTATATTGGCCCCGAGTCGGGCGACGACCTTACTCTCAAGCGCATCGCCAAGGGCTCCACTTTTGACGAACACGTGCGAGCCGCGGAGCGAGCGCACCAGGCGGGCATGGAGATAAGCGTAATCGCCATGCTGGGCGTGGCAGGAGTCGCCCGCTCATCAGAGCACGCCGCGGGCACCGCTGCGCTCGTCACGGCCATGGATCCTGAGTATTTCGCAGCGCTGACCACGACCGTGGTGCCAGGCACGCCGCTTGCGCAGTTGGAGCAAAAGCAACGCTTCGAGCTGCCGACCATGGAGCAGATGTTTGGCGAGCTGCGCACCATCGTCGCTGACGCACGCCCTACCTGCGCCCTGTTCCGCAGCAATCACGCCTCGAACTACCTTCCTCTTGCGGGAACGCTACCGGATGACCGCGAGCGTATCGTGGCGACGATCGATGCGGCGCTCGCTGGACGCGTGCCACTGCGACCGGAGTCGTCCCGCGGGTTGTAGGCGCGTACGTGAGCGATTGGCTGCTGCACCTCGCGGGGGGCAACGCGGTCGGTGTCGATGGCATAGGCCACCAACAGCTCATGGGCGCGCGCGCTCTGTTCTGTCTTGGCTAACAGCGACGCCGGCACGTTCGATAGCTCACGGAGCTGACTAAGATCGTCGGCAGCGTAGACCATGGGTAATCTTCCTGCAGGCTTATAGATCGAGTGGGTCCGTGTTTCCGAGGCATAGTGGCCGCTGCGTAGTACTAGAGCAGTGGCATGAGCCCGTGGTGCTCCGAGCAGCGAGTGACCCATGTAACTGTTCGCATCCCAGACGCCCGAAAGCTCCACGATCGTGGGTGCCAGATCGACGTGGCTTGCCACGCCTGTCTGTAACCCGCGGGGTAGGCGACGATCTTGGCCGTGGATGATAAGCGGCACCCAGGTGGTTTCGTGGCGCAAATTCTCGTGACCACCTGCCTCACCGCGATCGCCCAGATCGTAGCCGTGGTCGCCTGTGATCATGAGCACCGTGTTCTCGAACCAGGGCTCGCCTTGTAAGCTTTCGTAGAGCTCCCGTACGACGTCGTCGGTGTAGCGCATGGTGTTGTGCAGGGCGGCCACTGCCGTCGACCCGTCGGTGATGTTGAGGGCGGGCTCGGGACTGCGAAAGGGCGTGTGATTGCTGATCGAGGAAATCGAGGCGAAAAATGGCGCGTTTCCGCGGCCTAACTCTTTGATGCGGGTTGCGGCGCGCCGAAAGGTAAGCCGGTCGCGCTCCTTGTCTTTCGGGGAGTAGTGCACCTCGTCATACCAGCGCGTGAGCCATACGCGTTGACTGTCCCAGTCGGGATCGCTGCCGGTGAAGTGAGCCGTGCTGTAGCCGTGCAGGCGCAGCGCGCTTGGGAAGCCTTCAATGTTGTGCGCGGTTCCCTCGGTGGGCACGTGTTTGCGCGGATGGGTAAGTAGGCTGGTGTGAATCGCCATGAACGCAAAGACGGTGGGCACACCGCTCGCGTAGTAGCGGCGGTAGTAGGCACTGTTGGCATCGGCCGCTAACGCATCGAGGAAGGGCGTGGGAGCCGGCCCCTCGAGCGTAGGATTCATGCTCTTCATGTCTTTGGCCCGAAACGTCTCGAGCTGCAGCAAGATGACGTTGGGCGGCCGCTGCAAAGGCTCAGGCGCGGCTGACACGGCGCGCCGGCGCAAGGGGTATTCCGGGTCAGCAAATTCCCAGCGCCCACCGGCCTCGGCTTTCAACCAATCTTCCTGGTAAATGCGGGTAGCGTGGGCCAGCGCCTGTGCGCTCGGTAGGGGGTGCGGTTTGCGCAGTGCCTCACGCAGGACGAGCAACAACGCGGGTCGCACCTTGGCCTGGCGGAACCCGCCTCCGGGAATGAAGTTCCACAGCACGGTCGGCCAGACGAGCAACAGCACACTTGCGGTCAGCAAGAGCTTAGGAGACGCGTAGCGTCGCACGTCCTTACTTTTATGCTTCAGCGAGGAGGCAACTAAGAAAGCCACGGGCGCATAAGCAAAGCTGACCGCCAAGCCCACACAGCTCGACCAGGCGCCCCCGCGGTCGCTGCGCAGGGCGTCCCAGATAACGTCAGGCGTGCGGGTGACGGCGCCGTAAGTAAGCAGCCAGCCGGCGCTCAGGTGCATGCCGAGAAAGCGCTGAAACTCGCGATCGAGCGTGCCAATGCACAGCAGCAGCGTGGTGATTGCGAGCTGCAGTACGAAGGCGTGGGGTGTGTTTCCAGCGCCACGCCGCGCGCGCGCAACGGCCCACAGCACAAAAGGCAACGCGAGCAGCGCATGCGCCCAAGTGCCGTAATAGATCGCGTGAAACACGTAATGCGCCGGGTCCAGCGTATAAGGCGTGCCCACCGGCGTCGGCCGCAGGTACAAGAACAGCTGCGATAGGGCGTCGAGAAATGCAGCCAACGTGGCCAGTGTCAGCGCAGGCAACACTCCGGACGAGCACTCGTTCGAACGATGTGACGAGCCATGTGACGGTTCTACCTCAGCGCTGTATCCGAAGCGCGTCAGGAGTGTGCGGAGATTGCGCCAGAGCGCGGAGGTCGGGGAGGGTAAATGCATAAACCTAGGGCAGCGCCAGAGCAAGTCTTTGGCCACCTCAGCTTAAATGCACGCCCCTTCACCCCAAGGCTCGTGGAGCAGTCTACTTGAGTGCATGACTACTTACTGGTCTTCCTTACTAACTCTTGTCGTCTCCCGGGGCGAAGGTGGAACGGGCAAGGTGAGCTCAGGGCTCAGGACAGTAGTGGTCTTTAATGGGTGCGTCCCTCGGCTTCATGGCCCCGGAGCCTTGCCTTGATATCGAGCGTCAGAATCTTACAAGAGCTCGATCTTGGCCTGCAGAAGACTTTCCCATTTGTAGGGCCACTCGCGGTAGCCCACGCACGCAATCTCCACAGCGCCAAAGGCCTCTACGCGCGCTTTCAGCTTCTTACGGTCACCTGCGACATACGACAGAGGTTGCGACATCGGGTGCAGGAACTTACGGCAGTCGTTCGAGACGGGCTGCGCCGCAAGCGCGGGATTTTCGCTGAAGTCTGCATCGATCTCGATCGCGGGACATGCGGCGCTATCGCCCGCAAG
>JBBSJC010000056.1:0-23399 GCA_038257655.1 Polyangiales bacterium | reverse complement strand
CGTCCGGACCTTGTAACCTTAGGGCCGGCTGGGCGCGTGTAGCTCAAGCCTGAACACACGGCGGGCATTAGGAGCTAACCATGACCAGTCCAGCACAGGCCCAGACCTCTGAACACGGCACCCTTCCCCTCGCCCCGCTGGAGCGCCCACGGGGGCTGTTTTTGCGGCTCATCTATTGGGCCACTCGCAAGCGCTACGGGGTGACCCCCACGGCCTTTCGCGTGATCTACGCCCGCTCGCCGTTTCTGGCGCTGGTGTCGCTACTGATCACGATCGGCCTCGAGAAAGTGGTTCACATCGACAACGGACTGCGGCTCTTGCTGCAGATCAAACTCTCGACCGAAAACGGCTGCACGTTCTGCGCGGACCTGTACCTGGCTGAGGCCCTGCGCGCCAAAATCGGGCACCAGCGCTTTCGCGATTTGAGTGAGTTCGAGACGTCAAGCAGCTTCACTGCCCGTGAGAAGGCGGCGCTAGCGTACGCGACCGCGCTCCATGGCTCGCTGCACATCCCCGATGCGGTCTGGGTGCGCCTGGCGCTGCACTTTAGCGAGCGCGAACAGGTGGACATCGTGTGGACCTGCGCCGTGGAGCGTTACTTTAACTCCATGGCCCTGCCGCTGCGCATCGGCTCCGACCACATCAGCGACATCATGCTGTCCGCGAGCTTACGGGCCAGTAAGGCGTAATTCCTTAGAAGAGGCCGCGAGCGAGCGAGCGCAGTGTTTGCAGCGGTGCACCGCGGAGTTGTTCTGCGGCCCGGCGCAATCGATCGCGGTGGCGCTGCTTGTGCGGCAGGGACGCAAGTCTGAACACGCCCTGGGCGACCCTCTGTTTTGCGAGCCTATGACTTCCGTCTGTAGCTGCGATCATACTAGGTTGTGGCGAGGGACGAGTGCGCGGGCCCGGCTCGTGCAGCTCTTGAAACGGCGACCCCAGCTTCAGCACACCATGGTGTTTAGCCCGGTAAAACGCCGACGCAGCAAAGTAATAGCCGTTCAACCCGGCACGGGCTGCGAGCAGATGCGGATGGAAGCGTGACGTCACCAGACCGTCGCCCGCGCGCAATACCGGAGGACCGAACAGAAGTTGCGACAGATCGTAAACCTGCAAGTCAGGTAGCGCCGCTCTGAGCGGTGCAACCAGCGGCTCATCAGACGGACTACACACCCAGAAGGCGCAGCGCTCGTAGCCGCTCGCTAAGTCCCTGAGTCGACGCAAACCATGCTCGCCGATGAAGTGCGGCATGTGTTTGTCAAACGTCGAGATATGTAACGTACGCGGACCCGCGCTCGAATTGAGACTGACTTTGAGTAGGTAGGAGTCGTCGAGTCCCACGCGCGCCCGAGCAGCCTCGATCCCCGCTTGGCGCAGCGCGCTGAGGCTGGCCTGATCGCGACATTCGAAGCAGTCGAACTGCGCCACGGCTTGGTCGAGCACACGCGCATCCCCGATCACGTCTGCCGGCAGCGGCTCGAGCCCGAGGCCCGTGGCCACTAAGGGGTAGATCATAATGTCGACTGAGCTCTGCACAGGCGCCTAAGATCGCGCCCGAGTTGGGCCATACTCCATTGATGTACCCACGAGGTCCGGCTATGGATTGCACCGCAATTGCGGGCCTTCGACAGACTAAACAGGCCGGCATCTTCGACGCGTAGAAGCTCGACTTGCGCCTGACGACAGGCGGCGGCGACCTGCTCTCGATAGCCAGCTTCGGAGCCGAAATCGACGACCAGAATGGCGGGCGGAGGCGTGTAGTAGTCACCGAGCGAGGTGATGCGCTCTACAATCCAGGGATTTTGCTCGTGCAAGCGCACGGCCACGATCATCGTGATATCGGAAGCCTGATATGTGCGGCCAAGCCGGCTACGAACCCCTTCGAGCTCGTACAACATGCAAACGACCTCTTCTGCCTAGAGGACCGAACGGCGCTCTAGACGCAGCGAGTCATTAGGTCATGGCTATGTCACAGTCGCGCGCCTACTCTGCGACATCTCGAAGCCAGAACGTGGAACGTCTCGGGCGAACAGCGACGCTACCGAGCGGCCCAAGCTTGCCGGGACGTCCGCTACGACCCTGACTTGTAAAAGCCTATTGGTCGCAGTTCCGCTCCTGCTGATAGCTCCGGGCCGAGAACTAGGCGCGGTGAAGATGCGCCCTCGCGTTCGGACGCGAGCGGCGCTATCTAGCCACCATGACCGCGCGCGTCCTCGATCCTACTACGCTCGCCAGCGCCATTCGCGGTGAGCTGCGCACCGCCGTCGCGAAGCTGAGCGAGCCGCTCACGTTGGTGGGCTTTTTAGTCGAAGGACACGGCCCCTCGGCAACCTATGCCGAATACACGCGCCGCGGCTGCGAAGATGTCGGCGTCAAGTTCGACCTGAGGGTCCGCAAGCCAGCCGAAATGGAGCAGGAAGTCCGTGCCGCCGGCGCAGAAGAGCACGTGCACGGCATGCTGATTTACTACCCCGTGAGCGGCCACGAAGCCGACCGTTGGTTGCGCGAGCTCGTCGATCCACGCAAGGACGTCGAGGGGTTGCATTCGTTCTGGGCACACTGCCTGTACGAAAACCGCAGGTTCATCGATGCGGCGCACACAAAGCGCGCGATCCTGCCCTGCACGCCGCTTGCAATCCGTAAGCTGCTCGACGATAGCCGGCCCGGAGTAAAGGCCGCCGGGGGGTCACTCACGGGGCTCAAGGCCTGCATCTTCAATCGTAGTGAGGTCGTCGGATATCCGCTCGCTGCGATGATGGCCAACGACGGTGCGGACGTCGTGTCATTCGACATCGAGGGTGCGTTGCAGTTCACGCCCGAGGAGCGCACGCACCAAGTGCGTCAGCCGAAGGCGGATCGCGCACGCGCCTTGGCGGAGGCGGACATCGTGATCACTGGCGTGCCCAGCCGAGCTTTTGAGCTCGTGAAGGGAAGCGAGATCAAGCCCGGCGCCACATGCATCAACTTCTCTACGCTGAAGAACTTCGCCGACGACGTGGTCGAGAAGGCATCCGTGTTCGTGCCACGCGTCGGCCCTATGACCGTGACGATGGCTTTGCGCAACGCACTGCGCCTCTATCACAACTTCCGCGCTTAATGGACGTTGAACCCTGTCCGGCGAGTGCTGGCTGTGGCTCAACGTACCGCTTCTAAGGTCGACGACCGGACGGTCTCGCTCCACGTGGAACGCCAGAGGTTATCAGGGTCGGCGAACGGCCGGGCGACGCTGTGCACACGCGACGCGAGCGCCCGGGCCGCTTGCGCTCCTGCCGTGCCCGCCCGCGCTTCGACGTCACCCAGGTCTTGCATGATGGTAGTTTCGAGCGCGTCCCAAGTCCGCTCCTCGGGCTCGCACTTTGGCTTCACATCGCTGCCGAGGCCGACTCTCTCCCACGCGAACGGTAGGTGATGGCACTTACGCGCTGACGCAAGAGGAACCCCCAGCGATGAAGACTCCCATGAAAAAACACGCCTTTACCAAGCGAGCATTGTCCGCTTTGGCTCTGATCCTGTCGCCCGCGTGCGCTGATATCGACCCATCTTCGCTAGACGACAGCGAAGAAGAAGTCGGCTACTCGGAGGCCGCGCTCGAGCTTGCTCCGGGGCTTGGCAACCTGCCGGTCCAGATCAACATTGGGGTCCAAAACCGTATCGAAATCGGCCCGCAGAGGCCTCTGCCCGTGGTCATCCGTAAGGATCACGACTTCAATGCTGACGGTCACGCCGACATCGCGTGGCACGACGACAACGGTGAGACGAGCATGTGGCTGATGCGTGGCGCGGCGTTCTCCTCGGTTGCGCTGCCGCGGGTCGACGACAAGAACTGGCAGCTGATCGGCAGCGGTGATTTCAATCACGATAGACAAGCCGATCTGGTTTGGCGCAACGTGGCAACGGGACAGATCTCGATCTGGTTCATGAACGGCACGACCTACCTCGGCTACAACGGCGACCATTGGGTGTCTGCTGCCGAATGGGAAATGCAAGGGGTGAGCGATTTCAATAAGGATGGTCGAGACGACATCCTATGGCGCCGCAACAGCGATGGGCTGATGCACGTGTGGCTGATGAACGGGACGCGCATCGAGTCGACCATGGACCTCGATACCAAGGTCCCCGACAAGGATTGGCAAGTAGGTGGGATCGGAGACTTCGACCGTGACGGAGATCCCGACATCGCTTGGCGTTACCTACGTCCAGGAAGCAAACAGGGTGAGAACGTCATCTGGCGCATGGACGGCAATCGCTACACCGGCTCCTATGCGCTGCCCTGGGTGAGTGACCTTAACTGGCAAATGCGTTCGGCCGGAGATTATAACAGCGACGGCCAAACAGACCTCGCTTGGCGCAATACCGCTACCGGCCAAGTCAGTCTGTGGTTCATGAAGCGCACCACGGTCCTGCAGCAAGTCGGGAGTGCCTCGCCCAGCCTTTCCTGGAAGATGAGTGGCGCGCAGCAGACGCCCGCCAAGCCCGGCCAACGTCCCGAGAGCTTTTGCGGGCCCGGCTATCACCGGGTCGAGGAGTTTGATACCGAGCTCAAGAAGTGGCTTCCAGACTGCGAGCTCAACACGATCTCTTGCGCACCGGGCACGGTTCAAGACGGCACCGTGTGCGTATCCTGCGGCGGTAGCGGCGAAGTGGCATGTCCGGGCAAGGGCTGCGACCCAGGCTTCGCGGCATACACGGGCTTTTGCCAGCCCTGCGGCAAAGAAGGACTGCGCAGCTGCGGCGCCGATGCGCGTGGCTGCGAAGGCTCGATGGAGCTTCACAACAACCTATGCCGGACCTGCGGCGCTCTAGGGCAGCCCGTGTGCATCACGCGCGCAGCCTGCGATCCGGGAGGCGAAGCTTGGCATGGCACCTGCCGCGTGCCGGTGCGGCGCGTACCTGAGCCACACGAGGGCTGCGGCGGCTTTAAGGAATCCTGCTGCACCAACCCGATCTACACGACTAAGTGCACCGATCCGGCACACGTCTGCCGCGGGAACGGATTTAACAACTCGGTCGAATGGGGCTCTGATGTATGCCGCGAACCGAAGATTGTTAACAGGGACCCAGCGCCTAGTGCTCCTAAGACCTGCTCCGGCGCCGCCGCGACCTCAAGCGCCCAAAATTTCGCATTGGGCGTGCGCGACGCAAACGGTTGCGCACTGGGTGCTGTTGCGATGTTCGCCAACTCTGCGTCCGAGGCAGTGGGCTGCGCGCAGGCGCTCGAGCCGCGAGTGACCTATGTGACGTCAGGAAGCCAGGCTTCCTACGATTACGCTCAGTACAGCCACGTCGCCGGCACTTGCGCTAACACTCAGGTGGCGGCGTTCTCCCAAGACGACGCCTTCTACTGCGCACAAGCCACATGCATTAACTGCACCGTCCAACAGGGAAAGTGTCAGTAAGCTTCCCGCGGATGGCACCACCTGGGAGCTAGCGCGTGATGCCACAGGACTCGTGCTCGGCGTGGCAGCGCGGGTAGAGTACCTCGCGCTCGGCAGTTCGAACGTGGTGGGCGAAGGTCTGTCGATCGCGACGCGCGCTACGCCTCGGGTGTGCGTGTATGGGTTAGCGCGCGCGTAGGCGTCACGTTCTGATCGGTTCTGTTCGGTCGCGGACTCAGCGCCACTGCGAGCGGCGGGTACCGACGTGACGCGGTCGCCAGTGCCTCGCCTTGTGCTCGCGGATGTATTCGCTGCGTGCGAACAGCTTGACCAGCACCGCGCCTGCCACGAAGCCGCCTCCGTGCGCCCAGAATGCAACACCCGTCTCTGCGCCGCCGAGGCCGCCCACGACCTGCAGCACCATCCAGTAGCCGAGCATCACCCACGCGGGCAGTGCGAACGACGTGATGAAGAATCCGAGTGGCACGAGCGTGAACACACGCACCCGCGGGTAAAGAATGATGTACGCGCCCATCACGCCGCTGATCGCTCCGGAAGCGCCGACCATCGGTACGATCGAGTCTGGCTGCGTGAACACCTGCGCCAGGGCCCCGGCCACCCCGCTGAGCAGGTAGAACACGAGAAAACGCCCGCGGCCCATCGAGTCCTCGACGTTGTTCCCGAACAGCCAGAGAAACCACATGTTGCCGATGATGTGCATCCAGCTGCCATGCAAGAACATGGAGGTGAATACGTGCTCGGGCGCGCGGCCAGGATCGACCAAGCATGCGAGACCGTCGCCGATGGGGAAGCCCGAGCCGGGTCGCGCCTGCTGCGTGAGCTCGCCTGCGATAAGTCCGTAGTTGCACACGGATGCTGCGAGTGCCTGGCCGGCGCCCGCGCCCTGCACGAGAAACCATGCGGCTGCATTGGCGGCGATCAAAGCCAGGGTCACGACTGGGGTGCGGACCGTTTCGTTTTCGTCGCGATAGGGGATCACTCAGTCAAACGTACGGCTCCCCATGCGCTACCACAAGCGAGCGCGAAGCCTTGCCCCAAACGAGCGCTAAATTGTCTCGCTTTACAGTCTGTCGTGATCGCCCGCGCGCAAACGCTCCGCACGCGCGACCCAGATATGAAACACGTCGAGCATGGCGTCCGCAATCACATCGCCTTCCAGCGCGCGCAGCGCCTCCGCAATCGCCTCGAGCGTGCACAGACCATCCTCGCGTAGGTTACGGCGCAAACGGTAAGCACTGGGCGCAGGCGTTTCGAGACGCACGTGCGTCAAAGCGCGACAGGCGGGATCGCGACGGGCGATGCGCTTCGCCTGCGTCCAGGTCCCGTCGGGCACCACCAAGTGGGTAAGACCGGCCGCTATCGCAGCAGACAACGAGATGGCACCGGGACTCGGAAAGAGCAAAAAGCTGCCCTCCGCGAGCGCCTCCGGTTCGGCCTCGCCCAGCTCACCACGCGCACGCAGCGATGTTCCCTCCAGCATGCGCACCACGAGCTTCGCTGTATTGGTAGGTTTCACGAGCTCGGTTCGGTGCGCGACCAGCAGGATGCGCGTCTTTGGCGAAAGCCGCGGCATGAGCGTGCAGACACAGAGGGGCTCATTGAGGCCGCAGCCGCCGCACCGCTGCAGACGACGACTTCGGATGGGTCCGGCGACCATGGACCGGCTCAAGCTATCGTTTCCGACGGCCACGCCTTCTTCGTGCGGCGACTGCCACCCCAAGCCCCCCAAGCCACCAGGGAAGCGCCGCTTGGCCGTGCCTGGCGGCACTACAGCCGCCTTCTGAGCGGTCGCCCGGGTCGGCGCCTGGGTCTGCGTTCACGGGCACTGTCTCAGGCTCAGGGATCGTCGAACCATCAAAGCCGCCCGCGTCGACCGCGCCCACGCTCGCGTCATCGGCTCGCGAGCCTGCATCACGCGGGCTCGCGCCTGCATCGCCGCCATCCGCATCGCCTGGGCCCGTGCCTGCGTCGACTGTCCCGCGCGGCATGCATTGATGTGAGCTTCGCCAGACATCGAATGCGGCGCGCAAGGCGGGCAGTGGATCAACACCCCTTCCCGATCCTGCGCTCAGCTTCAAGTAGCTGCCTGCGGGCATGCCCGCGAGGTCTACTTGGATGAACGCGCTGTTGGAGCCGATGCCGTTCGCATCGACACAGCGACTATCACCTTGTTCTCCCTTAGGCCCTGCTTCCAGGGCTAACATCAGCCGCTCTGCGAGATCGCAGCCGCTCGCTTCGAAGGAGTCGGCCGCTTGCTCCAGCACCGCTTCGCCCGTGAGGATATTACCCTGTATGGAGTAAACGTAGTCGTCCACGGTCCCTTGCCGATCGTTGGCGACGGCTAAGTTCTGAGTGCCCGTATAACCTGCGCTACGACCCATCAAGTCTACTACCCCGTACTGCCGTCGCGCTGCCATCCTGTCGAAGCTCGCGCTGGTGATCGTGGTCACGATCTCCGCGGGACTCGTGCCTGTGGCGAGCAGCTGAACGGCACGGTCGCGGCCCGCCGCATTGGACAGCGCCTGAGCATGCACCGCCCCTTTCCCGGGCGATACACCGTAAATGACAGACACTTGGTTCGGATAAACGCAGGACGCGCCCGCTCCGCCGACTTGCATGGTGCGCGCATCCGCCGCAACGATGGAATACGTGGCGTGAGCGACCGAGAGCGGGCTTACCGTCAGTGCTGTCAGCACCAGCGAGCTGAAGGCTTCGAGAGTTCGCATCTTTTGACCCTAAGGAACGCAACCCCCCCGCGCAACCCTCTGCACGTCTGACAGCCACGTATTTCATCACGCGCTGTGTAGCTTTTTATCCCAAGCTTCACCTGGCGCTACGTGCCTTCGATCTGAGTGGCGACACGCACCGCGCCGGTGGTCATGAGCTGCAGTAAGCTCGGCGTGCGACCAGGTGCCATCGAGTACAGATAGGCCGCAATCGCGGGCCAGGACGCCGCGGCGGGCAAGCCGAGCAAGGGCTGGGTGACGCCCACCGAAGACAGCTCGCGCAGTTTCTCGCGACACGAGAGGGGATCACCGGATGCCGTCATCGCTTCGACGAGAGCATCAGGAACGGCATGCTTTGCCTGGGAGCGCGTCTCCTGATTTTGGTAGAGTTGCGCAATGCGATCGCAGTCGTCGGCAAAACCGGATTCGCTGAGCAGCTCACGATAGAACTCGCCCATGCCGCCTACGTAAAAGGAGATGATCTCCTTCGCCATGCCCATCGCGCGCTTCTTGCCGATGGGAATGGCCGCCGTGACGAGCGCGACTTCTAAATCGGCGGGGTTTCTGCCGGCACGCGTTGCACCATTGTGAAGCCAAGTCAGGCCGCGTGACAGCTCTTGGTAAGGCCAGAACGCGGGCATCCAGCCGTCCGCAAGCTCGCCGACGCTTTCGATCGACTTCTGCTTGAGCGCTGCCACGTAGATGGGCACGCGATGTTGTCCGGCCTTGGTCGCAAGCTTGAAGGGGCGATAACGCGCCATCTCTGCGCCCACCTTGTCGAGTGATTCACCGTCCAACAGGCCGCGCACGACGCGGAGCACATCGCGCGTGCGACTCAAGGGCTTGTCGTAGGGCACACCGTGAAAGCCCTCGATCACGCGGGGGGCGCTGGTGCCTATCCCCAGCATGAAACGGCCGTCGCTGATTTCGTCTAGGGTCGCCGAGCTCATGGCGATAAGTCCCGGCGAGCGGCTGTAGACGTTGACGATCGCCGTGCCGAGCTTAATGCGCTTCGTCTCACGCGCCATTTCGGCGAGCAACGGGAACACGTCATAGCCCCAGGCCTCAGGCACCCAAAACGACTCGTAGCCGAGCTCGTCCGCGAGCTTTGCAGCCTTGAGGTAGATCTTACGGTCGTAGCCCTTCCAGTATGCGACGACACCCAGGCGTGGTCTCTGCACTCGGTAACCTCTCCTCTTGCCGGCTTCAGCGCCCGCAGCGCCACTATGGGCAGAACGGCCGCACGTGGCCATCGCGCTTCGCCGTGCTGCCGCGCATCCCAGGTTGAGCCATTCGCGCGGGTGCCTGCTGCTGGCGCCTCGGCCGGCTCCAGGACCGCTCACAGGGAACCCTGCGCAAAGCGGCCTCGCGTGCCACAGTGCGCACGCCTCATGCACGATCGGGTCGTGTTCACGTCCTTTGTCGTGCGGCGCCGCGCCTTCGGCAGCGCAAGGTTCGGCTCACTGGCCCACCGTTCAGCGAGCCGATGATCTAGATCCTCGCTTCTCACGGAGATGGCCCACGATGACCGACAAACCCACGATCATTTACACCGAAACCGACGAAGCTCCCGCGCTCGCGACTTACTCGCTCTTGCCGATCATCCAGGCATTTGCCGCACCCGCGGGCGTGAACGTCGAGACCCGTGACATCTCACTGTCCGGCCGCATCATCGGCGTCTTCCCCGAGCACCTGAAGCCCGAGCAGCGCATCGGCGATCACCTGTCCGAGCTCGGCGAGCTCGCCAAACGGCCCGAGGCCAACATCATCAAGCTGCCCAACGTGAGCGCCTCGGTGCCCCAGCTCAAAGCCGCCATTAGCGAGCTGCAAAAGCAGGGTTATGCCCTTCCTGACTGCCCCGACGAGCCCAAGACCGCGGAGGAAAAGGAGATCCGCGCCCGCTACGACCGTGTGAAGGGCAGCGCCGTAAACCCCGTGCTGCGCGAGGGTAACTCCGATCGCCGCGCACCCAAGGCCGTCAAGGAATACGCGCGCAAAAACCCGCACAAGATGGGCGCCTGGTCCAGCGACTCAAAGTCCCACGTGGCGACGATGGGCGCGGGCGACTTCAAGTCCAACGAGAAGTCAGTCACCCTACCCGCCGCGACCACAGCGCGCATCGAGCTCGTCGCTAAGGATGGTAAGGTCACCGTGCTCAAGGACAGCGTCAAGCTGAGCGCCGCCGAGGTGCTCGACGCGACGGTGATGAACAAGAAGGCGCTGCTCGCATTCCTCGAGCGCGAGCTGGAGGACGCGCGCAAAAAGGGCGTGCTGTTCTCGCTGCACATGAAGGCGACGATGATGAAGGTGTCCGATCCAATCATCTTCGGTCACGCCGTGCGCGTGTACTTCAAGGACCTGTTCACCAAGCACGAAGCCACCTTCGAGAAGCTCGGGGTCGACCCGAACAACGGCTTTGGCGATGTGGTCGCCAAGATCGCAAGGCTGCCCGAGGCAGAGCGTAAGGTGATCGAAGCCGACCTACAGGCCGTGTACGACCAGGGTCCTGCGGTCGCCATGGTCGACTCGCGCAAGGGCATCACCAACCTGCACGTGCCGAGCGACGTAATCGTCGACGCCTCGATGCCCGCGATGATCCGCGACTCGGGCAAGATGTGGAACAAGGACGACAAGCTCGAGGACGCCAAGGCCGTCATCCCCGACAGCTCCTACGCAGGCCTGTACCAGGAGGTGCTCGCGTTCTGCAAAGAGCACGGCGCCTTTGATCCGCGCACCATGGGCAGCGTGCCAAACGTCGGCCTGATGGCACAAAAAGCCGAGGAATACGGCTCCCACGACAAGACCTTCGAGATCCCGGCCGATGGCACCGTGCGCGTCGTCGACGAAAGCGGCAAGGCTCTGCTCGAGCACGCAGTGGAGGCGGGCGACATCTGGCGCGCCTGCACAGCCAAGGACCCCGCAATCCAGGATTGGGTCAAGCTCGCTGTCACCCGCGCGCGTGCTTCGGGGGCGCCCGCCATCTTCTGGCTCGACGAGCAGCGCGCTCACGATGCCGAGATCATCAAGAAGGTGCACACCTACCTCAAGGACCATGACACCAAGGGCCTCGACATTCAGATCATGGCGCCGGAGAAGGCCACGCGCTTCACCCTGGAACGCCTCAAGGCCGGCAAGGACACGATCTCGGTCACCGGCAACGTGCTGCGCGACTACCTTACTGACCTGTTCCCGATTCTCGAGCTTGGCACCAGCGCCAAGATGTTGTCGATCGTGCCGCTGATGGCCGGTGGTGGTCTGTTCGAGACCGGCGCGGGCGGCTCGGCGCCCAAGCACGTGCAGCAGCTCGTGAAGGAGGGCTACCTGCGCTGGGATTCGCTGGGTGAGTTCCTCGCACTGCAGGCCTCGTTTGAGCACCTGGCCGAGCGCTACAAGCTGCCCCAGGCGCGCGTGCTCGCAGCGACGCTCGACGAGGCCAACGCCAAGTTCCTGATGAACAACAAGTCGCCCGCCCGTAAGGTCGGCGAGATCGACAACCGCGGCAGTCACTTCTATCTGGCGCTGTACTGGGCCGAGGCACTCGCCGCACAAAGCGACGACGCCGCTCTCAAGGCACGCTTCACGCCCGTCGCCAAGGCGCTCAGCGACAACGAGACTAAGATCGTGGGCGAGCTAATCGGTGCCCAGGGTAAACCGGTCGACATCGGTGGCTACTATCACCCCTCGCGCGAGCTCGTCGAAAAGGCGATGCGTCCCAGCGCGACCCTCAACGCGATCATCGCGTCCGTCTGAGCAGCGCGCGTCCTTGGCCCGGCGATTTTGGCCCGACTATTTGGCCCGGCAATGGGTCGGGACGCGCGTGGACTAACGTGACTACTTAGGTAGCTTGTCTGCGGGGACGTAGCGTCCGATCGCCTTCAGCATGCGAGGGTCGCTCTCGCGTCGGTACTGATCGGCAAGGGCGGCGACCGCATCGGGCGAGGATTCGGCTGCTGCGCCGATCAAATGGACATAGCTTGCGCGCACGATGGAGTTGCTCTCGTCGGACAGGCGAGTCGCAGCCGGCCCCCACACGCTCTGGGGCGGAGGCACCTGCGCTGAGCGCGCCTGATCTGCATACGTGACAGCGAGCAGTGCGCGCTGCTGCGCCTCGTTCTCCCCACTCAGTAAGGTCTCGAACAGGGGAGCCGTGGCTTCCGGCGGCATGCGCTGCATCGCCTCGTAGGCATGCTTGCGCACAAGCAGCGTGTCGGACTTGAAGTAGGGATTGAGGTCGTCGAGAAACTCAGGATTTCCCGAGTTGTGAATCGCGTCGAGGGCCGCCGTGATGCCCACGGGATCTTTGCCCGCCTTCTTTAGACGATCGCGGATCTTGTGGCGCGCCTGTTCTGCGAGCTCTGGCTTCTTCAAGCGCATGTTGTGCTCGATCGTGCCCATGGCGAAGGTGGCCGCATTCTGAAAACGCTGCTCGTTGCTCTCATCTTCGAGCTTGCCACCCATGGCGGCGATCCGGTCAAGCGCGGCCAGGGTCGCCTCGTCGGGATTGGCGATGTCCGCGAGGGCGGCCGCCGCACGCATACGGTTCTCGGGCTGTAAGACAGCATCGTCGAGCGCTGCCACTAGTGCGCCGCGCGACTCAGGCGTGCCAGTGCGCTCGAGCGCAAAGAAGAAGGTTGAATGCATGAGCTCGGGCATCTGCCCGCCGCGCACCGCGTCCATCAGTTTCTCTATCATCTTCGGCTGCGCGCGCATCAAGAACGCGAGCACGTATCCTGCCTGCGCGTGGTCTGGCGGCTTCTGACGCAGGTGGGAGAGCACTTGGGCGAGCGCCTCCTCCATGGTCATCGTCTTATAGACATCCGGTGGCTCCTGCAGCTCATCTTCAGGCCGCGCCGCAGGCGGTTGCTCCTGCCCCACCCAGGTAAGGCTCGCAAGCACGGGTCCATCTTTCATGCTCGCTTCGGGCAGCCGCTTGAGCACGAGCTGGGTAGACACTTGGGCGAACACGTCCTTACCCATCATGAACAGCACTTGCTCTGTGCTAGCCAGATCGTCGAGCCAGCCGCCGTGCTCGTTCCAGTGCACCCGCGTGTCGCTGCTGCGGATGCGCGCGGTCAGCTTTTTGGGCTTGCTGTTGTAATCGACTGCGCCGCTCGTCATCGGAGGAAAGACTTCCAAGTACGCAAACTTCACCTTACGGATAGCGCGCGCGTCGTTCGCATCGCGCTCGTATTTGGCGCCGTAGCGACCGGCGAGGTCGTGCTCCAAGTGTTGCCAGGCGCCCGCGCTCGGGTCGGCCGCCAGCGCCACCTGCGCCGACTGCAAGATGCCGCGGATCTCATTCTGAGCGCCCGGACCCACATCGGGCGCGAAGCCTACCGAAGTGAAACGGCACAGCGCGTCGACCTTGACGGCGACGGGCTGCTTGAGCTGAGCGAGCTCCGCGTCGGAAAGTCCTGAGCTCACCGCATTCGGTGAGGGCTCGAGCGAAAACGACAGCGTCCCGCCCTTACTGTTTGCCTCGAGAACTTGCATGTGCAGCTTTCCGCGCATGCCCACTTGTTGTTCTTGAATCGGTGGCGGCCTCTGCCCGCCGGTGGTGGGGAGCAGTTGCTTCGAATCTATTTTGGTCGACGCGGAAAGCACCAGGTCGTAGCTGCGCCGGTCGTCTTGTTGGAACGTGCATGCAAGCGGAGTAGACGCCCTACGAGCAGCCGAGTCTCCCCGCTCATTCGTATCGCCGCGCAACAAGGCAAAGGTGAATCCACCCGCAACCAGTGCCACGGCTCCGCCTGCAGCAAGCCACTTCTTCGTGCTCTTCTGCGTACGCACTTCAGCGCCGCTTTCCTTCGTCATGCGACTCCCCCTACCACGCTTTTCGTAAGGCTGTCGTAACCCCCACGACAGCGGCTCTGAGTATAGATGACTTTTTATTCTCGACGCCTAGCGATAGTCCGTTTTTTCTTCTACCTGACCTGGACAGGGCCTTACCATTGCTTGGGGACGCGAACACCAGCTGCGGGGGCAGCAGTGTTTCGACGCACCCAGCGGGCGGCGAAACGACTTCGCCAGCTCAACAACAAGATGGGGGAAATGCATGACCAGAGCCCACAAGTGGCTGGCATGGGCCGCGATGCTCGCGACCATTGGCTGCGGTGAAGAAAGTAGTAGCGACGGCACGGTTGGTGTGAAGTGCGGTTCAGGAACCAGCGAAAAAGACGGCGTTTGCATAGCTGATGCGGCAGGCGACAACGGCGGGGGTACAAACAACGGGACGGGGGACATCGATCCGACGCCGGATCCTGATCCCGTTATGGCGTTGACCTGTGGCGCGGGCACGACTGAAATCGAAGGCGTGTGCGTCGCCAACCCGGGCCCGAAGCAGACGCTCAGTGGCTTCACCGTGACGCAACTTTCGCTGCGCACGCGAGGTAAGGTTCTGACCGGCGCTGTCACCGATCCGACCCTCAGTACCCACCATCCCATCGATGTCACGGTAGGCATTCGCTACGAAGGCGACCCCGCAAACGTCCCGCTCATTATCGCACTCGGTGAAGTCGGCGTTGGCGCCGCAGCTTCCGGTGAAGGCTTCTGTCTGCTCGGCGGCATCGCCATCCAGCACACGGGCCAAGGTGAGGCGATCGGCACGCAACGGATGTTCTTGGAAGAGGACTGCCTCAAGGCCAACACGGAGGACGCGGGCGACGGCACGGCCGTGACGCAGCGCGTGCTGAACCCTGTGGTGCTCGTCGATCCCGACCAGACCCTTGACACGAACGCTGAGATGCCCAAGGGCATCATCTTCGGGCTCGACGCGCAAAAGGCCGCGCTCGCGGCCGTGGCCGCTCAGACCGACGCACTGATTGCTGGCACGGTACCCGCGAAGCTCGAGGCGGCAAGCCTTTCGCTCGCCCAGTGTCGCGGTGGTACAAGCGGCGAAGCAGGTAGCTGCGCGATGAACATCAACGTGAAGGCCAGTACCGGCGTCGACTTCGAGCTCACGGATCTCAGGCTCGAAAGCTCGGTGGCTGTGCTCAACCGTTGTTTTGCAAGCCAAGCCGAGCTCGACAGCTCGGCCACGACGCAGGGATTGCCGACGGGCTACGTCTGTAACCGTTCGATCGTGCGCGGTCTCGATGCCAACGGCGCTCCGCTGCCCGAGGGCAATCCGAAGGACTACACCTACGGCGCGAGCGACATCGACGTGGACTCTACGGTGACCGCCTTTGGCATTGATGATTCGTCCGTCGAGAGTGCCGATGAGCTGATGGGGATGGGCACCATGACCCCAGACGGCTTCAAGCTGAATGTCGATGTGGAAGACATCGCCAACAACGCACTGAGTGGCACCGAGTCGTATACGGTGCGCTACTTCCTCAGACCGTCCAGCGTCGCGCTGGAGGATGTGAGCCTGGACAGCTCGATTGCAAAAGCTATCGCTCGTCTCGGCGGTCTCGATAGCCTCGTCACGAGTAAGAAGCTTCTGCCGGTCTATCTGCACGCAGAAGGTGAGCAGGCCAAGGCAGACGGCGAGTCCGTCGGCGGCCAAGAGCAAGCAGGCCTGGAGGAGACCGTCGCCATTCCTCAGGCGCCCACCGAGTACAACCACGGTCTGTACGTCGAAAATGATTGCGGTCGCTTCAACGATCCCAATGGCCGCCCCACCAGCTATCGGATGGGCACTCCCGCCTGTGCGCAGACTCTGAATCCGCGCGATGAGATGCTCTACGGCAGCTACAGAGACGAGAAGGACTTCTACGTTGTCGCGTGTTTGGTGGCGGCCGAAGGCACGACCTTGCCGGCTTCCGACGATATCGACAACAACTGCGTGGAGCGTCCGCTTCGCGTCACCCGCGTTGCACCCCGTGAAGCGCGGTTCGATGCAGAAAACCCCGACGCAGCGGTCAATCCCTTCGAGGATGATCCGGACACGAGCGTGATTGCCAAGGCTGGCTTCACGAGCGACGAGCTGTTTGGCGCGGGCGATGCTGCCGATGCCTACGGGGCGAACTACGACTGGGACAACTCGCTGGGCAACGACAACGTCAGCCTCAACGTGCACGCGCATACGCGCAACGCGTTGTCGCTACAAAACGGTGCCTCGACCGACAACGAAGCCAAGCTCTACCTGAGGAGCGGCACCTTCGACTTTACCCTCGACATCGTTCGCGTCTGGGCCCAGGCCGCAGCCAAGACGATCGTCGTGGGCAGCTACTATGACTACGGCCTGTCATTCTTTGGTGTCCAGTTTATCGGCGAGCGTAAGGAAGCCGAGTACCACAGGGAGTGGGACTGGAACGTCACCAAGGAGTGGGGCAAGCATAAGAGCATCTTCGTGAAGGTCGCTTGGGTCGATGTGGGCTTCAAGGCCACTGGCCAACTCGGCTTCAAGATCAACTTGGACGTGGTCGCGCGCGAGCTCTCGAGCCCCGGTGACCCCTGCGAGCTGGCGGATGAAAGCTGCGATTGCGATACGCCTGATTGTAGCGCGCTCATCACCAACTTCCCCAATTCTGAGGCCGTCGGCGAAGCGTCGATCACGCTCACGCCCTACGGCAGCATCAAGGCCAATGTCTACGCTGCGATCAGTGTTCAGGTCGCACGCGCGGGCGCCGCGGGTGACATTACGGTCGCTGAAATCGATATACCCGCCAAGGCAGCCCTCAACTGGGGCTTCGACGGCAGTGTCAAAGCGCCACAAAACGGCACGCTCAAGCTCGCGGCCTGGGCCAACATACAGCTCAAGTCGACCTTCCTCAGGGGCCGTCTATACCTGTTCGCCGACAACCTCTCGATCTCGTGGTGCCGCGAGTGGTGGTCGCCGCCTTACCCTTGCGGGAGCAGTTGGAATACGTTCTGGGACTACACGATCGCAAGTTGGGGCGGCTGGTCGTACAATCAGCTGCTGTGGGCTTCGCCCGTGTATCGCGCCGACCTGACGCGTAACGGTCTGAGCATTCCGCAGCCGGTGATCAACTCGGAGACCTACTACAAGGTTCAGGCGGTGCATTCGAACAAGTGCATCGACGCCTATAACAACTCGGGCGGCACCTTCCAATGGGATTGCCACGGACAGGCTTGGCAGCGCTTCAGGTTCGTCGACCTGGGCGGGGGTCAATACTACATGCTGAGCCAGCAACACAACAAGGCCATAGACGTCGCCAACGCGAGCTATAGCAATGGCGCCGTCGCAATGATTTATCCCTGGCACGGGGGAAACAATCAGAGGGTGAGATTGGAGGCCAGGGGCGACGCCTACGTCATCAAGTTCGTGCACTCGGGAAAGTGCCTGGACGTCTCCGGCGTGTCCCAAAGCAATGGCGCGGGGATGCACCAGTGGGACTGTCACGGCGGCAACAATCAGCTGTTCCGACTGCAGTTCTAACACCTGAGTATCCTCATGGGGCTCAACCCCTGGTAGGATGCTCAAATCTTGGCCACGGCTAGATCAAAAATGAAGGGCTGCGAGCGCTTGGGCGCCGCAGCCCTTTGCTTTGGTAGGTCGGCCGTGCTTGCCTGCGCAGCGCTCACTGGCTGCAGCGACAAACCAGAGGATGTCCTCGATGCAGCGTCGCCCCGAAGCGGTCGCGACGCGGGCACAGCGCGCTCCGACGCGAGTCAAGGGAGTGACGCGGCCGAAGCTGGTGATGGGTCATCGCCCGACGCTGGTGGGCGCGGGGATGCTGGGCCCGACGCGGGTCGTGATGCGAGCGGCGCCGGTACCCCGTCTGTTTGCGACGCCAAGCTCGAGTCACTCGGTGTCTTCGATCTGGATATCGAGGGTCGCTCGCAACTGATTCAGCTCCCACTAGGAAAGCCCGCAAGTCAGCTCGTGCTTACGTTGGAGCCAGACGGTGTAAGCGGACCCGACGCCTGCTACGGCATCGAGGAGGTCAGCGTTGGCTCAGTAACGTGGGTCGGCCAAGGCAGCGAGGATCCACAGGACACCTGCGGGAGCTGCTCTCAGCCAGTTCGACTGCATCCTGACCAGGGATTTTTTATCTTACCTAGTGCGCTGCCCGCTTCGCCCTTCGCAGCACTTTCGCTGCGCGTAGCCTTACGGGACTGCGCTACCCAGTCGCGACCTTCAGCCGTATTTCCACTCACTGCACCCAGGCGGGTGCGCGTGCTTTATCGCGTGCAGAGCGCCCAGCCGGCCGACGCAAAGCTTACGCTTTCGGTCGGGCTCGTGGTCGCGGCACCGAGTCTCGTAAGCATGCCGGACTCGGAGCGCGTGGCCTTTACTGCTAAAGTGCGGGCGAGCGTGGAAGCGGCGCTCGCTCCCGCTTTGATCGAGGTCTCTTGGCGCGAAGCCATCGTGCCGATGCCTCCCGCCAAGACCGCATGGAAGCCCGAAGAGCGCAGCGAGCTCGAAGCCTTGTTTACATCCGCGCGTGCCGCGTTGGGCAAGGATGCAGCCGGCAGCGTGCCGTTGGTGCTCGCCCCCTGCCTCGAACGCGACTCGATCACGGGCTTACGAAGACCACTTGGCACCAGCCCCCATTTACCGGGCGCATGTCAGGTGCCCTACGCGGGCGCGTACGTCGCTGCCGAAAGCTGCCTCGGAGGCGGGCTCTCGTTCACGGATGGCTCGGCGCTTGGAGTTATCGCGGCGCACGAGCTCGGTCATCACCTGGGGCTGTTTCACGTCGATGAGGGTGTGCTGTTTCCAGACGACAGGCAGGCTGGTGAGGAGAACCTTATGCAGGTGAACCCCGTGGCAAGCTTATCGCTCACGCCCCAGCAGGTCGTGGTACTAAGGCGCCATCCGGATCTGCAGCCGCGCTGAACGGCAAGTATGCGCGCCGGGCGCGGCAGCCGCAGTTCGACCCCTTGGACTGCGATGGCTACGCCGTGTTGCGCTGGCCCCAATGCCGATCAGTTAGCGCTTCCCGGCGCCCTCACCCTACCCTCTCCCACGCGAGTGGGAGAGGGAGCAGAACGCGCAACATCTCGTGGGCGTGGGGCGATACTCGCGTATACGATCACTCTCCGGCATCTAGCGTGCTGCCCGACAGATGCGCCGAGACACTCAGCACCCCTCTCCCACAAATTGTGGGAGAGGGGTGGGGGTGAGGGCATGCGTGTTAGTAGCTCTCGGTCGCAGTCAAGCGACGTGAGCGTTCCGGTCCGCATCGCCTACCTGCACATCTTGGTCAACATTTCGACCGCGCGCAATCGCGTGAAATCGCGCTTGGTCCGATACACTGGGCTTGCCGACTCCCTCAGCAATATTGAGTGGAATCGACCATGCTGCGCACCGCAGCTGATCTGCAAGCGCTCCATAGACCCTTGGCACCTGCTCGCTGAGCGCCACTGCCGTGGCGACGAACTGGATAGAGACCTGGTAGACGTCGAGCTTTTCATAGTGGAGCACCGTTTCACCTCTGGCTCTGTATCGTCCCACGGTCCTGTCGGTTGCTCGAATCGACCACGCTCACGCTCACAGAGATGGGGCAGGCCGTTGGGTGGAAAGCCGCTACCGCCTATGAGGGGTGGGGGTGAGGGCGCGCCGGCACGGCCTTGGCGCTAGCTCTCAATGCGTTCAGCGCACCCAGATGCGATGGATGGTGTCGTTCCCGTTGCCGGGCCCGAAGTCGTCTATCTCCCAGCGATCGCTGTAGCCGGCGTTCCAGTGGGCGCTGAAACTCGTGTAGAACGGCTGATTCGTCATCGCGAAGTCGCCCTCGCCAGAGCCGCCCGTGGCCTGGCTCGCGGGTAAGTTGGCGCTATGGAGCGCGAGCGGCGAGAAGTTGCCCTGGATGGTGCAGCCTCCGCTACCGGTGGAGAAGTAGCCGAGGCAGCTCGGGCTTGCCGTGTAGAAGTGCATGACCCGCGGGTGTCCGCTGGTGACGCCGTAGAAGCGGATCTGCGTGGGAGCGAGACTCGCGAACATGGCGTTGCTGGCGTGACCCCACGCGAACGGGATCTCGCTCTCGTTGTCACCCAACGTGGTGGGGAGCAGCATGGGAAGGTCGGTGGCGCGCACCGTGGCCGCAGGTGACGTGCCGGCGGCGTGCGCGTAGTTGAGTACCAGCGTCCAGCCGCCGCCGTCGGTGTCCATGTCGCAGCTCGCCATAAACGGCTCGTTGCCGCCCTGGCCATCGGGATCGATCAGGTAGTCACCGCTGGGGGCCTGCGGATCGTTCATCAGGATGTCGGCGCAGGTCGTCCCGGCCGGGAGCAGCGGGATCTCGAACCACTTCTGCGTGAGCTCGTCTTCGATCTGGGCGCGCGTCAGCGCATCGAGTGCGCTGTCGTAGGCCCGAATCTCGGCAATGTATCCGCCCATGGATTGGGCGACGGCCTGCGCATTGCCGAGCGTGAGCGGCACGCTGCCGGCGTTGATCGGGCTCTGAGCGACCGATTCGGTTTGTCCGTTGTTGTCGTAGACGGTCGTGGTGGTCGCATCTTGGACCGCCGTCACGAGCTGCCACTCGCCATAGGTGATCGGGATCGACGGGCCCTCGTTGTTATTGCGAATGTGGAAGTTGAGGCGACCATTTGCGCCGCCCTGCTGGCCGCGCCGCATCGAGAAGAACTGGTCGTGGCCCTGGTTTACGTACGAGGCCCAATCCTGAGGGTTGTCCATCCGGATGACGGCAAAGAGCGTCATCTGCGGCACGGTGGTCAGGTTGCCTGTCGCGAGCCGTGTGCTGGCGCCATCGAACAGGATCGCGGGCAGCCCGCTCGGCGCCACTCCGTTCACCAGCACCGGAGCCGTGTTGGCACCGACCGAGGCGAAGAGTCCGTTCGGGCTCTTGTCGATCCACTCGGATACGTTGTCGCTGCCGTCCGCCGTGATCGTGCCTAGGTCGGCCGCGTCGAACCAGAAGTGGTCCGGATCCGGCGCTAGAGCGCACGGCCCTACGGCCGTTCCTGGGTCGAACGGACACGCGTCTACACAGTCCGCGCTGCCGTCGCTATCGGTGTCGAGATCACTCACGCCGCAGCCGCAGGCACCGGGCGCAATCTTACTATTGTCTGCCGGGCAGCCGTCGCCGGCGTCGCAGATGCCGTCGGCGTCAGCGTCCACACCATCGTCAAACGAGTTGTAGCTGCCGCTCGCGCAGTCGTCGCAAGTGTCTGCGTCGTCGTCGCGGCATACGAACACATTCAGGTCGTCGGAATCATCCGCGACGAGTACACCGTCACCGTCGGCGTCGTCGTCGCCAGCATTGCAAATGCCGTCGCCATCTAGGTCAGGGCCATCGCTGGCTGGGTTGTAAGTCCCGGACGCGCAGTCGTCGCAGGTATCGGCGTCGTCGTCGCGGCACACGTTCGGATTGAGATCGTCGCTATCGCTGGCGGTCTGCACACCGTCTCCATCGACATCGTCATCGCCGAAGTCGCACAGGCCGTCCCCGTCGGTATCAAGACCATCGTCGAACGGATCGTAAGTCCCGGTCGCGCAGTCGTCGCAGCTATCCGCGTCGTCATCGCGACACACCGTGCTGTTCAGATCGTTGCTGTCGTCCGCGCTCGGCACGCCGTCGCCATCGGCATCGTCGTCCCCTGCGTCGCACAAGCCGTCGCTGTCCGTATCCAAGCCATCGTCAAACGGAGCATAGGAGCCGCTCACGCAGTCGTCGCAGGTGTCGCCATCGTCATCGCGGCACACGTTGCGGTTGAAGTCGTCACTGTCATCGACCGTCAGTACGCCATCGCCATCGGCGTCGTCGTCCCCAGCATCGCACAGACCGTCACTATCGTTGTCCGGACCATCGTCCGCGGAGTCGTAGGAGCCATTCGTGCAGTCATCGCAGGTATCTGCGTCGTCGTCGCGGCACACGTTGGGATTCAGATCATTGCTGTCGTTGCCGGTGAGCACGCCATCGCCGTCGATGTCGTTGTCGCCAGCGTTGCAGATGCCGTCTCCATCGAGATCAGGGCCATCGTTGGCAAGACTGTAGGTGCCGCTTGCGCAGTCGTCACAGGTGTCAAGATCATCGTCACTGCACACGAACGGATCCTGGTCGTCGCTGTCGTCGATGGTGAGCACGCCGTCGCCATCGCGATCGTTGTCGCCGGCGTCGCACAGGCCATCGCCGTCGAGATCCGGACCGTCTTGCGACGGATTGACGCTGCCGCTTGCGCAGTCATCACAGCCATCCAGGTCGTCGTCGCGACACACGGTGGGGTTCAGGTCATTGCTGTCGTTGGCAGCCAGCACTCCGTCGCCGTCCGCATCGGGATCGCCGGCGTCGCACAGGCCATCCCCGTCGAGGTCCGGGCCGTCGTTGGCAACGTTGACGGTGCCATTGGCACAGTCATCACAAGTGTCGCCGTCGTCGTCACGGCATACGTTCGGGTTCAGGTCGTCGCTATCGCTGCCGGCGACCACTCCGTCGTTGTCAGCGTCGACATCTCCCGCGTCGCACAGGCCATCGCCGTCAAAGTCGGCGCCATCCGTTGCAAGGTTGTAGCTACCGCTCGCACAGTCGTCGCAGGTGTCCCCATCGTCATCGCGACAGGCGATCGGATTCAGGTCGTCACTGTCACTCGCACCCGGCACGCCATCGCCGTCGGCATCGCTGTCGCAAACGTCACCTAGGCCATCGCTGTCGAGGTCTTCCTGACCGGCATTTCCGACCAGCGGACAGTTGTCGCTGGCATCGGGTACACCATCATTGTCGTCGTCGTCGTCGCAGGCATCGCCTGCGCCATCACTGTCGTTGTCCAGTTGACCGAGGTTCGCGATGAGCGGGCAATTGTCGGCGACATCGACCACGCCGTCGTTATCGTCGTCGTCGTCGCAGGTGTCCTGGAAGCCGTCGCCGTCGGTGTCCGGTGACTGAATGCCGTCGTTACAGGCATCGCACGCGTCGCCAAGGCCGTCGCCATCACTGTCACTTTGGTCCGCATTGGACACATTGACGCAGTTGTCGCATGCGTTGCCCACGCGGTCGCCATCCACATCCTCTTGTCCGGGGTTGGCAGCAGTTGCGCAGTTGTCGCACGCGTTGCCGAAACCGTCTGAATCCGTGTCGGTTTGCCTCGGGTTGTAGGCTTTCGGGCAGTTGTCGCAGGCACTCGCCTTACCATCTCGATCCGGATCCATCCGGTCATCACCGAGCCCGCACGCATCGCAAGCATCGCCGATGCCGTCGCCGTCCGTGTCCGTTTGAGCGGCGTTGGGAACGACGGGACAATTGTCCAGCGTGCCGCACACACCGTCTTGATCGGCGTCGCCACCCGCGCTCGCGGGACAGATCTCGCAGGTGAGTCCGCAGTTGTTCTTCGCAAGGTTGACACAGGTCTCGGACCAACCGAGCTGACAGCACGTACTGTCGAGCGCGCACACGCACTGGGCCACCGTCTG
>JBBSJC010000055.1:0-23408 GCA_038257655.1 Polyangiales bacterium | reverse complement strand
TATGGAGCGCGACCTCTTTCGGGCACGGCCTACCAAACGCCGATAAGCCCTGGAGACCGAGACCTGCCGCTGCTCGTGTTCGACGATCTCGCCTCCGGCAAACCCCTGCGTAAGAAAGAGGCACGCGCCTGCGTACGCGCCATCCTGGAGCGCAAGTACGGCTGGCTCTGCTCCCCGGCATACGTACAGACGGTGGTCGATTCGATCGTGGACGATCCAGTCAAGCTTCGGCCGCCCCGCTACGTCAAAACGGCAGCGGCGGTGCCACCTTCTGAGCGCATCCCCGACGACGCGCGCTTTCTGCTCGTGATCAATGACAAGCACGACATTCACCACGTGCGGGAGCGCGGCTACGTCGAAGCGCCCGTGCGAGTCGCTGCGATCAAGCGCGAGCTAGACAAGCTCGACATCTTTCAAACCGTGGCGCCCACGCATTTTCCAGATGCCCACGTCACCGCCGTGCACGATGCCAAGTTCGTCCGTTACTTGAAACGCATGTGCAGCACGCTGCCGGTAGGCGAGTCGGTCTACCCCTATGTCTTTCCGATTCGCAACGCAGCCAAGCCACCCCGCGATCTGCCCGTGCGGGCCGGTTATTACTGCATCGACACGTTCACTCCGCTCAACCAAAACGCTTGGCCCGCGGCGCGACGTGCCGTGGATTGCACGTTGACCGGCGCTGCTGCTTTGCTCGAAGGGCGCCGGGTGGCTTACGCGCTCGTGCGTCCGCCGGGGCACCACGCCGAAAAACGCGTTTTTGGCGGCTTTTGTTACCTCAATAGCGCCGCTATCGCCGCTCAGCTGTTATCCAAACACGGTCGAGTCGCCATGCTCGATGTCGATTACCACCACGGTAACGGCCAGCAGGACATCTTCTACACGCGCGCGGACGTCATGACCGTGTCGATCCACGGTCATCCGCGCTTTGCCTATCCTTACTTTTCGGGTTTTCCGCGCGAATCAGGCGAAGGCGCAGGCAAAGGCGCAAACCTTAACATCACCCTTGGTGAGCGCACAGATGGTCAGGGCTACGCCGTGGCGCTCGAGCGTGCGCTCGCTGCCATTCGCCATTTTTCGCCTCGTTTCTTGGTGATTTGCCTGGGGCTCGATACGGCCAAAGGGGATCCGACTGGCTCCTGGTCGCTCGGGCCCACGGACTTTGAGCACAACGGTCACGCGATTGGTGCGCTAGCCCTCCCCACCCTGGTAGTGCAAGAGGGAGGCTACAACACGCGTAACTTAGGTTCCCACGCACGGCATTTCTTTCGCGGGCTGTGGCGTTCGCACAAGACCCTGGCGCTGCACGCTGCCCTGCCCAACGGACGCAGCGCGAAAGCTCAGGTCGCCCCCAAGTAGACGCGGCAGCCGCATATTAGGCTTGTTCCGGTCGCTTCACCTTGTCGAACACGTCCATGAAGGCCCCGTCGGCACCATACTTTTGCCGTGCCTGATCGTAGAGCGTGCGGTTAAACATCTGCCAAAACTGCGAGCGCGTCTGCTCGGTCACGGCGTACATGCATTGATAACCATGGTGGGCGCGTAGCCAGCTCTCCATGGCCCGCACCGCCTGTCGACCATCCCAGGCCTGCCCGCGCTTGACGAAGCCCGGTACCTGCCAGGCGCCTATGTCCACAAACATTTCCTCGTCCAGCTCCGGCTGCGAGGGACTGATCATCCCCTGGGGATTGGTGCGAAACGTCTTATGCGGACACAACCACAGGGGATAACACTCGAACTCCCGGTGGAACATCTCGATGCCGGCCCGCAAATGGCGCAAGGGCATAAGCACGTCTTGCACCACGTTACGCTCGTCCCTGAACTTGCGGATGCGTTCTGTCTGCATCAGCCGCATGACGGACACCTTAGGCGGCATCAACCATCCCAATGGATAGCGGAACAAGGGGTGGTTTCCAAAGGGCACGAGCAGCTCGCCGTGCCAATACAGGCTGCGCGTGTAGCGGTGATAATAGTCGCGCAGTGGTACGTGCTCGACGGCCTGGGCGACTCCTTGACCGCGCCCCATCATCGCCTTGATGTGCAGGTAGAACCACGGTTTGTAGAAGCGCCCGATGTTGTTGGGCTTCTCGCCGGGAGGCAGGTCGGCAAAATCGCCAAATACGACCACCCCATGCTCCTTGTCGAACAGCAACGCATCGAGGAACTCAGGTGGATCTTTACGCGTTGCAAGCTCGCTGAACACGGAGCACGCTTCGTCAAGACTATTGACTTGTTGGTAAGTAAGTCGCACATAGGGCTTACACCGCACGAGTGGCAGCTCGACCGCCGTCAACATGCCGAGGGCACCGTAGCTCCAGGGCAATGCGTAGAACAGATCGGCATTTTCGTCAGGGCTTGCAAGCACGATACGACCGTCCGCCAGCACCAGCTCCGCCGAGCGCACCGTGTCTGCAAACAAGCCATACTTGTGCGAGGAAGACTCGATGCCGTAACCAAGGATGAGTCCGCCTACCGTAAGGTCGTCGAGCTCTGGCACGACCGGGATCGTGACACCTTTGGGCACAAGCCAACGCGTGAGCTGCCCCATGTTGGCGCGCGGCTCGACGCGCACGACCATGCGCTCCAGATCGACCTCGAGAATGTCGTGTAAATCGAGCTCGATGCCCGGGCTCTTCTTATATTCCATCGCGCGCACGGCGACGCTCTGCCAGCTCTTACGCGATGTGTGCAGCAAGTTGGGGCGCCCCTTGGCATTCCATTCGCTGATTTGCTTGACCACGTGGCGCACGCGGTCGCCGTGTTTTTCGGCGCTGTTGTTGTAGTTCCGATAATGGATGTGACGCGCCGTCCAATACAGGTCGTAGGCCTTGGACAGCGGTAATACGACAGGTACCACGGTGGCCCAGCGATGCTTGACTAAGAAGGCGGTCAGTCGGTCGCGCCAGTCAGACTTGGTCTCGTTAGCGTTCGCTGCTTGTTCTTCTAGTTTAGGCAGCACCGTGTCGTTCGATGAAGCGTGCGATACGTGGTGCGGCGAACGACTAGGGGTAGCGATGGTCATAGGCATGGCTCCTCGCGCAGGGTGGCGCCCGCAAGCTAGTCCCCGGGGTCCTGGGCGCCAGTGCAACGTGTTCGTGCCCTAGGCGCGCGGCCTGCTCACTTCGCCCAATCATCAACCCGATTGCGATCGCGATCGCGATATCCCACCATCGAGGCATACACGATGAGCACCTCCGCCACCGACGCGGTACGCCGCTACTACGACGCAAATACTCCTGGCTTTGAGCGCTTGGGGGAGGGAGGCACCTCGATTCATCGCGCCGTCTGGGGCCCCGGCGTGACCACACGCGCGCAAGCGTTTGCGTACGTCGATGACCTGATCGCCCAGGAGCTAGCGCAGCGCATGAGCGCACAGGGCGTGAGCGCGGGCAAACGAGCACGCGTGCTCGACTTAGGTTGCGGCTTGGGGGCAAGCCTGATTCGGCTCGCGTCCCAGCTGGACATCGAAGGCGTCGGCGTCACGCTCAGCCCAGTACAGGCCGCACGAGGCAGCGTGCACATTGCCGCGGCCGGCCTCACAGACCGCCTGCGCTGCATCGAGCAAAGCTACACGGACATGCCTGACAGCCTGGGTCAGTTCGAGGCTGCCTATGCGATCGAATCGTTTGTCCATTCACCGAGCCCTGCGCTGTTTTTCGAGCAGGTTTCCAAACGGCTGCGCCCGGGCGGGGTGCTCATCGTGTGCGACGATCTGTTGTCGACTCGTGGCGCGCAGACTGTAACGCCGCAGTATCGACGCTGGCTCGCAGACCTCAAGTACGGTTGGCTTGCCAACACACTCGTCACCGAAGAACACGCCATCGAGGTCGCCGCCGAGTTCGGCCTGCGTTTCCTGCGCAGCGACGACCTTACCGCCTACTTGGAGCTACGTCGTCCGCGCGATCTGGCGATCACCGCCGCGGTTGCCATCGCCCACGATGCCTTCCATTTGCCCATTCCTGGGCAACTTTGGCGCTCGTGGATTGGGGGCAATGCGCTGCAGCTCGCCCTCGTCAACAGGATCGTGACGCACCGCGTGCTGGTGTTCGAGTTTCGACAAGTGTCAGACACGCGATAGAGTTAGGAGAATGACCAAGATTGCTGCCGGCAAACACGTCGTAATCGACTACGTGCTCACCGATGAAGACGGCGACACCATTCAACAGTCGAGCGACGAAGCGGTGGGGCCGCTCACCTACATTCATGGCTATTCACCGATTCTGCCCGGCTTGCACAAAGGCCTCGAAGGCCTTTCGGCAGGAGAAAAAATCAAAGTAAACGTGCCCCCTGAGGAGGGCTACGGCGCTGCAGACGAAGAGGGCATCTTCGAGGTCGAACGCGCAGAGCTACCCAATCCCGAGGGCGTCCAGTTCGGAGACGAGATTGTCGCCGAGGATGACGATGGCAACGAGTTCACAATGCATATCGTCGAGGTGCACGACGATTTCGTGGTCGTTGACACCAATCATCCGCTCGCCGGCTACACGTTGATCTGGGATGTGACGGTCCGCGAAGTGCGCGACGCGACGCCCCAGGAGATCGAAAAAGCGCGCACCGAAGCAGCGGAGCTGGGAGAAACGCTAGGAGAGGGTTAGCAGCGGGCTGAGCGCCTCCCCTTGCACCGGCCTTTACCCTCCCCTACACATCTTCGGGTTTTTCCATCCGCTGCTGATGCGTAAGGGAGTAGGCATGTTCAAGAAGGTCCTCGTCGCCAACCGTGGAGAGATCGCCGTGCGGGTGATCCGCACGCTGCGCGAAATGGGCATCCGCACCGTCGCGATCTACAGCGAAGCCGATCGCAATGCGCTGCACGTGCGCGTAGCGGACGAGGCTTATCCCGTGGGCCCCGCGCCCAGCGCGCAAAGCTACCTCGTCATGGAGCGCATTCTCGAGGTGTGTCAGCAGGCCGCCGTCGACGCCGTGCACCCCGGCTACGGCTTCTTGAGCGAGAACGCCAAGTTCGTGCGTGCCTGTGAAAAGGCCGGCATCACGTTTATCGGACCGAGCGCCGAAGCGATGGAAGCGATGGGCTCCAAGACCGCTGCGCGCGAAAAGATGGTCGCAGCCGGCGTCCCAGTCGTCCCTGGCAGCAATGCGGGCACGATCGATGAGCTGCGCAAGGCCGCGGAAAAGGTCGGCTACCCGGTGATGCTCAAAGCCTCAGCAGGTGGCGGTGGCAAAGGCATGCGCCTAGTCATGAAAGCCGACGAGCTCGAGAGCGCCTTTGATCGCGCGCGCGGCGAGGCCAAGTCGTCCTTTGGTGACGAGACGGTCTACCTCGAAAAGGCGATCATCAAGCCGCGCCACGTCGAGATTCAGGTGCTCGGAGACAAACACGGCAACGTCGTGCACCTGTTCGAGCGCGACTGCTCAGTGCAACGTCGCCATCAGAAAGTGGTCGAAGAAACACCCTCGCCCTCGCCTGTGCGCACGCCCGCTCTGATCGAAAAGATGGGTGAGGTCGCCGTGCAAGCGGCCAAGGCCGTCGGTTACTTCTCAGCCGGCACGATCGAGTTTCTGCTCGCCGAGGATGGCTCGTTCTACTTTCTCGAGATGAACACGCGTCTGCAGGTCGAGCATCCGATTACCGAGCTCATTACCGGCATCGATCTCGTGCGCGAAATGGTGCGCATCGCGGATGGCGAAAAGCTCGGCTACACGCAAAAAGACGTGCAGCACCGCGGCCATGCCATCGAATGCCGAATCTACGCGGAAGATCCCGCGACGAACTTCATGCCGAGTCCGGGTAAGATCGAGATTCTGCGTGTCCCGAGCGGCCCTGGTGTACGCGACGACGCCGGTTGCTACGAAGGGGTCGAGATCTCCATGTTCTACGATCCGCTCATCTCCAAACTGAGTGTGTGGGCACCGACGCGTGCGCTCGCAGTCCAGCGCATGGCGCGAGCACTCAACGAGTACGTGGTGTGCGGCATCAAGACCAACATCTCGTTCCACATCAACCTGATGAACCACGCCGACTTCAAGCGCGGCGTCTACGACACGAGCTTCATCGAGCGCAATAAGGACGCTCTGCTAAAGCCGGCAGGCCTCCCTGCCGATGCCCAGGAAGCGTTTACGATCGCAGCCGCCGTGGCCGTCGCGTTTGCAGACGAGGCAAGCGCACGAAGCGCAAGCGCAGGACAAGCTCAGGCCAACGGTGCGGGCGGCAGTGGCCTGTCTGCCTGGCGCATCGGCGCGATCGCGCGTCTGTAAGACCGCGAGTGCTAGTGCCCGCTACATGCGGTGTCGCAGGCCGAGGCTCAGCGTGTACTCCACGACCCCGGTTTCCGGCACCGACACGAACGTGGTCGCCAGATCGCTCTGCACGAGCAGATCGAAGGTGCGGCCGATCTCGAGTGCGAAGGTCACGTTGCCGCGCAAGTAAGGTCGCACTTCGGCATCGCGTCTCTCGAAGGTCGCAAAGAAGGTGCCGAACGTCGCGCCCAGGTTGAGCTCGAAGGCGCTCGCCACGTACCGCCGCTGCAACATGGCGGCGATCACGCGGCGCGCCTCATTGGGCGGCTCCGGTTGGCCGCGCGCGGCGATGTAGGCAAGCCCAAAATCAAACGGCTCAAAGCGCCGCAGGATGTCCATCTCGTAGCGAAAGAAGGCCCCGCCGCCATGGACGCCGCCGCCCACGAGCAGATTGAGCGCGTAGTCATCAGGGCGCGCGCGCTGGGCGACGGCAGCGGGAGATGCGTAGCGCGCGCCGTAGTAGCCGTCGGCTGTTGCATACCGGGGCGAGCGCACGAGACGTCCCGGATAGGGCGCGGCCAAGGCAGCGCTCGAAGGATAGCGATAGGCGAACGGATCCCAGCCATAAAAGCGCTGATAGGACGTGTCCCACGGGTCGAGCACTTCGGCTTCGGGAAGCGGCGGCCAGGGGCCACCGCGGTTGGCTTGTACGCAGATCAACCCTGCCGGACAGAACGGATCTTGGATCTCGGCGGCATCGAGCCGAGCAAAGGTGTCGGCCCAAAACATCTCGAGCACCGCGCGAGCAATGCTGGCGACGGGATCGGGGTCGAGAGAATCACGCGGCACCTGTCGCCACACCTCGGGCCGGTTCGGAGGCGTCACGCGCAACACGACCGTCGTTTCACCGAGCGCCACCCATACGGTTGCATCGGCGCGATGAGCGCGCGGATCGACAAGCGAAAGGAGCTCACGACCGAGTGCGTCGCTCAGCTTCGAGCGCAGCTCCGCGACAGATAGTAAGGCATCCAAACCTTCAGCCACGAAGAGCACGCTTGCGCCCCCACGCCCAGGCGCGGGCGCAACCGCTGGCGGGCTCCCGGTGGCAGGCGCGCCTGGCGATGCTGGCGATGCTGGCGATGCTGGCGCAAGCGCAGGGCGCAGGTTGTTGTCCTGCTCGGCGGGAACCGACTGGGCGTTTACCGCGTGCGCGCCGAGCAGCGAGACACAACAAGCAAAAGCAAACAACCGTAAGGCCCGATACACAGGCCCCTATCCTAACGCGTTTGAGGCCCTCGCGGGCGAGATGCTCACGCCGCCTCTACGACCAGACCTGCGCGTTTGAGCAGGGCGTCCGAGCTCGGGGCGCGGCCCAGGAAGGCCTGAAACAGCTCCATCGGGTCCGCTTCGTTGCCGCGGGACAACACGCGCTCACGGAAGTCCTGGCCGACCTCGCGGCTGAATACCCCGCGCTCGGCAAAGCGCGAGAAGGCGTCCGCTTCGAGCACCTCCGCCCATTTGTAGCTGTAGTAACCGGCGGCGTAACCCACGGGCGACGAGAACAAGTGGCTAAAGCCGGCGATCATCGCGTAGTCATCAGACAGCGGCGCGGACGAGTGCGCCTGCATGATCCCGCGAGCATACGCCATCAGATCGCCATCGCGTTCGGGCTCGTAGTCGATATGCAAGGCCAGATCGAGCGCAGCCAGACCAAGCTGACGCATCTGAGCATTGGCTGCGCGAAACGTACGCGTCTTGCGCAGCTTCTCGAGTAGGGCGGTCGAGATGCCGTCTCCCGTTTCATAGTGTCGCGCGAACAGATCGAGGGCGGAGCGCTCCCAGCAGAAGTTCTCCATGATCATCGACGGCAGCTCGACGAAGTCCCAAGCCACGCGGGTGCCCGCGAGCGAACGCACTTTGGCTTTGCCGAGCAGATGGTGCAGCAGATGACCGAACTCGTGGAACAGCGTCTCCACGTCTGAGTGCGTGAGCAGCGCAGGCTTGCCGCCACTTGGCGGGCTCGCGTTCGCGCACATCACACCCAGGTGTTTGGGATGTCGGCCGCCCGGCACACCCGTGATGAAGTCCGCCATCCAGGCGCCACCGCGTTTGTTTTCACGTGGATACAAATCCGCAAAGAATGCGCCGATGTCGCGACCGCTCTCATCGCGCACGTCGTAGTAGCGCACATCGGGATGGTAAGTCGCCACACCTTCTGCGCGCGAGACCCGGATGCCATAGATGCGATGCACCAGCGCGAACAAGCCACCGAGGACGCCATCGACCGAAAGGTAAGGTCGAAGCTCCTCTTGATCGAAGTCAAAGCGCGCCTTACGCAGCTTTTCGGAGTAGTAACCGATATCCCAGGGCATCAACTCGGGAGCCTTGGCGCCTTCGAGCTCGCGCCGAAAGGCCGTGAGCTCGGCGTTTTCCCGCTGAAACGCAGCTTCCGTCGCACGGTGCAGATCGGCGACAAAAGCGCGCGCGGTGGCGCCGGTCTTCGCCATCCGGTCTTCGAGGTTTAAATCGGCAAAAGTCGCAAAGCCGAGCAGCTTCGCTTTCTCGGCGCGCAGCGCGAGGATTTGCGCCATCAACGGGCGATTGTCGTGGGGCGACGCGGTCGCGCGCGAGTTGTACGCGCGATACATCTGCTCGCGCAGTGCGGCGTCATCGGCGTACGTGAGCACCGCCACATAACTCGGCTGCTGCAGCGTGAATCGATAAGCCCCGTCGCGGTCACGTGCGCGTGCGCTGTCTTTGGCAGCCTCGAGCGCACTCTCCGGCAAGCCTGCTAAGCGAGTCGTGTCTTCGAACACGATTTCGAACTGACCTGTCGCATCGAGTAAGTTCTGCGAATACTCGGTCGTGAGCCGCGATAGCTCGACCGTCAGCTCGGAAAGCCGCTGCTTGGGCCCAGCCGCAAGCTCGGCCCCGTGGCGCCGAAAGTCATCGAGCGTTTGCTTCAAAAAGCGGGCGGGGGCTGGCTCGAGCGCACGTGCTTCCTCGGTCTGAGCAAAGTCTTTGATCGCGCGATACAGCTCTGCGTCGAGCGAAACTCCTGCGTAAAACGCGCTGACCTTGGGCTGCACCGCATTGTAGGCATCGCGTAGCGCAGTGGTGCTCGCGACGGATTCGAGGTGGCCCACGATCGACATCGCATACTCGAGCTCCTCGGTTGCATGATCGAGCGCACCAAGTGTGTTCGTGTAGTCACGGGGCCCCTGGTGTTGCTTGATCGCGTCGAGGCGTTCTTGTGAGCGAGCGAGCAGCGCGTCGACGGCGGGCTCTACGTGCTCTGGGGCGATCGCGTCAAAGGGGACGTCGAACTGATAACGAAGGAGTGGATTTTGAGGCTCTACCATCTGCGGGCAGTTTAGCAGCAGGTTGCCCCCGCGGGGGGGCCGTGGCAGAAGGCGCGACCTGTTGGAGCCGTCATGACCACCGCACCTCGTTCGGATTTACGCAACATCGCCATCATCGCCCACGTCGATCACGGCAAAACCACGCTCGTCGACGCCATGCTGCGACAGACCGGAACCTTTCGAGACAACGAAGCGGTCGCCGACCGCGTCATGGACTCCAACGACCTCGAGAAGGAGCGAGGCATCACCATCCTCGCGAAAAACGCCTCGATTACCTACAAGGGCGTGCGCATCAACATCATCGATACGCCCGGCCACGCCGACTTCGGTGGCGAGGTAGAGCGCATCATCAGCATGGCCGACGGCGTGTTGCTATTGGTCGACGCGGCCGAAGGCCCGCTGCCCCAGACGCGCTTCGTGCTCGGCAAAGCACTCGAGCTAGGCATCCCGGTCGTGGTTGTGATCAACAAAATCGATCGCCCGGATGCCCGCGCCGACGAGGTGCTCACCGATACTTTCGATCTTTTCTGCGAGCTCGAAGCAACCGAAGGCCAGCTGGATTTCGCCACCGTCTACACGATCGCCAAGCACGGCATCGCCAAGCTGAATGTGGCCGATGAGAGCAGCGATCTCGTGCCCTTGCTCGACACGATTTTGGCACGTGTGAAGCCGGCCGAAGTTGACGTCGAAGGTGGCCTGCAGATGTTGGTCAGCAACGTGGAGCACGACGAGTACGTCGGCCGCTTGGCCGTCGGTCGCATCAAGCGCGGCAAGGTCAAGACCGGCGACATCATCTTGAAGATGGGTGAGAGCAGTAACACCCAGCACAAGGTCAGCATCCTCTACGGCATGCGCGGCGTGAAGCGCACGGCGATCGACGAAGCGAGCGCAGGCGACATCGCTCTTATCGCGGGCATGGACGAGGTCAACATCGGCGACACGCTGTCGTCGGTACAAATCCCCGCGCCGCTGCCGCGCATCGTGGTCGAAGAGCCCACGATCAAGGTGCGCTTTCACGTCAATACCTCGCCCTTTGCCGGCAAGAGCGGCAAGTGGGTGACGTCGCGCCATCTGCGTGACCGCCTCGAGCGCGAGATGAAGAAAAACCTCGCGATGAAGATGGAAGAGACCGAGACGCCGGACGCCTTTACGGTGTTCGGCCGTGGCGAGCTCATGATCGCCATCCTGCTCGAGAACATGCGCCGCGAAGGCTACGAGATGGCAGTTTCGATGCCCGAGGTCGTCACGCGCGAGATCGATGGCGTGCTCAGCGAGCCCGTCGAGCGCGTGATCGTCGACGTACCGGACGAATACGTCGGGGCGATCACCCAGCGCCTTGGCGAACGGCGCGGTCGCATGGACAAGATGCACAATCTCGGCTTTGGCCGCTCGCGCATCGAATACGTGGTGCCTTCGCGCGGCCTCATCGGCTTCCGCGGCATGTTCCTGACGGACACGCGCGGCACCGGCCTACTGAACACACAATTCCACGGCTGGCAGCCCTACAGCGGCTCGATGCAGCTGCGACCCAACGGCGCCCTCGTCAGCGACCGCACGGGCGCGGCGATTCCCTACGCCCTGTTCAATCTGCAGCCGCGCGGCGTGTTGTTCGTCCCGCCGGGCGTCGAGATCTACGAAGGCATGGTGATCGGCGAGCACAATCGCGAGAACAACCTCGACGTGAACGCGTGCCGTGAAAAGAAGCTCACGAACATTCGCGCCGCCGGTCGCGACGAAAACATCATCCTCACGCCCCCGCGCGCGATGACGATCGAGACCGCAATGGAGTGGATCGACGGCGACGAGCTGGTCGAAATCACGCCCGACGCGATCCGCATCCGCAAGAAGATCCTCGAAGGCAACCGCCGCCCAAAGCGCGCCACGAATTGACCGCTTCGCAGCGGCTACGCGACGTGTTTCCCGGCGTACGCGTGTTGCGCGTCTGAGCGTATGCTCCGCGCATGACGCAGGAGCTCGATCCAGTCGTTACACCCGAGGCACTGCAGAGCCTGCTCGGTAGCGTGCGCTTGTTCGATGTGCGCGGCGGTCCGAATGGCGCCAAAGCGTATGCCGAGGGCCATTTGCCGGGTGCCCTGCACGCCGATCTCGATACGCAACTCTCGGCACGCGCACCGCATCCAGAGCGCGGTGGTCGCCATCCACTACCCGCGGCCAAGGTGTTCGCAGCGCAGCTCGGCGCCTGGGGCATCACACCCGACTGCCACGTGGTCGCCTATGACGATCAAGGCGGCGCCAATGCCGCAGCGCGAGTGTGGTGGATGCTGCGCGCGCTCGGACATCAGCGGGTGCAAGTTCTCGATGGTGGTCTGCAGGCGGCGCTCGCAGCTGGCCTCGAGCTGACGAGCGAGCTGCCCAACGTGCCGCAGACCGCGCCCTATCCTGCCACGCACTATCTGCTGCCCACGGCCGATATCGAACAGGTCGACGCCGCGCGCAGCGCCGCTTCACGCGTGGTGCTCGATGTGCGCGCAGCCGCTCGCTATCGCGGCGAGATGGAGCCTATCGATCCGGTAGCAGGCCACATTCCCGGTGCACGCAATCTGCCGCTCAGCGCCAATCTCGATGCCGCTGGGCGTTTCAAATCAGCCGCCGAACTGCGCGCGCTCTACACAGGGTTGTTGGGCCGCGTTCCCGCGCAAAACCTGATTGTGCACTGCGGCTCGGGCGTCACGGCCTGCCACACGCTGCTTGCTCTCGAACGCGCAGGGTTATCTGGAAGTAAGCTGTATGTCGGCTCGTGGGGCGAGTGGTGTCGCTCCGAGCTTCCTCGCGAACCTGCCTGATCCTTACCGTGCAAGCCTCCAACTTCATTCGCTGCCAAGCGGTTCGGACGCGTCCTTACCGTTTAGGCTGCGCTCTTCCGCAGCGGCGGGCAGCCTGACCCAAAACACACTGCCCCCCCCTTCGCGCGGCCGCATGTGGACTGTGCCGCGCATGGTCTCGACAAGATGCTTGACGATCGACAAACCGAGCCCCGTGCCACCCATATCGCGGGAGCGGCCGGGGTCGACGCGATAAAAACGCTCGAACAAGCGCGCGCGGTGAGACTCGGGAACGCCGGGCCCCGTATCCCACACCTCGAGTAGAACGTGCCCGGCATCGTGCTTCGCCACGATCCCGACGGCGCCTCCTGCGGGCGTGTACTTGATGGCATTGTCAACCAAGTTGACGAGCACATGCTCGAGGGCGGAGCTGTCGCCGACCACGACCAAATCCTCGTCGACGGCGATTTCGAAGGCGATCTGCTTTTCTTGCGCGCGGCTCTCGAGCAAGTCGAGTACGGCGCCGACCGGCCCTTCGATGCTGGTAGGCTTGAGGCTGAGTGTGTGACTGCCGTCTTCGATGCGCGACAAGTCGAGGAGATCGTTTACGAGCCTGGACAGGCGCTCGGCATTGCGCTGCACGGCACCCAGAAATTCGGCAGCGCGACTGGGATCGGACAAGGCCCCCGCTGCCAACGTTTCCACATTGGCGCTGATGATGCTGACAGGCGTGCGCAGCTCGTGGGATGCATTGGCGACAAAATCGCGACGCATCAACTCGAGGCGCCTGAGCTCGGTGATGTCTCGCAGCACCACTACGCGCGGCCCACGCGCAGGCTGTGGCGTGACGGTTGCAAGTAAGGTGCGCCTGGGCGGGCCAGGCCATACGAACTCGGCACTGGCGTTTTCCTTCGTGCCGCGTTGGCTGACGATTTCGAGCAGAGCGGGCACGCGCAACACCTCGATAAGCGGCGCGCCAAACGGTGCTCGTTCGATGCCGAGCAGACGCAAGGCTGCGCCGTTCATCTCGGTGACGCATGCCTGCGCATCGAGAGCCAGCACCCCATCCGTGAGGTTCTCTAGAATGGCACGCGACAGGTCGCGCTCTTGGCTGAGCGTTTCAAAGGAGCGATCGAGCTCGTCTGCCATCTGATTGAAGGAGCCTGCCAAACCGGCCAGCTCGTCTTCATCGGCCCCGACGCGCAGCCGCTCTCCGCGTGCTCCGCGAGCGGCGCTGGCCACGGCTCGCGCACGGTTGACGAGCTCCACCAGGCTGCGCGATGCAAAGTAAGAGGCCAGGGCGCCCATCACTATGGCCACTAACAAACCGAGCACCACTGCCGCGGTGAGCAGCCAGCGCATGTGGGAGATCAGTGCATCTACTTCCGACAGCGACCTGCTGACACGCACGACACCTTGGCTGTCCGGGCGCTCAAAGGGCACAGCCATGTACATCATGTCCGCTTGCACGGTGGTGCTGTAGCGAGTGGTGACGCCGCGTCCGCTGCGGATCGCTTGCAAAACCTCCGGCCGCAAGCCGTGATTCTCGACGGTTTTCAACTCCTCCACGGGCAAGGAAGAATCGGCAAAGACCCGGCCGTCGCTGCCAATCACGGTCACGCGCAGGTTTGCGCGCTTGCCCAGGCGCGTGATCACCGCTTGCGCAGAGCCCACCTCGAGCGGACCTGGTATGAGCAACAAGGTTTCAGCTGCCGCACTACTCAAGCGTTCAAGCTCGCCGCGTACCTGCTCGAGCAGCAGGCCGCGCATCACAGTTTCAACCAGAGCGCCGCTCGCAAGCGCTGCCAGGGTGATCAGCGCAAGCGAGATTGCGAACAGCTTGCCGCGAATGCCTAGATTCAAGTCTCGGCCGTGGGTTGAGCGCGCAGCCGATAGCCGACGCCGCGAATCGTTTCGAGGTAATCGCCAGCGGCGCACAGCTTTTCGCGCAGACGCTTGACGTGCGTGTCGACCGTGCGCGTGGTGATGTCGGCATGGATACCCCACACATCTTCGAGCAACGTGGTGCGCGTCTGCACGCGCCCCTTGCGCTCGAGTAAGGTCGTGAGCAAGCGGAACTCCAGCGCAGTCAGCACGATTTCCTCACCCTCGACCCACACCTGATGGGCGTCCAAGTCCATCGCGAGCATGCCGAACGTCAGCGTCTTGCGCTTCTCCGCGGGCAGGTTGTCGCTGGCACGACGCAACACCGCACGAATGCGCAACATCAGCTCCCGTACGCTAAAAGGCTTGGTCACGTAGTCATCGGCACCCACCTCAAAGCCGACCACGCGATCGATTTCGTCGTCCTTGGCGGTGAGCATGATCACGGGCACGCGCCGGGAGGCGTCGGCTCCGCGCAGCTGACGACACACCTCGGTGCCTGCCATGTCTGGCAGCATCAGGTCGAGCAGCACCAGATCGGGCTCGGGCCGCTCTTTGGCTAACTTGAGTGCTTCAGCCCCGTTTCGGGCAGAGCGCGTTCGGTAGCCTGCCTGCTGCAGGTTGTAGACGAGGGTGTCGACGATGTCCGCTTCGTCGTCGACCACCATAATCAAGGCTTTTCGAGACGGATCTTCCTGCTGTTCGGCCACGCACAGCCTCCTCGGAGCTCGTCCAAAAACTGATGGACAGAGCAGGCGATGTACCACATTCCCCCCAGCGGTAGGCGTCATGAGCACGTCGGACAGGTGACGGTCCTAGGACGCGGCACTGACCGTGATACGATTGGTCGATAGATGGGGCGAAACACGCCTGAATTGATTCGCTTGTACGAGACGGCGCCGGACCTGCTTCGGCTCGCCGGCCATGAGGCTATGTCTGCTTCCATGCTCAGCGCGGTGATCAGCGCCTTACCCGCGACGGTCACAGTCATCGATCGCGATCTGCGGATCTTGGGGTACTCGGGACGCATGCCCCCGGCGGATGTCGTGGGACGTAACTTCGCCGAGTTCATCGCGCCCGAGCACCTGGTGTTTTACAGCGAGCAGCTGCAGCAGGTGTTGAGCTCGGGTGTGCCCGTCAATTTCGACGTGCTCGGCACAAGCGAACGTGACGAGCCGCATTGGTCTCGCATCCGGCTCGCGCCACTCGTGATCGAGGGCAGCGTGCAGGGCGTGGTGTCGATCGCCATGAGTATCGAGCACGAGCGTGCGATGGCCCAACATGCCGAGCGCGTGCGAGCCATGTTCGACCACGTCGATGAGGGTATGCTCGTCGTGGTCGTGGAAACCGGCACGATTATCGAGTGCAACGCAGGCGCCGCCAAGCTGTTGCAAGTGCCTGTCGAAGAGCTGTCCGAGACGGCACCATCATGGTTACAGGTCACGCCCGAAGGCGGCGCACGGCTTGGCTGGGGTGCGTTGCTCGACGAGCTGTCCGAGGGACGCACGGTGCGCGGAAAGGCCATTCTGCGCGAGGGTCAGGAAGTGAGCATCGAGCTGCGCGCCACCACGCGCAATCTCAATGGCACGCTGTGCGCCTTCGTGTTGTGTCATGACATCGGCGCGGATTTGGAAGCGCAACGGGCGCGCGCCACGCAGGAGCGTTTGGCCACCGTCGGTTCGCTCGCAGCCGGCGTGGCCCACGAGATCAACAACCCGCTCGCTTACGTGATCGCAAACGTGCAGTACGCGCTCGACAACATCACACAGTGGCAACATCGCGAGCAGGATCTGACGCCCGATCCAGACCGTGAGCGCAGGCGCGCCCAACTCAAAGAGGCGCTCTACGAAGCCAACGAAGGGGCGCGGAGGGTCCAGCGCATCGTTGCGGATCTCAAGACCCTGGCGCGCCAGGGCGAAGATCGCGTGGAGCCGATCGACGTCGAGAACACGCTGCATTGGGCGATCGGCGTCACCATGGCGGAGATCCGCCATCGCGCGCGACTCGTGAAGAACTTCGACACCATCGCTCAGGTGAAAGGCGACGAAGCGCGCCTGGGCCAGGTGTTCGTCAACATTTTGCTCAACGCAGCGCAGGCGATCGAACCGGGACACGCGCACGAGAACGAAATCATCATCAACACCTACCTGCGCGATGGGCGCGTGTTGATCGAAGTGCTGGACACAGGCAACGGCATTCCCGAAGAAAACCTTACCCGTATCTTCGATCCATTTTTCACCACCAAGCCGCGTGGCGTCGGAACGGGGCTCGGCCTGTCGATTTGTCACGAGATCATCGCCTCGATGCGCGGGCGATTGACGGCGGCCACACGTTCACCACGCGGAGCCAAATTCATGGTGGATCTGCCCGCAATGCCCATCGTTGACGGAGAGGTCGCACGCGTGCCTCGGCAAAAGAGCAACCCACCCCCCGCGCAGAGTGCGCGCATTCTGATCATCGATGACGAGCCGCTTGCGGCCAAGGCGTTGGGCCGCATCCTGCGCGAGCATCGCGTCGAGCTGGCTGACCACGCGCCCACCGGGCTCAAGCTCGCGCTTGAAAAGCGCTTCGATGTCATCTTTTGCGATTTGATGATGCCGGACCTGACCGGCATGGCCGTGCACGATGCGGTCGTCGAAACCCAACCGGACACGGCCGAGCGTATGGTGTTCGTGACGGGCGGCACGTTCACCGAAGAGGCGCGCTCGTTCGCCGCACGACACGCTGGACGCTGCCTATTCAAACCCTTCGATACAACCCTCGTGAAGGGCGCCGTCGAGCGCATCATGGCAGACAAAGGCCCAAGCCCCGGCTAGCTTCGGGAGCTGAACGTCACGAGCTGGAGGCGCAAGCTGGCTGACCTGAGCAGTATGTCGCCACCCCGAGACAAGCCATGCTAGCTATGACGGTACGTTGAGCTCTCAGGTTCCAGCATCTGCTTCAGTCGTGGTCGTGGGAGGCGGCATCGCCGGACTTGCATGTGCGTGGCAGCTCGGCGTGTTGGGTGTACCCGATGTCGTGTTGCTCGAGGCCGAGCCGATGCTCGCAAGCCACAGCTCCGCGCGCAATGCAGCCATCTTCTTGCCGCTTGAAGAGAGTCTGAGCGCTGTCTGGCTCGCACAACGTTCACGAGATTTAGTCGATTCGAAGCTCGGCACGAGCTGGCTGTCTGCCCAAGGCGTGACGCTCGTGGCCGGCAGCGAAGAGCCGCTGGACGAGTTGCGTTTTGTCGCGCGCAGGTTCGGTGTGTTTCACGAGCGCTGGGGTCAATCGGCAATCGAAACTCGCTTACCGATGCTCAATGAGGGTGATGCCCACTACGCCCTGCACCTGCCGCTTGGCGGGGTGATGGACGTGCACATGGTGCTCACCTCACTCACCCGTTGGGTCAAGCAGCTTGGCATCCCGATCCATACTTCAACGCGCGTCGAGAGCTTCGATACCCACGAGCAGCAGGTGCGCGCGGTACGGCTCGAGGGCGGACGCACCATCCGCTGCGAGCGCGTGGTACTGGCAGCAGGCGCATGGGCCGGACGGCTCGGCATGCTGGCGGGCGCTGATCTGAGCTTGTCTCCCTTGCGTAGGCACCTGATGCAGCTGGTGGGCGAGGATATGCCGCGCTGGCAGACGCCGACCGCGTGGCGCGTCGACGACGCCGTCTACTTCCGGCCCGAAGCCGGTGGGGTACTCGCAAGCCCGTGTGATGAGGTGCTGTGCGATCCGGGCATCCCCAGCACAGACCCGAACGAAGTCGAAGCCCTCGCTGCCAAGCTTTTGCGTTTTGCACCCTCCCTTGTCGAAGCAAAGGTGCAACGCAGCTGGGCGTGTCTGCGCACGATGACTTCGGATCGCGAGATCGTGGCCGGCGAAGATCCGCGCATCAAAGGCATGTTTTGGCTAGCCGGGCTGGGCGGACGCGGCATGACCTGCGGTGTCGCAGCGGGCGAGCTGATAGCGCGTCTGATGACGGGTCTCGCGCATCCCTTAACGCGCACGCTCGCCGTGCAGCGTCTGATCTAAGCCCGCGCACGCTCGCCGTGCAGCGTCTGATCTAAGACCGCGCACGCTCGCCGTGCAGCGTCTGATCTTACTTACTTCCCCGGCAGCACCCAAGCGAGCTTGGGCTCGGTTGTCCCGTCGGGAAAGGACGCGCCGATCAGCGACAACACACGGCCTGACATGCCGAGCGGCTCGGCGTCGACCACTGCCGGACAGTTTTGAGCGCCGCACGCGGTCTTCATGATCGCGGACACGGGCGATGGCGTCACCGTGGCTTGATCGGCGCGCAGGGTAAAGACGTGCTCGGTCGATGGCTCCGGCGGTAGCTCCTCGGCAGCCGGCGCGCCCTTGATGCCATCCAGCATCTCCACGGCTCTCTTGACGGGCTTGGGCGCTTCGGTGGGCGTAGGCACGCCGGTCTGACGAAAGCGCAACGCAAGCCCGGTGCCGCGCGCGCGCAACATCAGGTCGAGCTTGCCGCCTTCAGCCTTGGCCAGCGGCTTATATCCGCAGTCGCCGCGCTGAGAGGTTTGGCAGGCATCGACCGCGTCCTCCCAGACCTTGGCGAACATGTCCCAGGAAGCAAGCTCGCTCTCTTGAAACTTACCGTCATCGGCCGAGTCGATGAAGTGGCTCTGCTTGATCACGAGCCAGCCCGTGTCCGTATTCGAGTTGGGTTTGCGGACCTTGAACGCGAGCTCTTTGGCGCCCGCAGACAGGCCCGTGTTCATCACCTGCGCCAAGGTCGCGTAGGGCGTGGCCGCATGCGTGCTAATCGCAAGCACGCGCTTGGAGCCGAGCTTGGTCTTGAGCTTCGTGATGATGTTGCTCTGCACTTCGGCGGCGGGAACCTTACCGTTTTCGAGCGTCAGTGCCGGTTCGCCATCGATGCGAATCTCGCTCGTACCGATTTCTACGCGTGTTGCATCTTGAGGCTCGGTACCCGAGGTGCGGTGCGAAATGGGTAGCTCCAGAATGCCGAGGATCGGTGGCAGGTCGGGTTTGACCTCTTCACCATCGCAGCCGGTCATGCCGGCTAGCCCCACGACACCCGCCAAGCACGCGAGCAGACAAGAACGGAAAACGACCAAGATGTGACGTCCAGATGACATGGTGCGGGACTATACTCTCGGCCCGCGATGCCTCGCTACCCTTCGCTCTCACACGCTACCCAGGGTCTCACCACCCGCGTCTACACCGGCTTGCTCGGCTTGGCCCAAGCCCACGCCAAAGAGGTGTTTGCGCTCAACGTGGGCGATACTTATCTGCTGCCACCTGACAGCGCGCGCGCCGAAGCGTTGCACTGCGCGGATCTGCCGCAGCTTCACAATTACGCGGAAGTTCGGGGCGAGCCCGTTTTGCTGGACGCGATCACAAAGGATCTCGCCGGACGCGGTCGGCCCGTGCCACGCGAACGCATTCAGGTGACCTCGGGTGCTACCAGTGGTCTGGATCTCGTCTGTCGCACGCTGCTTTCGGCCGGTGACGAGGCCATCGTGCTCGCACCCTTTTGGCCGCTCATCCGCGGTGTGATCAGCGCAGCCGGCGCACGCCCCGTCGAGCTGCCATTCTTTACGGAGCTACATAAACCCGATTTCGACCTGGAGCGCGCCCTCGAAACGGCGCTGACACCACGCACCGCTGCCCTCTATCTCAACACGCCGCACAATCCCACCGGCGTGATACTCGATCAGGCGCAGCTCGACGCTGTCGCCCGCTTCGTAACCCGCCACGACCTGTGGCTATTCTGCGATGAAGCCTACGACCAGCTCTTCTTCGAGCGCGCGCCCCCACCGCCCATTTGGACCCGGCCCGACATGGCCGAGCGCTGTGTCGTCGCACACACAATGTCGAAAAACTACGCCATGGCCGGTGCACGCATCGGCTTTGTGCACGGGCCTTTGGCCGTGATCGATGCCCTCTCCGGGTTACAAACGTTCGCCACGTACTGCGCACCCAAGCCCATGCAGATAGGCGCTGCCCACGCGCTGAGCGAGCAGGGCCCCCAGAGGTTTCCACGGCTGGTCGCAGCAGAATATGCCCAGGCGGCGCAGGTCACGAGCCAAACACTCAGATTGCCGCGACCGGTGAGCGGGCCGTTTCTGTTCTTTGATACGCGCCCTTTCCTCGCGCCCCACGAGACATCCCAGCAGTGGCTTGAACGCTGCGCTCGTGCTGGCGTCGTGCTGACGCCAGGATCGGCGACGGGTCAGGCTTACGAGCACTATGCGCGCCTTTGCTACACGTGTGTGGAGCCGGCTGCGCTCGTGCGAGCGATCGGTGTTTTATCCACTATCGCGCGGGATCCGTCGGGCCACCCGGAGTAAACTCTGCCGATGCAGCGCCGGCACTTCGTAGTCGCATCGACGGCTGCCGTCATGAGCACAGGTCTCGCTTTGTGGTTTCGCGCACACGGACGCGAGCCGCGCATGAGTCAGCCCGAACATGGTCTGGTTCGCGATCCGAACGGCGTGCTCGATCTATTGCCGGGCTTCTCCTACCGCATCATCGAACGCGCTGGCGGCACCATGAGTGACGGCTATCGCGTGCCCGCGCGACCCGACGCGATGGGTTGTTTTGCGTTGAGCAGAGGCCGTTGGGCGCTGATGCGCAACCACGAGCTCAGTCGCGGCTCGGCAGACGGACCTTACTTTCCAGGCTCGCGCGTGCCCCCTGAGGCTTACGATCCGGATTGTGCCGGCGGGGTGACGCGCATGGTACTCGACGAAAAAGGGCGACGTGTCAGCAGCAACCTGGTGCTCGTGGGCACCGCGCGCAACTGCGCAGGAGGCGTCAGTCCCTGGGGCTTCTTGAGCTGCGAAGAAAACGCCGACAAAGGGCACGGTTATGTTTTCCTGTGCTCGATCCAAGCGGAGAGCGTTCGTCAGCCTCGACGCATTCAAGCCTACGGTCGCTTCTTTCACGAAGCGGTCGCCATCGACCCCGACACGCATATCGCTTATCTGACCGAAGATCGCGGCGATAGCTGTCTGTATCGCTTCGTGCCCGCTGACCGCGAACGTCCCTTCGGAGAAGGTAAGCTTCAAGCACTGGCAGTGCAGGGCTCTCCGCGCTTTAAAGTCAGCGAAAACATGCAGCGCGGTCGACACCAGCCGATTACCTGGGTCGACGTGCCTGCTGCCGCAGGCGAAAAAGACGACAGTTTGCGCCACGAGGCGCAAGCGCGCGGCGCAGCGATCATTCGTCGTGGCGAGGGTATTTGGTTCGCTGAAGACGGCGTATTTTTCACGTCGACGAGCGGCGGCCCCACGGGCAACGGCCAAATTTTGCATCTCGCACTGGCCACGCTCAATCCGAGCCTGGACAGTGACACGCTTTCGCTTATCGCCCAGTCAGAAAGCGAGCAAACGCTCAACATGCCGGACAATCTGACCGTGACGCCCTGGGGTGATCTGATCGTCTGCGAAGACAACCAGCGCGATGCGTTTTTACGCTTGGTCACACGCGATGGACGAGTGATCCCGTTCGCTCACAACATCTTGAGCGCGAGCGAGCTAGCAGGAGCTTGCTTTTCGCCCGACGGCAGCATGATGTTTGTGAACATCCAAGAGAACGGGTTGACCCTCGCTATCGAGGGCCCCTGGGATAAGCTGCGTAAGGTCTAAGGCCTCAAGTAAGCGCTCGCGCTAAGCGGGCTTAGCCACCCATGAGACGCAGTAGCCGTCCGGATGGATCGGGCCCTTGACGATTTTGCAGCCGCCGCATTTCGAAGGCTCCGCGGCCACCTCGTACTGCAGGCAGTTACTGCATAGCTTTGCGGGATCAGGCGACGTGTCGCTGTACTTGAGCGCGTCGCGAACGGCCTTTTCCGAAGCGCTCAGAGCGCTGACATCGTTGCAGCTGTCAGGCTTGTCCTTGCTGCCGCAGGCGCTGAGCACGGCGGACAGAATCGGGGCTGCCGTCAGAAAATGCAGCGTCACACGCCGGGAAAACTTGGGGTCGCTCATGGATTCACCTCGCCTAATTGTGCGGTTCTGGTTCTAGGGTCACGGCGCCAATCCGTCAACAATTGGCCCCTGTGCTAAGGTCGCGCCCGCCATGACGATCGCGCGCATTTCACGCAATCCAGCTCCGGTCGAGCCCGTCGCGCCCGAGCTGCAACATGATGCCGTCTTGATCACTGTCACCGGCACGGATCGGCCCGGCATCACCGCCGAGCTTCTGGCCGTGCTCTCGGAGGCCAATGCAAGCCTGCTCGATGTCGAGCAAGTGGTCGTTCAAGACAGGCTGAACCTGAGCTTTCTCGTGTCGCTAGGGGATCAAACGACGGCGCGGCCGGTGCTCAAGGACTTGTTGTGGAAAGTGCGCGAGCTCGACTTGCATGTGGACTTCGATTTGGCGCCGGTTCGCAAAGCGCCGGCCAAACCGATGTGGGCGCTGACGTTGCTCGCCAACCCGATCGGCACCGAGCTGATGACGAGCCTATCGCGCACCACCGCGCACGCGGGGTTCAACATCGAGCGCATTCAGCGCCTGTCCTCGCAGACCTTGGTATCGATCGAGCTGTTGCTCAGCGGCGAAGCTGGCGAAGCAGAGCAACGCTTGCGCACGGGTCTGTACGAGCTGCGTCAGCGCTATGCCTGTGACCTCGCCTTACAGCGCGAGACACTCACACGCCGCAGCAAGCGGCTGATCGTGATGGATATGGACTCCACCCTGATCCAGCAAGAGGTCATCGACGAGCTTGCGGTCACGCTGGGGGTGCAAGATCGCGTCAGCGAGATCACGGCGCGCGCGATGAACGGCGAGCTCGACTTCGATCAGAGCCTGCGTGAGCGAGTGCGGCTGTTGAAGGGCACACCGGCGAGCACACTCGAGACCGTGCTCGATCGCATCGAGCTGACACCAGGCGCCGAAGAGCTGGTGCGCGTGCTCAAGCGCTTGGGTTATCGCACGGCGGTGATTTCTGGCGGCTTCATCGAAGTGGTGGAGCCGATCCGACAGAGACTCGGGCTCGACTACGCCTACGCCAATCGTCTCGAGGTCGAAGACGGCGTTCTGACCGGCGAAGTGCTAGGCACGATCATCAATCGCAAACGTAAGGCCGAGCTGCTCGAGACGATCGCACAGGCCGAACGGATCGAGCTTGACCAAGTGATCGCGGTGGGCGACGGGGCAAACGACCTCGACATGCTCGGCCGCGCAGGTCTCGGGATCGCCTTCAACG
>JBBSJC010000054.1:0-23498 GCA_038257655.1 Polyangiales bacterium | reverse complement strand
GTTTTGCGGGGTTGGGCGGCTGGCACTTTGTGCTTCGTGTTGCGGGTTGGGCGGCTGGCACTTCGTGCTTCGTGTTGCGGGTTGGGCGGCTGGCACTTCGTGCTTCGTGTTGCGGGTTGGGCGGCTGGCACTTCGTGCTTCGTGTTGCGGGTTGGGCGGCTGGCACTTCGTGCTTCGTGTTGGGTTAGGTGCTTTTGGGGCGTAGGGCTTGGATGGCTTTTTGGGCTTGATCTACGCTGGCTAGGATCGCTTGGGCGTGGATTAGGAACTGATCGCCGGCGGCTGCGCGTACCTTGGCTTGGGTTTCGGGGCAGCTTCGCGTGGGCATGACAACGGCGGAGATCGATCGGCTCGTGCGCGAGGACACCGCGCGGTTGGGGGGCGGCCTAGTCAGCTTGGCTATCACGGGCTTTCCGGCGGCGGTCTGTACGAGTGTGAATCACGTGGTGTGGCCCCATGTCGCACACACTGGCACACGTGGCACGGGACGGCGCTTGAAGGCGGGCATGGTGTTCACGATCGAGCCGATGATCAATTTGGGCGGACCTGAGGTTTGCGTGCTCGACGACGGCTGGACAGTCGTCACGCGCGATCGGAGTCTGTCCGCGCAGTTCGAACACACCGTGCTCGTGACACGCGACGGAGCGGAGGTGTTGACGGTAAGCCCTGGTGTCGCCGCGGACCTACATTTGGGGTAGCCTGTCGTTAGGTCGGAGCTGACCGCTGCTGGGGGGGGTAATCCCGTTCCAGTTAGAAGCTTTAGGAGCCAGCGCGCGAGGGGCTGTCATCTGCGCCGGGTTCGGTCGATAATTGGTTGAGATGCTCATGCCGGATCCGACCCAGTTCACGATCGACGTCACTCGCTGGCCCCTGGTCGTGATCACGCAACACGTGCCGCAGCTCAGCGACGAGGAGCGCGTGGCGACGCTCGACGAGACGGATCGCGTGCTGCATGCCAACCGGGGACGTTATGGTCTGGTGCTCGACAACCGTAAGGCAGAGCCGCCGTCCGCCAGGCAGCGGGCTTTGATCGGGGACTACGGCGTGCGCTCGGCAGACCGCGTGCGCGTGCGCTGCATTGCGACGGCCCTGGTCGTATCGACCGAAGTGATGCGCGCGATGATCACGGCCGTGCAATGGCAGACCGGTAAGCAGGCCAACTTTGAAGTATTCGACGAGCTGGCGATGGCGCTCGCCTGGAGCCAGCATCGTTTGGAGCTCGACCGCGGCACAGCTCGTTCGTGATCGGGAACGCGCGCAACCTTACGGTCCGCAACGGTGATGCGTGAACGGCATCACCCCCTGATCGTAAGCCACGGCAGCGAGCGCTCGGAAAGCAGCTCGCTTCGCGGTATGGTGAGGCACACGTCCAGCCATACCTTGAGGAGCTGTCATGAACTATCGAACTTGGGGCCAGTGGGTCTTCTTCTGCTTGTGTAGCTGCGTGCTGGCAAGCCAGGCCAATGCAGATAACGGCATGCGCTGCGGCTCCAGGCTCGTGTCCGAGGGAGATACGCTCTACGACGTGCGCAGCCTGTGTGGCGTACCCGATGCTGCGACCCAGCGCGTGGAATACCGCACCGTACGCCGCGTGGTGAACGGCCCGTGTTTCAAGCAGCAGAACCAGCTCGTGTGCGGCCATGTCGTGGAACAGACGATCGAGGTCGTGATCGACGAGTGGACCTACGATTTCGGCTCCAGCAGCTTCATTCGTCACGTGACCTTCGAGCAGGGCAGACTGCGCGACGTGGCAACCGGTCGCTACGGCAACAAGTAGGGGCAGCAGGAGCGCAGGCGCTAGAGCCCGGCGGACTCGAGGGCCCGTGTCACGCGTGCGACCAGCGCGACGAGCTGCGGATGCTCGGCCTCCCATCCGAGCAACTTACGCTCCAGACTCTCGGCGACGGTTCGGGCGCCGGTCGCATCCGGCTGGTCGGCGGTCACCAGGGCCTCGAGCTCCGCGATTTGCTCGAGCAGAGCCGTATCGAGCTCTGGGGCTCGGGGGGTGCCCGATCGCAGCAGCGTTCGCAGCTCCGCCAAGTGTTCGATCATTTGCGTGCGCAGTGGCTCTTCCAAACTCGCCCTCCAGGGAATTCACTGTGGCACACCTGTCCGCCGGGGAAAGACGAGAGCGCGAATCCCGCGCACGGGGTAGTGGCCGACGGGAATAGTCAACTTCAAGGACTTATTTTAGAACGCTGCGAAGGCAAGCGCCCCCGTCGTGAAACCTCACACGAGTCGGCCGCTGGACAGAACATTCTGGTACCGTAGCGCACAAGCACGTTTGGCGGCGGCATCTCGCCCCTGATCGCGGCGCCAAGAGAGGACATTCCGTGCGCAGGACAGCGATTTTAAGCGCCTTACTACTATCGGTGCTTTGCCCACCGTTCAGCGCGACCGCCGCTGCGCAGGCAAACGCACAGCTCTCTGCGCAGCCTGGCTCCGAATCCTCGCCTGAGGCACGCAAGGAAGCGAGCGAGCGCTTTCAACGCGGGGTGGAGCTGTACCAAGAGCAGGCGTTTCGGGCGGCGCTCGTCGAGTTCGAGCGCGCCTACGCGATCGCGCCCGACTATCGTCTGCTTTACAACATTGGCCAGGTGCAGTCGCAGCTCGCAGATTACCTGAGCGCCACGAACAGCTACGAGCGTTATCTCGCGCAGGGCGGCGCCGTGGTGCCCAAAGCGCGCCGCGAGGCCGTCGAAAAAGAGCTCCAAATCTTGAACGAACGAGTCGGGCGCTTGATGATCGAGAGCAACGCCAAGGGCGCCGAGATCTTCGTGGATGATCAGCAGGTCGGCGTCACGCCCTTGGCTTCGGCTGTGCTCGTCAATGTCGGCCGACACCGCGTCTATGCGCGCGGTACAAGCGGTGCCGTAGCAAGTAAGGTCATCGACATTGCGGGTGGCGATTCCCTCGAAGTGCGCCTGACTCTCGAAGGTGAGGCGCTCGCGGCCGAGGCGCCGGAAACGATCCGTGCGCCAATGTCGACGACGAAGAAGCTTGCGCTCGCGAGCTTGGCGGTGGGCGGCGTCGCATTGGTCGGCGCGGTGGTGACAGGTGTCTTGGCAAAAGGTAAGATCGACGACCGCAAAACGGAGCTCAAACGCGAGCTGCCCGATCAAGGCAAACTGCGCGATCTCGGAGACTCCGCCACTGGCCTCGCCCTGACCACCGATTTGTTCGGAGGGCTGGCTGTCGCCGGTGTCGCCGCGGGTGTGGCGCTGTGGATCATCGATAACCGCAGCCAAAACGCGGAGCAACGCCTGCCGCACGCGCGTGGTCCATCGTGGCAAGTCGGTCTCGGGACGCTCAGTGCCAAGGGGTGGTTCTAATGTGGATGCACGCAGCTCGCGGGTTGTTACCGTTCGCCGCCTCGTTTGTGGTTGCGGCTTGCAGCTTGGCTATCGATCCAGAAGCAAAGCAGTGCGCCAAAAGTAGTGAGTGCGCGGCTCCCTACATGTGCGGACAAGCGGGCTTCTGCGAGCGGCAAATCGGCTGCGAGACGAATGACGAGTGCAGACAACCGGGCATCTGCCTCGAGGGCACGTGTGCTAAGCCCGAGTGTGCAGCCAGCGACGACTGCGACGACGATAAGCTGTGCAACACAGCGACCATGCGTTGCGTAGAAGAGAGTAAGGCTAGCTGCACTACCTCTACCGAGTGCGCCTCCTACGAAGGCGCCGCCCTATGCATGAGGGCCGAGAAGCGTTGCGGCCAGATCGAGTGCGTGAAGAAGGCGGACTGCGGCACCAGCCCGACCGTCAGTTGCGCCACGGGCATCTGCAAAGATCCGCAGTGGGGCTGTTTGGGCCTGCCCGATCTGCGACTCCCCGAGAACATGTCTTCTGAAGGTTCGCTCGAGGTCAAGGTCACCTACATCTTCCCTGCAACCGGTGAGCTCGAGACCGGCGTGGGTAACCTGAAGGTGCGCGTATGCGAGTTCCTCGACACCGTGTGCGCCACGACCGCCACGGACGACATCAGTTACAAAGACAACGTGCTGGTGATTCGCGGGCTCGAAAACGGTAAGAACTACACGATTCGTTTGCAGGCGACCCATCCATCCAAGCCGGACCTGCCGCTGCTCGAGACCGAGTACCAAATGTATCGGACGATCCTGGGCAAGACCGTCGATCCGCGACCGATCGTGATGTTCGAACGGGAATTTCGGGCGACGACCGCGGCGATCGCAGGCGTCACGGTCGATCCGGAGTTGGGGCTGCTGCTCGCCTACGTCCTAGACTGTGAGGGCAAGGAAGTCGCCGGGGTATCGGTGGGCGTCGACAAGAACACCCTGGGCTGCGACGGCGAACCCACCTGTGTCACCACCGCCTTTTACTTCACCGCAGCCAACCTCCCGGATCCGGGTTCGTCGCAAACGAGTCTGGCAGGCAGGCTCGGCATCGCGAACATGGTCTCTAACGAAGCCAGTCGGGTCACGCTCACGCGCACCTTCGACAATGTGGAAATGACGTCGTTCATCGTCAGACCGCGCAAGGACATCGTCACCTACTCGTTCTTCTATCCGCAGGACTTCGGCACGGCTGCCGACTGAGCCGACGTCAAAGCTGCGCGCAGATTGCCTGAGCGCGCGGCCAAGGCTAGGGTCGGCCCACTATGGCGGCCATTGCAAACGACCTTCTGGAACTGCTCGCAGACCCTGAAACCCATCAGCCTCTGACCCTTGCGAGCGAGGACGAGGTTGCCGCGCTCAAGCGCGCCGTGGAACAGGGTAAGGCCAAGCGTCGCGACGGCAAAGGCCCCGCACTCGGCTTTGAATCGGCGCTGTTCGCCCAGGACAAGCGCGTCGCCTACCTGATCGAGGGCGGCATCCCCAATCTCTTGATCGATGAGCGCCTGGAGCTGAGCGAAGCTTTGTAGGCGACCGTCAGAAGTGCGCGTGCGCGCGCTTTCGCCCGGCATTACCCCAGTGAGCGCAGCATGAACGTCGAGCTTTTCACGAAGTACGTGCCCCATGCCGTCGCTCTCGGCCTCGAGATGCTCTCGGTCGAGCTCGGTCAAGGGCGGGCGACGATTCGTCAGCCTTGGCGCGACGAGCTGATCGGCGACCCCGAACGCGGCATCGTGCACGGTGGGGTGATCACAACCCTGCTCGACACGATGGGGGGCGCCTGCGTGTTTGCGCTGGGCGGCGGCATTCGTCCGCAAGCGACCCTCGATTTGCGCATCGATTACCTGCGCCCGGCCACGCCGCAGCAGGATCTGTTCGGCGAGGGCGAAGTCTATCGCACCACGCGCCATATCGCGTTTGTACGCGGCGTCTGCCATCACGGCGATGCCAGCCAGCCGATCGCGAACATGACGGCGACCTTCATCATCGCGGACCAACCGAGCCTCGCCGCCGGACCCAAAGCGTGATCGACCTGGCCGCGATTGTCGCGGATGCGCGTGCGAGCGGCGATTACAACCGTCTGCTCGACGCGATTCCTTACGCTCGTTTCATCGGTATGCGCGTGTCGTTGACCGAGCAGCGCGTGCGCGTGTACGTGCCCTTTCGTCCGATGTTGATCGGCAATGCGGGCCTGCCCTCGATGCACGGCGGGATCGCGGGTGCGTGCCTCGAGACGGCCGCGTTGCTGCAGCTGATCCACGAACAGGGTGGGTTGCCGATGCCCAAGACCATCGACTTCACCGTCGACTATCTGCGCGCCGCACGTACCGAGGATCTGTTCGCCGAGGCGGACGTACAGCGCGCGGGCCGGCGGGTGGCCAACGTTCGCATGCGTGCTTTCCAAGCGGACCCGTCCCAGCCGATCGCGCTCGGCCGCGGCAACTTCTTACTAGATTAGGGCCAAAGGCATGGCCGTCGTGTCTCGCTGGGGGCTCGCAAGGCGTCCAGCGTGCGTGGGTTTGCTGGTAAACTTTAAGCCGGCTGACCCTCAGCTGACGTGGGGCATGGATCGCAAGCATGAAGCATGATGCGACGACAATGCATGGCATGCCGGAGATAAAGGGGATGCCCAGCGCCGCAGAGCCGTGTGTCGACAGCGCGCGATACGAGGTGCAGGAACGACTGGGCGACGGCGGTGGTGGCGTGGTGTATCGCGCCTTTGACCGGCAAGAGCAGCGCGAGATCGCGCTCAAAGTCATGCGCGACAACGACGGCGACGGTTTGGCGGCATTTCGCGAGGCTTTTGCGTCGCTGCGCCAACTGCGCCATCCGAACCTGGTCACGCTCTACGACCTTACGGAGGAGCGCGGGCGTTTCCTGCTCGCGATGGAATTGATCGAAGGGGTCGAGCTGCTCGATTACGTGCGCCGCGAAGACAGCTTCGATGAGCTGCGCCTGCGCAGTGTGTTTAGCCAGCTGGCGCAAGGCCTGCGTGCACTGCATCGCGAGCGCAAGATTCATCGCGACATCAAGCCCGGTAACGTGCGCGTGACGAGTCAAGGCCGCGCCGTGTTGCTCGACCTCGACCTGACGATCGACCTCGATCACGATCTTTCGCCCGCCCACGCCGAGAGCGACGGCAGACCCGTGGGCACCGCCATGTACATGGCGCCTGAGCAAGCGGCCTCGAAGGAACCGCAACCCTCGTGTGATTGGTACAGCCTGGGCGTCGTGCTCTACGAAGCGCTGACGGGAACCTTACCCTATCGCGGCTCGGACCTCGAAGTGCTGCTGGCCAAGCAAGACGGTAAGCCTGCGCTGCCGAGCTCACTGGCCCTGCACATCCCGTCCGACCTCGAGGCCCTGTGCATCGACTTGCTCGTCCCGGATCCGGAAGAGCGGCCAGGCGGCGCGCAAATCTTACGGCGCCTGGGGGTGCACGAAGATGCGTTGTCAGGCCGCGTGTCGCTGGCCTCGATGCTTACTGGCAGCTCGCCCTTTTTGGGACGCGAGCTCGAGATTGAACGCTTACTGCGGCTCGTCGACCGCTCGCGCGAGTCTGCGATGGTGGTGCGCGTGACGGGCGAGCTTGGCGTGGGCAAGACGACCCTGTGCGAAGAGCTCATGCGAAGGCTCACTCAGGATCCGCGGCCGATACTGATGCTGCAAAGTGCCTGCCCACGTTATCCGGATCGGCCCCACGCGGCGCTTCATGAGCCTATCGCGCGCCTGACCGAGTCCTTGCGGCGCGGAAAGTCCGTGCTGAAGCTGCCGGTGAGCGCGAGTTCCCTACGCCTACTTGAGCGTGCCTTTCCTGGCTCGGTGCTCGGTATCGAAGCGCGCCAAGCCGGTCGCAGCGCGCCCGCACCGGACCCTATCGAACAACGCTGGCGTGCACTTGCAGCCCTGCGCGTGTTGTTCGCGGAAGCGACGGCGCAAGCCCCGGTGGTATTTTGGATCGACAACTATCAATGGGCCGACGTCGACACCCAGCGTTTGGTCGCATCGCTCGTGTTTGGACCCGACGCGCCCAAGCTGCTGCTCTTGCTGAGCGAGGAGCCCGAGCCCGGGTTACAGCACTCGGTCGAGCCCTCAGCCCACGAAGTCGTCACGTTGGCGCGGTTGACGAAGGTGGAGTCGCGAACTTTGGCGGAGTCCCTGCTCGAGCGTGCAACTGGCTCGACCGATGGCGCCGATCGCAGCTTTTATCGTGAGGGGCTGCCCTTGCTGATCCACGAGCGGGTGCGGCACGCGTTGTACTTTGGTCAGCAGGCAAGTGAACACTCAGGTTTGGCCCAACTGTTCATGCGCCGCGTCGACGAGCTGCCGCCGCCCGCACGGCGCGTGCTCGAAGTCGTGTGCGCGGCTCACGATCCAGTCGCGCAAGAGGTGTGCGAGCGTGCTTCGGAGCTGAGTCGCGCCGAGTTCAGTCGCCAGCTGTCGGCGTTGCGAGTGGGTGGTCTTGTGCGCGGCATGTTCGTGGGCGGGGAAGATGTGCTCGTGCCCGGTCACCCGATCATCGCCGAAAGCGTCGACCTTTCGCTGCAAGGGTCGGCACGGGTTGCGATTCATGGGCGGCTCGCCTTGTCCTTGGTAGCGCGCGATCCGGCGCGTGCCTCCGGTCGCTTACTGCGCCATCAGGGCGAAAGTGGCGATCATCTCGCCGCCGCTTTGAGCGCGCGCGTCGCCGCGGAGCAAGCCCACGACGCGCTGGCGTTTCAGCGCGCAGCGGAGCTGTTCACGTTGTGCACCTCGCTCAATCCACCTTCGGAAGACGAAGACGGCTATCGCTTGCTGCGCCGCATGGCCGACGCGCTCGCGCACGCAGGCTGGGCACTACAGGCCGCGACCATCTATCGCGAAGCTGCGCTCGGTGCGAAGACAGCCGATGCCCTGCACATGCGTCAACGCGCAGCCGAGCACCTGCTCCGTGGCGCAGAGCTCGAAGAAGGCTTGTCCGCCGTCGCCGAGCTTCTTGCGTCGATCGACGTCAGGCTACCCAGAACGCCGCGCCGTGCGTTCTGGTCGATTGCCGCGCGTCGCTCGCTGCTCGCTTTTCGTGGCCTCGGCTTTCGCGAGGTCGACGAGGGCCATGTCTCGGCGCGCGACCTGAGGCGCGTCGATGTATTGTGGGCAAGCGGCATGCAGCTCGGTCTGGTCGACATCATGCGCGGCGGCGACTTCATGGCGCGTGGTTTGGCCGAAGCGCTCAAGACGGGCGAACCCCACCGCGTCGCGCGCGCCTTGTGCACCGAAGCGTGGACCACGGTCGGTCTCGACGGCACCGATTTGCCGCGCACCTACGCGATCTTGGATGCTGCACGCGAGCTTATCGAGCGCCTTGGCTCGCCTCTGCTCGACGGACATTTGCGTCTGGCACAGGGCATGGTCGCCTTTGGTACGCACCGCTTGCCCGAGTGTGGCAGCCACTGTCGCGACGCAGAGCGCGTGTTTCGCGATAACTGCTCCGACGTGGTGTGGGAAGTAACGCAGGCACAGATCTACCAGACGATCGCGATGGCGCAGATGGCGCGCTACGACGAGCTTGGGCCCAAGCTTGACCTCTGCATGCGCGAGGCACGCGAACGCGGTGACGTGTGGGGCGGCACGTACTTCATGAGCATCGGTGCCATGAGCATCAAGCTCGCGCGCGATCTCCCCAACGAAGCTGCCGAAAACGTGCGCGAAGCGATGGGCCGTTGGCCCTCCAGCAGCGAGTTCCATTCGCAACATCTGTTCGGTCTAATCGCCGCGGCTTACATCGATTTGTATCGACAGTCGCCGCAGGTGCTCGATCAGATCGATGCCCTGTGGCCTGCGCTGAAGAGTAAGATGTTCTTGCGTGTGCGTTTCGCGCGCACGACCTTGCACGAGCTGCGCGGGCGCGCCTGTCTGCTTGCCGGTCGTCGCCGCCATGATCCCACGCTGTTCAAACAAGCCGAGCACGAGGCGCGCATCTTGCTGCGTGAGCACACGCCTGTCGCAACGGGTTTCGGTCACTTGCTGCGGGCCAACGTCTGCAAGGAACGCGGTGACGACGCAGGCGCGCTCGAAGAGCTGCGCATGGGCATACCGTACCTCGAGGGGCACGGGATCGAGCTGTGGGTGGCCCCGGCTCAGCTGGAGCTTGGTAAGCTGCTGGGCGGCGATGAGGGGCAAAGCTTAGTGGAGCAAGCCGAGCGCTTCCTGCGCGTACGCCAAATCCAAAATCGCGATGCGTTCACGGCGATGCTGATGCCAGGCTTCACCCCGCGCTGAGCGCCAGGATCTTACGGGTCAATTTGGCGATGCCGAGTGTGTCGAGCTCCGCTGCGGTGACCGCGCGCAAGCCTTCTGCTGCGAGTCCGCGCGCCGCTTTGAGCAGAAATACCTCCACTTGCAAGCGACGATGCGTGAGCACGTGCTCGACCTTACCCTGTGATTTTGGCGCCAACTTCCCCTTCAATCCAAGTGAGCGCGCAAGCTCGGCCGCCTGCACGCGGGTCTTACCTTCTGCGGTCGGGCAGCCCCACATGCCGCCGAATAGGTTGCCTTCGCCGCGTACGAGCCAGTGGGCCTGTTCTTCGGTCTGCGCACACAACGCGACCAGCTGCAGCGCCTTGGGCGGCTTTTTCTTGGGTGTAACGGGTAAGGTTTCGGTGCGCCCGCTGGCAAGCGCGACGCAGGCGGTAGCGATCGGACAGACTGCGCACTGCGGGGCAAGCGGCGTACACACCGTGGCGCCAAGCTCCATCAGCGCTTGGTTCAACGCCCCTGGACGCTCGCCCTGGGCAAGTGCCTCCGCGTGCGTCCACAGCGCGCGTTCGGTGACTTTGTCTCCGAGCGGTGTGTCGAGCCCGAGGTAACGGGATAACACGCGCGCCACGTTGCCATCAACGATCGGTTCCGGCAGATCAAAGGCGATGCTGCCGATCGCCCCCGCCGTGTAGCGCCCGATCCCGGGTAAAGCGCGCCGTGCACTCGGATCCTTGGGCACTTGGCCCTGATGGTTGTTCGCGACTTCTTGGGCGCCGCGATACAGCAGCCGTGCGCGTCGGTAATATCCCAGTCCGCTGAACTGTGCGAGCACGTCGTCTTCTCTGGCCTCCGCCAAGGCGTGCACGCTGGGAAAGCGCGTCATGAAACGCGAATAGTAGGGGATGACGGTATCCACCCGCGTCTGCTGCAGCATGATCTCGCTCACCCAGATCGCGTAGGGATCGCGTGTTCTGCGCCAGGGCAAGTCACGGGCATGGGCGTCGTACCAGACGAGCAGACGCTGGCGCGCCGAAAGTAAGGTCGTCACTCGACCGGCCACGCGAACTCAAGCTCGCGCTGCTGCGTGCCTTGGCACGTCTCTACGCGCAATCGGTAGCGGCCGGCGCTCGGCGGCATAAGCAGTGCACCGCAGCGCTGGCCAGCTACCTGTTCGAGCCAGGCAGGGCCATCGATCTCCGCGCCTGGCGCCAAGCTGACACAGCCCGTGCTTTTGCAAGTCAACTGTAGCGTCAGCGTCTGGTTGGGAACGACCACGCTGTGGGTGCCGCGTAGTTCTTCCATCGTCACGCGGGGCGAAAGCGAGACCGTGCCCTTTCCCGCGTTGATCACGCGCAGCCCCACGCCGCCTTCAGAACGCACCACGCGCATGAGCAGCGTTGGCGCAGCTTCGGTGGTCGCGGTTGTGGCGCTTGCGGCCGGCTTGTCTGACGCTGTCTGGGCAGGCGCCGTTTGCAGGGGCGCCGCCATCTCCGGCTTGGGTGTTTCGTTGCCGTTACACGCGAGTAGACACGCGAGCAGGCATGCAAGCGGGTGTGCGAGGCGTATCGAACCGCATTCATTCATGGCAGCTGCCTCGCTTCCGGCGGAAGGAACTCGCGGGCTACCTGCCACAACAAGAGCCCGACGGCCCACTCGAGCGCTACCGGCACCACGGCCACGCCGAGCGCACCCAAGGTGCTTGCCCCGACGTAACGCGCCAGGCTTGTCGGGTGCCGCCCACAACACCAGCGACCAGAGCGTGAAGCCAAAGGGGATGATCCAGGCGCGATACAGAGCCGTACGCCACGCTGCCCGTCGCGCTTCCGGTGCATGAGGTGCGCTTGCGCAAAAGGCCCGGGCAAGGCTTGCAAAAGGCAGGGCCCACGAAAGGAAGCCCGCCGCACTGAGCAAAAAGCCGATGCCTGCTGCCCGCAGCACATCAAGTTGTATCTGAGACGGTAAGGCACCCTTGGCAACCGTGATCGCAAAGCTTGGACCAAACAGTAAGGTATGGGTAAACGGTAAGATCGCCCAGAGCACCATCCAAGGCAGGCTGCTCCACAGGGCAAAGCTGATAGCCGGCGTAAGCGGCCCATGGGCGACCGAGCGCAGGCTGCGCACCGGCTGAAAGGTCGAGGCCAGCGTCAGCAGCACGCGTCGCACAAACGGTAGCGCGGGATCTTCCCAAGGGATAGGTCCCACCTGCATCAGCGGCTCGCCAGGCACCCGCGGCTCGCGTGGGTCCTCGGGCGGATTGGGGGGCGGTTCGTGGTAGGGCACAGGCTTCTGCGTGCAACTATTGAGCGGACTTGGGTGAGCCGGACTTGGGTGAGCCGGACTTGGGTGAGCCGGACTTGGCGCCGGGCTTCAGCGCAGGAGTCTGCTGAACAGGCGACAAGAAGGAGTAGCGCGCGCTGTAGTCGAGCTGTTGCTTCATGAAGTCTTCGGGATACTCGATGCGCACGTCGACGATCTCTTCGCCCTTTTTGACGGGCACGAGCAGCGGCTGGATGAAGCCCGCGTACGGCGCGACGCCAAGCAGCGCGTAACGCGCGCGCACTTCCTTGTTGATCGCCTGGTCCACGCGCACGCCGTATGTCTCGACTAGATCGCGCCCCGATTCGAAGTCGCCTTCGCTCTTGATGCGCTGCACTTCACGCAACAACTTACCGACCAGCTTGCGCAGCTTCATGTAGTCCTGCACGGCGTAGTAGGTCTTACCGTCGCGCGAGATCTTCTCGATCACCCCGTCTGCTTCGCCCTGCTCGTAGCTCCACTTGCCGATCATCTGACGGTTGCGCATGTGCGCCTCTTCCAGGCTCTCGCCTACCTCGATCCGCGACAGTTGCACGAGCAAGGCGTTGCGAAAGAAGGCGTCGTAGGCCGCGCGCCCGACCTCGAGCGAAGGGATGAGCTTGAGCTCGACCAGTTTGGGGTCGAGGATGTAGTAGAGCGCGACCAGGTCGGCGCGGGCTTCCTCGAGCGTGCCTGCATACTGACGGAGCGTCTCGGCCGCCTCGCCCACGCCTGGGGCGAGCCTACCCGAGGCATGACCTATCACCTCGTGCATGTCGACCATCAGGGCGCTGGCAAGCGCGCCCACGCTGCGCGCGCGCTCGACCTCGCGCGGGCTTGCCGCAAATTCCTCGAGCACGCCGTTGTCACGATCCGCGGCATGATACGCATCCTGCACGTTGCCGAGCGTGACGGACTTGGAGCCGTGTTGTTGCCGGATCCAACCCGCGTTCGGCAGGTTGACGCCGATCGGCATCGAAGGTGCGGTGGCACCGGCCGCCACGACTGACTCGATCACGCGCGCGCTGATGCCCACCACGTTCGGTTTCTTGTGGGCACTCAGGATCGGCGACTGATCCTCGAACCACTGGGCATTTTGACTGATCGCGCGGATGCGCTTGGTGGCTTGCTCGTCTTCGAGCTGCACGATCGACTCGTAGGTCGCGCGCAGATCGAGCGCATCCCCATAGGTCTCGATGAAGCCGTGAATCAAATCGATCTTAGACGATGTGTCCTGTACCCAGGCGATGCTGTAGCGATCCCAATCCTTGAGGCTACCGGTCTGATAAAACGTGATCAGGCGCTGCAGGGCTTCGCGCTGCGCCGGGGTCTCGGTGACCTCGAGCGCCTTGGTTAGCCACTTGACGCACTCGCTCAAAGCCGCGCCGTACAGGCCGCCCACGCGATAGACGCGCTCTTCGATGCTGCCGTCAGGTAGCTTGACCAGTTGCGAGTTGAGCCCCACCGAAATCGGCGACGGGTCGTCGGGTGTCGTGCGCTGCCGCGTGTACGTCAGCACTTCGTCTTTGGTCAGCCCCACGTAAAAATGGTTTGCCGAGTCCGCGATCGGATCGGCCGCGTCGTCCTTGTTGATGCCCTTGGCTGCCACGTTCGGGTCGAACAGGATCGGCGTCAGCTTCTCGATCAACGTGTCGACGGTCTCGCCCTGGGCAAGCGGCAGCTTCGTCTGATCGCTCTGTCGAACAAAGGCCGCAAGCTCGGCCGGCGTGACACCCTCGGCCAAGAATTTCTTGCTCGAGTAATGATGATGAACGCCACTTGAGAACCACACGCGCTTCAAATAACGCGTCAGGCTCTGGAAGGATTCGCTGTTGCGATCGCCCGCGTACGAAGTCACCACCGCTTCGAGCGCATGGCGCACAAACAGATTGTGCGCGTACTGCTGATCGTAGGTGATGTCGCGACCGCTGAGCGCCGCCTCATGCAAGTAGTAGAGCAAAAGCTTTTGCTTGGCAGACAGCTTATCAAAACCGGGCACCCGATAACGCAAGACGCGCACGTCCGCAAAGCTCTCGGCCGTGACGCGAAAGTCATCCTTGGCTTTGCTGTCTTTGGTCTTGTTGCCGTCGGCTGCGGGTGTTTCCGCGGCAGTCTTGCTGGGTTCAGGCGCACCCTCCGCAGGCTTGCGCGACGAACGGCAAGCTGCGAGCGAGAGAACCAAGCTCAGGGCAAGGCAGGCGCGGGTGGCGCGAGCGGACTGAGCGTTCAAACACGATCGATCAAGGCGCAGATAAATCACGCCCGCATGGTAGAGGCGCAAGCGTCTGAGTCAATCGCCGCGCGCCTCTCAAACGCGCGACACACGCTCACGAAAGCTCGAGCAAGAGCAGATCGGGATTCTCGAGGTACGCGATCACGTCGTAGGCGAAGGCTGCGCCGATATGACCATCGATGATGCGGTGATCGAAAGACAGCGAGAGCAACATGACCTGCCCCACCACGATCTGACCATTGCGCACCACGGGCTTTTCTTTGACGCGATGCACGCCGAGGATGCCGACCTCCGGATGGTTGAGCACAGGCGTTGCGAGCAGGCCGCCCTGCTTGCCCAGCGAGGTTACCGTAAAGGTCGAGCCTCCGAGCTCCTTGGCGGTAAGCGTGCCGGCACGGGCGCCATCCGAGATGCGCTGGATGCCGCGTGCGATCTGCAAGGGGCTCAGCGTGTCCGCATCGCGCAACACCGGCACCATCAGACCCTGGTCCGTCGCGGTGGCAATGCCGATGTGGTAGTAGCGCTTGTAGACAAGCTCGTTCTTGGCCTCGTCGAGCATGCTGTTTAAAATCGGATGCTTCTTGAGCGCAAGCGTCACCGCTTTGACGATGAACGGCAGGTAGTTGAGCTTGACGCCCTGCTTCTCCGCCGCCGGTCGCAGACGATCGATCGAGGCTTTGAGCGCATCGATTTCGACCTCTTCCACGAACGTGAAGTGGGCGGCGGTCTGCGTAGCTAGGCGCATGCGCTCGGCGATGCGGCGACGCAGACCCACAAAGGGCTTGCGCTCTTCAACCTGCGCGCCTGTGCTGTCCTGACCAGGGGCGCTGGGCGACCCGGACTTGGCCTGCATCGGGGCGGACGTGCCGCCTGCGTGCACGTTGGCTGTACCGGCGCCGGCAAAGCTTTGCACATCTTGCTGCGTGACACGGCCACCAGGGCCGGTCGGTGGCACGCGCCGCAGGTCGATGCCTGAGTCGCGGGCAAGCTTGCGCGTAGCCGGTGTGGCCAAGGGCTTTTCCGTGAAGAACGTGGGCGCACTCGCCGCACTCTGTTCGGAGCTGGCGCGTGCGGGGCCGCCATGACCGTTTTGGCCTTGCTTGATCGCGCCGCTCTGAACCGGCGTTGCAAAGAACGCAGAGCCGGGCAACGACTCACGGATGTCGCCGACGGCCGTGGCCGCGGGCCCTTCGTCGGACTTGCCGCGCACGCCCGCATCTTCGATCGCCTGCATCGAATGCTTCTCGGCTTCCGCCGGACGATGGGCAGGGGCTTGAAAGCGCGAGATCGCGCTGTCGTTTTCGTGACCCTTACCATTTTTGGTATCGCGGGCCTGCGTGCTGGCCGCCGCTGTGACACCCGCAGCCGCAGGACCGGTCGCGGCCACACCGGTGGCTGGCGCGCCGGTCGCTGCCGCGCCGGTCGCCTTCGCGCTCACGTTGGTGTCGATCACGACGAGCACGCTGCCAACCGGAACCTTTTCACCCACCTGAGCGTTGAGCTGTGCGATGCGACCGGCCTTGGGCGCGCCGATCGTCACGGTCGCCTTGTCGGTCATGACTTCGACCATCTCTTGGTCTTCGGTCACCACTTGTCCGGGTTCCACGAGCCAGGTTACGACTTCGCCTTCCGCAACACCTTCTCCGATGTCGGGGAGTCTAAATTCGAAGAGAGCCATCCGATTGCCCCTTAGTACTTTGCAGTCTCGATCAAAGCCGGCGCAATGCGGTGCGCGAGCGGGAGATACTCGTTCTCGAGCGTGTAGGGGAAGGGCGTGTCCCAGCCCGTGACGCGCACGGGCGGCGCTTCCAGGTGTAAAAACGCCTTTTCGCACACGAGCGACACGAGCTCTGCGCCAAAGCCGCAGGTCTTCGGTGCTTCGTGCACCACCACGAGCCGTCCGGTCTTCTGCACGCTCTCGACGATCGTGTCGATGTCGAGCGGCCACAACGTACGCAGGTCGATAACCTCCGCTTCGAGCCCTTCTTTGGCGACTTCCTGAGCGGCGGCCAACGCTTCGTAAAGCATCGCGCCCCAGGCGATCACGGTGACGTGCTGACCCGGACGCACGACCTTGGCCTTACCAATCGGCACCAGGTATTCCTCTTCGGGCACGTCCATCTTGGCGGCGCGGTACACGCGCTTGGGCTCGAAGAACAGGATCGGATCCCCGTCGCGGATCGAGCTCAACAGTAAGCCCTTGGCATCGTAAGGATTGGACGGGCACACCACCTTGAGACCGGCGGTGTGGATGAACAAAGACTCAGGCGACTGCGAGTGGTAGTGACCGCCTCGGATGCCCCCGCCTACCGGCGTGCGAATCACCATCGGACAGGGATACTCACCGCCTGAGCGATAACGGAACTTCGCCGCTTCGCTGACGATCTGATCGAACGCAGGATAGATGAAATCCGCGAACTGAATCTCGGGCACCGGCCGCAGACCATAAAGCGCCATACCGATCGCCGTGCCGATGATGCCGCCCTCTGCCAGCGGGGTATCGATCACACGCTCTTCGCCAAACAGGTCCTGCAAACCTGCGGTGACGCGGAACACGCCCCCCACCTTGCCGACATCTTCGCCGAGGATGACTACGCGGTCGTCCTTCTTCATTTCCATGCGCAGGGCGTCGTTGAGCGCCTGCACCATCGTCATTTCCATGATCTTAGTGCCCCTTCTTCGGTCGTGGGCCGTTTGCGCAGGCTTCGAACTGCTCTTGCAGGTGCCAGGGCCGCTCGCCGTATACGTCGTCGAATATGGTGCTCAGCTCGGGCGCGGGCTTTTTTTCCGCGGCTTCGATGCACACCTTGAGCTCGTTTTCGACGCGCGTGCGGTAGCGCGTCTCTTCCTTGTCATCCCACACGCCGAGCACCTCGAGGTGGTTGCGCATGCGCACGAGCGGATCGACCTTGTCCCAACGTTCGACTTCATCCGCCATGCGGTAAGCCTTGGGATCGTCGGAGGTCGAGTGGCCGCCGATGCGATAGGTCATCATCTCGACCAACGTCGGGCCATCGCCGCGCACGGCACGCTCCACGGCAGCGCGCACCGTACGGTAGACCGCGAGTGGATCATTGCCATCACAACGCACGCCTTTGATGCCGTAGGCGATCGCCTTGCCCGCAAAGCTTGCCGAAGCCGTCTGCTTTTCTGAGGGTACGCTTATCGCCCAGCGATTGTTGCGGCACAAGAACACCGCGGGAATCTTGTTGACGCCGGCAAAGTTCAAGCCGGTGTGGAAGTCTGCGGAGCTTGTGGCACCTTCGCCGAAGTACACGCCCGCCACGATGTCTTCGCGCTTGATGCGTGCCGCCCAAGCAAAACCGACCGCTTGCGAAATCTGCGTGCCGATAGGCGAGCTGACTGAACCGTAACGGTAAGCTCGCGCGGTGTAGTGATCGGGCATCTGGCGACCCTTGGAGGCGTCGTCGGCATTGCCGTACATGTTGTCGACGTAGCTCTGCAGCGGAAAGCCGCGCCATAGTAAGGCGCCCATTTCGCGATAGCAGGGGAAGATCCAATCGGTATCGCGCATCGCTGCGGCCGAGGCGATGATGCAGGCTTCTTCGCCGCGACAGCCGACGTGAAAGCCGACGCGTCCCTGGCGCTGCAGCATCAACATGCGCTCATCGACGATGCGCGTGCGCAGCATGCCTTCGTAGATGCGGCGCACGAGCTCGACGTCGAGGCCCGGATCGACCTTCGGATCCGCCCGTCCGTCTTCGCCGAGCACACGCTCGACACCGGCCAGCGATACTTCGGGAGTACGAATCCCTGCGACGTCGTTTTGCATCATGTCACCACCGTCAATCGTTTGTGTTGTTTGCCGTAGCGATCGCTAAAGGGGGTGCTCGCGTCGGGTGAGTTACCCTGCAACACGCCCTTCAGAAATGCTTCGGCTGCGCGATAGCTCGAGCGAACGAGCGGACCTGAGGCTACGTACTTGAAACCCATCGCGAGACCCGCATCGCGAAAGCCGTCGAACTCGTCCGGGTGCACATAGCGATCGAGCGGTGCGTGTTTTTCACTCGGCCGCAAGTACTGACCTATCGTCAGCACGTCGACGCCCGCATCACGGATGCGCTGCATCGCGTCGTGGACTTCGTCTTTGGTCTCTCCGCAACCCACCATGAGTGAGGTCTTGGTGACCGCGGCGCCAAAGTCGCGCGCCCAGCGTAAGACGTCGGTGGAGCGCTCCCAGGAACAACGTCCGTCGCGCATCGTGCGCTGCAGACGCGGCACCACTTCGACGTTGTGTGCGAACACATCCGGGCGGCCGTCTTCGACCACGGTGCGCACGTCGGCTGCGACGCCTGCAAAATCTCCGACCAACGTCTCGATCAACAGCTTGGGCGACAGCTCCTTGGCGCGGCGTACGGTGCGTGCGACGTGGGCTGCGCCCCCGTCGTACAAATCATCGCGATCGACCATCGTGATGACAACGTATGCAAGCTCCATCTGCGCGAGTGCGCGGGCCGTGTTCTCCGGTTCGCGTGGATCGCTGACGCCGCCGGGGTTGCCGGTGTTGACGGCGCAGAAGCGACAACCGCGCGTGCAGGTCTCGCCGAGGATCATGATCGTGGCGGTACCTGCTCGCCAACACTCTCCAATGTTGGGGCACTGCGCTTCTTCACAGACGGTCTTCAGATCGAGCTTGCGGAAGCGAGCCTTGATCTCTGCGTATTGCTCGCCGCCTGGCATGCGGACTCTGAGCCACTCGGGTTTGCGCTGAGGCGAATCCATCGTGCTGTTCCTTCCCCGCACGCGAGCGTCTGCAGAGCTGAAGCTCCTCTCATCAGCGACAAGCGCGCCAAAGCTGCTCTTGTCAGCGTAGAGAGTCTGGCCGCGAAGTGCCAGGTTTGCTTGAACTTCCACTTGCTTACAGCACTACCCTGAGCATGCGCGTGCTGCGCTGAGGTAGCTCACCCGCGGGCCCATGTCAGCCGCTAGTTCGCTCACACGCCACGCGCATTACACAGCGACAGCACACTAATCGCGAGCCAGCAGTGAACGATCATTCAGCGTGCTATGGCATCAGCGTGAATGTCCTTGCAGAACGCTGGCCAGCGCTCACTCAGATCCCGCGGATTGCGCTCACTTCTCTGCCCACGCCGCTCGCTGCGCTGCCGCTCGTTTCCGCGCGTGTGGACAGCTCCGTGTGGATTAAACGCGACGACCTGACTGCCCGCGAGTACGGCGGAAACAAGGTACGAAAGCTCGAGTATGTGCTCGCGCGCGCGCGCCAACGCGGTGCTGATACGATCGTCACCACGGGTGGTGTAGGCAGCCATCACGTGTTTGCTAGCGCGCTTTTTGGCCGTGCCCACGGCTTTGAGACGCATGCGGTGCTGACGCCGCAGCGACACACGCAGCACGCCGAAGACCAGTTGAGGGCCGACTTGTCCGTCGGCGCGCGCCTCTATCCTGCGGCCACTTACCCCGCAGTAGCGAAGGAGATTGCCGAGCTGGTGATGAAGCTGCGGCTGTGGGGACAGCGGCCGTTTGTCGTCCCTGCAGGCGGATCGACGCTGCACGGGACGCTCGGTTACGTGCAGGCGGGTGTCGAGCTCGCGCAGCAGATCGACGCGGGCGAGTGTCCCGACCCAGCGAGCGTGTACGTGGCGTGCGGTAGCTGTGCGACAGCGGCGGGCCTGGCGCTCGGGCTGGCAGCGGCCGGTGTCAGGACGCGCGTGGTCGCCGTGCGGGTGATGGACGTCGTGATGGCCAACCGTTTTCGTCTGAGTATGTTGGTTCGTAGGACGAGCGCCTATCTGCGCAGTCTCGAGCCGCGCTTTCCCGAGGTGTGCGAGCGCGCGCTTTCGAGTCTGCATTTGGATTCGATCGAGATCGGACGCGGACCTGGTATCGTGACGCCCTCGGCCCAAGCGGCTGCGCGTCTGGCGGCCAACGAAGACCTTACGCTCGATGATGTATACACGAGCAAGACGTTGGCTTGTTTGCTGCGCGATGCGGAAGCGGACATGGGCGGTAAGACGCTGATTTACGTGCATACGCTGTCGAGCGCCCCGCTCGAGCCTTACCTTGCTAACGCACCGTCGATACCCCCTGAGCTCGAACAGTTGCTGACCTGAACGCAACAGCGCTGCAACAGTAGACCTGAGGCTGTCGGGATCTTGGCTAGGGTACCTGACGCGTTGCGGTAATCAGCAGCGCGCGGCGAGCTGACCGCAGGCGGCCGACACGTCGCCGCCGCCGCTGTAGCGCTGATGCGTGCGGTAGCCGGTCGACGACACGCCGCGGGTGAACTCGGCCAGCTGCGCCTCGCTCGTGCGCTGGTAGGGGTCGTCGCCGCCGATCGCGTTATAGGGGATGACGCTGATGCGCGGCCTTTTGCCCGTGCGCTCCCAAAAGCTGCGTGCGGTCTCGCCCAGCGCTGCGCCATCCTCGAAGCTGTCGTTGACGCCTGCGAGCGGCGTGACGGCCCACAAGGGGGCCATGCCCGTCACTGCCACGTGTTCGGCGACGGCGTCGAGCACTTCCTCGATCGGATGCGCGTGGGCGATCGGCATCAGGCTCTTACGCTTTTCCTGGCGCACGCTGCCGATCGACCAACCCAACCTTACCTTGGGTGCTTCGCGCGCCAGGCGGCGGATGCCCTGGGGCAAGCCTGAGGTGCAGACGGTGACATTGCGCGCATCGATCGCAAGCCCACAGGGCTCCTTGAGCACTTCGATCACTTGCAGCACGTTGTCGAGGTTGGCCATCGGCTCGCCCATGCCTTGAAACACCACGCCGTGCACCCGGCCGTTTAGCCGGCCTTGGCTTTGCGCGCAGTCTTGTTTCAGATGGCGGCGCACGGTGCGTACTTGCTCGACGATTTCCCAGGCTTCGAGGTTGCGCGTCAGGCCCATGCGGCCGGTTGCGCAGAACTTGCAGCCGAGCGCACAGCCGACCTGGGAGCTGACGCAGACCGAAAAGCGTGCCGTGTTCTCGAGGGGAATGCGCACGGTCTCGATCACGTGCGCATCGTGGGTGCGCAGGGCGTACTTGACGAACGGATCGACCTGACTCTTACGCTCCGCCAACAGCTCGAGCGCCGGCACATGGCCCTGCGCGCGCACCGTGTTCAGGCTTTCGCGCCGAATGCCTTGCAACACGGCCACGCCGAAGTCTTCGCGCTGCACCGAGGCGTGGATCTTGCGGGCTTCGGTCAAGGTAATTGACGTGTGCAGCGCGAGGCGCTCGGGCGTGAGGGCTTGCAGGGCGAGCCTGGAGGGCAGGGCGATCATGGAGGGCATGGAGGGCATGGAGGGCATGGAGAGCATGGAGAGCAGGGAGCGCTCCTCTAGCACATAGCGCTTGTAAGCCGCGGTACACGCGGGTTGGCCACACTGGCTCACACGCCGTCGGTAGCTCGCGCCTTGTGCGCAGGCCAAACCCAGCGGCGGAGCTGACAGCTCGAGCACGGCGACAAGGGTGGGAACGGGCTACGTGCCGAGCAGTGAAGAGCTGCAGGCGATGATGCTGCGCGCGGCTAAGCCTCAGCGCATCCCGTAGGGGCGCTACAGCCACTGCCGGTCAAGTTTGCCTAGCGCTTCGGTGCTGGGCTTGTCGGCGTTCGTGCGCCGAGTCCTCAAGCTGCTGAGAGCTGCGCAACGTGGATTGTAAGCAAGCTTATGGGAGCGCAGGCACGCTCACCCGAGACCTGAACAGCCGTTCGCATCGCTCAGGTCTCCTGGGTCGCCGTTGAGCCATGAGCGGTCTGTTGCAGCTTTCCGATCCCTGTCTTGCAGCTTTCAAGGAGAGGTGTTGCGCATCTCGAACAGTCTGATCGGAGAGCGTTGCAGCTTTCCTAGACATGATAGGAAGTCTCCAGACTGAACCTGAGAGAACCTAGTGCTGCCTCATTGGCAAGAGCAGAAAACCCGCTCGAAATCTGATTCGCAAATTTGTGAAAACTGCAGACTCACTCCGCATGAGCCAACCAAGAGGGCCGGGGGCTGCCTTCATCGCTCGTGCCCGCGCCCGCGATCCCTTCCCACCGCAGAGAGCACGAGCCCGCCATGCTGCGGATGACGAACGAGGGTGACGCGTTGCTGCTTCTTGAGCTGGTCTGCAAGCGCGGGGTCCACTTCGAGAAGCAGACGGCGGCCCTTGCTATCGGCATGCTTGCTATCGCCATCTGCCCGTGGCATCGCGCAGCGCTACGGCGTGCAAGAGCTTGCCATCGCTGAGCGTGCCTAGCTTCACAGCGCCCAACACCTCGAGTTCGCTGCCAAGCTCCTGGTCGCTTGCGAGCTGATACTCAAGCCCCTTGCTCTTGAGGCGCTCAAGCGCGTGCTCCATCAACCCGGCCCGCTCCACGTCGGTCAGCTGGCTGCGCCAATGCGTGAGCCGCTGATGCGCGGCAAACTGCCCCTGAGGCGCCTGACATTCATGGAACGGCGTGCGTCGGCTGCTTGTACGATTGACATACTATGCTTCGCGTAGTACCCTAAACGTACGAGGCACGCTCGTGATTCGTTCTTTCAAGTGCAAGAAAACCGAAAGCCTCTTTGCGGGAGACGATGTTCGCGCCTTTCGCGCCTTCAGAGAGCAAGCCGAGCGAAAGCTTCAGATGCTCGATGCGGCTGCGGAGTTGGGTGATCTCAGGTCGCCGCCCGGAAATCGGCTTGAGGCGCTCGCCGGCGCACGCAAAGGCCAGCACAGCATTCGCGTCAACGACCAGTGGCGAATCTGCTTTCGGTGGACAGCGCATGGTCCCGAAGACGTCGAGGTCGTCGACTACCACTAAGAGGCCTTACGAGCTGCAAAACCTGGGCTCGAATTCAGGAGCAACCCGATGAGACCGCGCAATGGTATGAGGCCCATTCACCCTGGCGAGATCCTGCGAGAGGAGTTTCTTGCTCCGCTCGACATGAGTGCCAATCGGCTCGCTCTCGCGCTGCGCGTGCCGGCTAATCGCATCACGGAGATCCTCAATGGCAAGCGCGGTGTGACTGCGGAGACGGCCTTGCGCCTGAGTAGGTTTTTGGCGACGACGCCAGAGTTTTGGCTCAACCTTCAGCAGGCTTATGAGATCCGTACAGCGGAGCGAGAGCTGGGCTCGACCATCGAGCGTGAAGTTGAACCGATGAAGCAGCCCGCTTGAGGCTTAGTACAGCTCCCCAGAAGTAGGTGATCAGTCGATGTCGGGCGGGAGGGGCGGTTTTTTCAAAAAGTTGCCAGGCTCGAGCGTTGTGATCGTATGCGGGCATGGCGATGCAAACCCCGATTCGGATCGAACTCACAGACGATGAGCGCTCGGAGCTTGCGCGTCGGGCTCGCTCGCATGCGGTAGCGCATCACATCGTGGTGAGGGCCAAGGTGATCTTGCTGCCGACCGCCGGTAAGACGATCTCGAACGTGTCGCGCTCGGTC
>JBBSJC010000053.1:0-23513 GCA_038257655.1 Polyangiales bacterium | reverse complement strand
CTCCAACGGACGGCCCGAGTGTGCCACAGCTGGAGTTCATCAGTCTCAACGGACGAGCACGCTCAACAAACTGCGGCGCGGCGGCTGGCGGTGCAGAGCGGGAAGCAGCCATTTGCGCCGATCGGATTTGCCGTGGGCGCGATGAAGGGCTAAGGTTCGGCCCTCGTTTGGCCGAGTGGCGGAATGGCAGACGCGACGGATTCAAAATCCGTTGTCCTCACAGGCGTGTCGGTTCAAGTCCGACCTCGGCTACCAAATGCAGCAATCCAGTGTCGATCGCGTCGCGGTCGTGGTCAACGGGCGGGCGCGCCAGGTGACCGCAGACCTTGTCGATGTGCTCGACCAAATCGTGCAGAGCGGCGATTTGTTCGTGTCGCGCGATTTGGACGAAGCGGATCGCATCGCCAAGACGATCGTCGAGCGGGGCTATCGCACAGTGCTGACCGGCGGCGGCGACGGCACCTTTGTCCAGATGGTTACGCGCGTCGTGCGCATGGCGCGAGCCGCGGGCGTACCGCCGCCGCGTTTTGGGTTGCTCAAGCTTGGCACGGGCAATGCGCTCGCCTGGGTACTCGGAAATCAGAACCCGCGCGGTAAGGGCGTGGTCGCTGACCTGGGACGGCTGCGCAGTGAAGGCGGTAGCCGTGCGCTCAGATTGCTCGAAGTTGCCGGGTTATTGACCCCGTTTGCCGGCCTGGGCGTGGACGCGATCGCCCTCGACCACTACGCGCAGACCAAGGACTTACTATCGCGCTCGCGGCTGACGCGGCCCCTTTCGACCGGTGCGCCCGCCTATTTGATGGCTGCCGTGGGCCGCAGCCTGCCTGAATTCGTGCTGCGGCCCCATCCTCGCGTGCGCGTGGTGAATGAGGGCGGCGAGGCCGTGCTGATGGGCCCAGACGACAAGGTGACGCGTCGTTTTGCAAAGGGCGAGGTGCTGTATGATGGGCCTTCGCGTCTCGTCTGCATGTCGACCATCCCTTACTGGGGTTTTGGCGCGCGCATCTTTCCCTTCGCCGATGAGCGCGATGACCGCTTCAATCTGCGCGTGGCCGATATCACGTCGAGCGAGGTCGCCCTGCACATCAGCGCGCTCTGGCGCGGCAGCTATCGCAGCCCGACCATCCAGGACTTTCTCGTCGAGCGCATCTGCATTCACTACGAGGCGCCGATGGCGTTGCAGGTAGGGGGAGATGTGGTGGGCAAGCACCGCACCATCCATGCCGCGCTCGCGGACGCGATCGAAGTGGTCGATTACTACGCTCCGCCCCCGGTTTAGTCCTCATCCATTGACCGCTCGGTCCCGCCTTCGGTAAGTTGCCATGCAGTCGGAAACCCTCCTCAGACCGGAGGTTTGGCCGACAGGGGTTGCATGACGCGAAACAAGCGGGCCGTTGGCCATGAATACGGGACGCTCTTGAGCAGGTTTACAGGCGCAGTCTTGTCAGGTGCAGGCTTGTCAGGTGCAGGCCTGCTCGGCGCCGGACTGATAGCCATTGGGCTGATAGGCGCGGGCCTCACCGGCCACGCGGCAGCCACGGACGTGCGCGGGAGCGTGCGTGGGGTCGGCGAGGCGCCCAAGCCTAACGACGGCGCCGTGCGGCAAGCCTACTGGCAAGAATGGAACGGCTTCATCGAGCCGAAGAAAGCGACGGCCGACTTAGCGCGCGAGGTGGCGGTCGTGTTGATCGGCAGTCAGCCGATGCGCGATGCGGCCAGCATGCTGATGAAAGACGGTCAGCTCACGCCGAGCACGATCGTGATGCAGCAGGGAACGAGCCTGCGCGTACGTAACGAAGACGATTTTGTGCACAAGCTGTTCGTCGAGGGCCTCAAGGCTTTTGATCCCCTCGAGACGAGCAGCGGCCAAGGACGCCAGGTGCAGATAGATAAGGTCGGCACCTTTGCCGTACGTGATGCGCTCGCCCCCCACGTGCGCGGCACCTTGCATGTGCTCGACAAGTTGACAGCCGTCGCCAATCCGCAGGCCGACGGCACGTTCGTGTTCGATGACGTCGCGGCCGGCAAGTACACGCTCAAGGTCTTTCGCGGAGCCACCGAGGTAAGCTCGACCCCGCTCGAGGTCGGCGACACGCGCGAGCTCGCGATCGATCCTATCAATATCGACCTCAAGGCCGGAAAGTAGACACCAGACATGCTGCTCTCACGCTTCTGGTTTTTGGTGCTCGCGGTGGCTGCAATCATGGGTCTTACGGCCGCATTGCTCGCGCGCGGCATCATCAATCGACAACACTTGGCAGGCATCGACGATGGCCTGCGCCGCGACCGCTTTGAAATGGAGTCTTTGCTCAAGCTCGATGCACGCGCACGTCTTGACACGATGGCGCCGATCGCGGCCGACGGCGTGGTGCGCGAAGCCGTGCGTACCAAAGGACAAAGTAAGGTCGAAGGACAAGAGGGGCAAAAGGCGCTCAAGGAGCGACTGCGCACGCTGAACCAGCAACTTGAAGAGCTGCGCGCCGACCTGTTGATCGCCGTCGACGCCAATGGCGTAGTGATAGCCCAAGAGGGTCGTAAACCTGCGCGCGCGGGTGCGGGGCTTGGCCGTGTGCCGCTCGTGGAGCGCGCGCTTTCGGGATATATCGGCGACGACGTTTGGGTCTACGACGGCGCGGTCTATCGTATGGCTGCGCGTCCTATCGTCGATCGCGGTACGTACGTGGGCGCGCTGCTGCATGCGCAACGGTTCGATGCGACGCTTGCCCAGCGCCTTTCGGAACGATTGGGGGGCGCGAGCGTCGCGTTCTTCTTTCACGATACGATCATCGCCAGCTACACGCCGACGGACGTGCCTGGTGCGCCAACCCAGGCCGAAATCGCGATGCCGCTGCCGCAGGTGCTCAACGATGAGCGCTTGAAGAAGGGCGAACGCACCGACAGTTACGATCTTACTGACCGTGGTCGTGCCGTGTACTCGCTCGTCGCAGGCAGCGCATCGGCCAATGACGTGGGCTACAGCATCGCGCGACCGGTCGCTGTGATCGACAGCCCCTGGGCGGTGTTCGATCAGACGACAAAAGAGGACGTCGAGAGCCTGCCGCGTGCCCAACTGGCCGGCGGCCTGGTCGTGCTGTTTCTACTGGCGATGGCCATCATCTGGTGGGAACGCGATCGACCTCTCGGTATCTTACGCGCCAGCACGGAGCAGCTTGCGAGCGGGCAAATCGAAGAGCTCGATCTGGCGGTGCTCAGCGGGCAGTACCGTAAGGTCGGCGAACGCGTCAACCGCGCGCTCGACGTGATCGTGGAAAAGGGCGGCGGCAAACGACGCGCGCAGAAAGCAGATTTAAGCCAAATCCTCGGACCTGCGCCGGAGACGCTGACCAGCTCCGCCTTTAGCTTCGGCGCCGAGGCGGAGGCTGCGCCACAGGCAGCGGCCGGTATGGCGATGCCGGTGCCCATGCCCGCACCTAGCGCCATGAACGGACCTACGCCGATGAACGCGCCGGCGATGAACGGTGCGATGGCCATGCCTGCACCGCGTCCGAACGTCCCTGCGGTACCCAAGCCGCCCCCCCCTGCGCCCAAGCCATCGCCTGCCGGCTCACCGCTGATGGGTCTGAGCGCGGTGTCGAGCACGTCGCGCAGTGACGACAAGTCAGTGATGCTCAAGCTCGATGGGTCGAGCGACGAAGACCAAACAGTGGTCACGGAAATCCCAGATCAACTTCGCAACGCGTCGCGGGATGACGAGAACCACTTCCGGGATGTGTTCTCGCAGTATGTGGCGTTGCGCCAACAGTGTGGCGAGTCGACTGAGGAACTGACCTACGAACGCTTCGCTATCACCCTGCGCAAGAATCGCGAACAGATCATCATGTCACGCCCCGACGCCCGCGACGTACGTTTCACGGTCTACGTAAAAGGCGGAAAAGCGTCGCTCAAAGCGTCACCTGTCAAGACATAAGCGCGGGCGAGAGCCGCTCTGTCTGCACGAAAGAACATGAGCGTGAGCGAGCTTGCCCAAACGCCAAGGCGCTCTTGACCGCGCACGCGCACGGCCTTACTTTCAGACCATGGTTCCTCTGTGGTGCCCGTGAGCGTTGGAGCGAAAGAATCCCTTACAAGTAGCCAACCAGGGAGTAACCCTCGATCATGGTGTGCATGCCCGGTCTCACCGGGAAGCCTGAAGTGGTCGATACCCACGCCCACCTAGCAAACGCTAGGGGTTCACTGTGTCCAACCCACGGCCCTACGGTACGAACCTCTTACTTCCAGACCCCTCAGCGAAAGCTTTGGGGTCTGCCTATTTAAGCGTCCTTGGCGAAGACCTTGGCTAAGACCGTCACGCTGAAGCTCTGACTGAAGGCTCGGTCTGAGCGCGAGCAACGTTCGGAAGCCCCTGAGGCGGTTACGCGTTACGGCCGGCGCCGACCCAGGGCACGTCTGCAATGCCAGCGCGGTGATTGGCGAGGCGCGCGAGCACGAACAAGGTGTCGCTCAGCCGGTTCACGTAGCGGATGCACTCGGGCCGCACGCGTTCATGCTCGGCCAGCGCGACCAGCCTGCGCTCTGCCCGTCGGCAGACGGTGCGCGCGAGATGCAGATAACCCGCGGCACGGGAGCCGCCGGGCAACACGAACGTGCGCAATGGCGATAGCTCCGTTTCGGCTTTGTCGATCGCGCGCTCCAGCTGCTCGACGTCCGCTTCGCTGACGCCTGCGATGCCCAGCTCGACCTTACTCTCCGGGGAGGTTGCAAGCTCGGCGCCCAGGTCAAATAGCCGGCTTTGAACGGCCGCAAACAGCTCGTCAATTTCCTTGTCGAATGGCTCGGTGCGCACGAGACCTATCACGCTGTTGAGCTCGTCGACTTCGCCATAGGTGTCTACGCGCAAGCTCGCCTTCGAGACGCGAGCACCGCCGAACAAGCCGGTGTCGCCAGCGTCGCCGGTTTTCGTATAGATTTTCATTTCGCGTCTCCATGACTGACAAGCTCTGCGTGGCTGGCCAGGCGTTCGCCTGCTTTGATCGGATGACCTGCGAGGTACACGCCGGCGCTCATCTTCTTTTTGCCTTCTGCCTGCAGCTCGTCGATCCGCACGAGACCTTGGCCGCAGGCGACCACGAGCCCCGCGGCATCGGCGCTGATCACGCTGCCAGGGTGACCATGCTCCCCATCGCGTTCGAGCACGCGCGTCACGTGCACCTTGATGCGACGACCGCTCAGTGACGTGAAAGCACCCGGCCAGGGCGATACGCCCCGCACGCGGTTGTGAACGGCCTGTGCGGACTGCGTGAAATCGAGGGCACCGTCGGCCTTCGTGAGCATACGCGCGTGACTGACGCCTTCGCTCGGCTGCGGGACGGCCTGGAGCTCGCCGCGGACAAAGCGCGGCAGCTCCTCACGAAGCAGCGCCCCCGACAGCTGGGATAGACGCTCTGCAAGCGCACCTGACGTTTCGTTTTCTTCGATGCTGAGCACGCGACGCGCAAGCTCGGGACCCGTGTCCATGCCCACGTCCATCTGCATCAGACACACGCCAGTTTCGGCGTGACCGTCGATCACCGCCCATTGGATGGGAGCGGCGCCGCGAAAGCGCGGCAGCAAAGAGCCGTGCACGTTGACGCAGCCAAGCCTAGGCGTGCTCAGCACGTCTTCAGGCAAGATGCGGCCGTAGGCGACCACCACTGCGAAATCGAGCTGATGACGCGCAAGCTCCGCACGCAACCAGCCATCGCGCACCTTGAGCGGCTGCACAACGGGCACACCGCGCTCCAGGGCCAGCACTTTCACCGGCGGCGGCGTCAGCGTCAGACCGCGGCCCTGGGGCTTGTCTGGCTGGGTGACGACGAGCTGCACATCGGCCACGTCGAATAGCGCTTCCAGGCAGGGCACCGCAAAAGCGGGTGTGCCCATGAAAGCGGCGCGTGCTTTCGAAAAAACACTGCTTTGTGGATTCACGCGAGCCTTACTCTGCGGCTTCGCCTGAAGATGCGGCGCGCTTTTGCATGGCGCGGTGCACGATGCGGCGCTTGAGCGGGCTCAGGTGATCGATCATCAGCTTGCCGATGATGTGATCGTTTTCGTGTTGGACGGCGATTGCGAGCAGCTCGTCCGCTTCGAGCTCAAACCACGCACCGTGGCGGTCCTGGGCGCGAACCTTGACGCGCTCGGCGCGCGTGATGTCCTGGTGAACGCCAGGGAACGACAAGCAGCCCTCTTCCCAATCGATTTTCCCGTCGAGCTTGAGGATTTGCGCGTTAATGAAGATGCGCAGCTCCGTGGGCCCCTCCCCGCTCGACACGTCGATGATGAACAGCTGCCTGGATTCGCCAATCTGTGTGGCGGCCAGGCCGACACCGGGCGCCGCGTACATCGTCTCTGCCATATCGTCGACGAGTTGCTGCAGCTGCGGACCGAAGTCGGTCACGGGCTCGCCAGGAATGCGCAGGCGTTTGTCGGGATAATGCAGGATCTTGCGGATCGCCATGATGAGTCGAGCCTAGCACCGCGCCGAAGCTCGCTCAATTCACCTCAGTCGAGCACGGCCTTGGGGGTCTTGGGTCCGCTGTCCGGCAAGGTGGGCGTAGTGAGCAGGGTGGGGTCGGGCGTGCCGGTGAGCGTGTCCAAGAAGGCGACGATCGACGCGACCTTGTCTGCGGGTAGGCGGCCGCCGGGGGTTTGGATCTCGGACATGATGGTCACGGCTTCGGTCAGCGTCTTCACCGAACCGTCGTGGAAGTAGGGCGCCGTCTTGGCGGCGTTGCGCAAGGAGGGGACCTTGAAGAAGTACTTGTCGGCCTCTTTGCCGGTGAAGCGAAAGCGGCCCTCGTCGGCCGTGGGATAGGGCTTCAGCAGGCCGAGCTTCTGGAACATGGCGCCGCCAAAACCGGGGCCTGCGTGACAGGCGATGCAGCCGGAGGAGATGAAAATTTCGAGGCCCTGCCGCTGCACTTCGCTGAGCTTGTCATCTTGACCGCCAAGGAACTTGTCGAAGTCGTCCGTGGTCAGCAGCTTGCGCTCAAAGGAGCCGATCGCGCTCGCCATGTTGTCGTAGTTGATAGGCTGCGCGGACTCGGGGAACGCCGTCTTGAACATCGCCTCGTAGGCGGGGATCGACTTCAGTACGGCGACCACGCTCACGTCGTCGGCCATGCCCATTTCGACCGGGTTGAGAATCGGGCCCTTGGCCTGTTCCTCCACGTCGGCGGCGCGGCCATCCCAGAACTGCGCGATGTGGATCGCGGCGTTGAACACGGTGGGCGAGTTACGGTCGCCAAACTTCTGGTTGTGCCCGAAGCTTGTGCCCTTGGCGACGGCGTCGGGGCGCACGTCGACGCCGAAACCGTCGAGCGCGTGGCAGGAGTTGCAGGAGAACAGCTGGCTTTTGGAGAAGCGTGGGTCGTGGTAGAGGATGCGCCCCAGATTGACCTTGGCGTCGGTGATCGGTCGATCCTTTTGCTCGGCCACGGCAGGTAGCTTGCCAAACAGCGCGGAGGCTTTGGCGCGCAGCTCGGCTGCGCTTGGGGTCGCCAGTGCGGCCGGCTTGACGGTTTCATCGAGGCTGGCGGGTGCGGGCGCGTCGGTCTTATCAGCGCAGGCGGGCGCACAGAGTGCAAAAAGCGTGAGCCCCACTACGCTACGAAGCTTCGAATGCATGCTTGTTCCTCCGTGCGGCTACGTGCCGTGCTGTTTGGTCGCCCAGCGAGCGCTCGCTCGTTACAACATCGATACCGGATCGACGTCCACATGGGCTCGCGCGGGTGAGACCCCCTCGTCGATCCGCGACACCACAGCTTGCGCCACCTTACGCAGCGCTGCACGTGAACGGCTACGCAAAAGAAAGCGCATGCGAAAGCGACTGCGCAGACGTTCGATCGGCGCGGGCGCCGGACCGAGCACCTGGACCACACGATCTTTCACTTCCGGCATGCGCTCGCATAGCTCGGCAAGCTCCTTGACGACTTTGCGCGCGACGACTTCATCGCCCGCATCGGCGCGCACGGCGACCAAACGTGCGATCGGCACGTAGCCAAGCTCGCGCCGGGTTTCGATTTCCTCGCGATAGAAACCCAAATAATCGTGGTGCAGGGCAAAGCGCACGGCGTAATGGTCGGACTGATAGGTCTGCAAAAGTACGCGGCCTGGCCTGTCGCCACGCCCGGCTCGGCCGGATACCTGGGCCAAAAGTTGAAACGTGCGTTCGGCGGCGCGAAAATCTGGGAAGGCGAGGCTCTGGTCGGCCAGCAAGACGCCGACCAGCGTGACCCCGGGCAGATCGTGGCCTTTGGTGACCATCTGCGTGCCGACCAGGATGTCGAGCTCGCGCTTGCGCATGCGATCGAGCACTTCTTCGACGCCGCTGCCGGCGGCGGTGTCGCGATCGAGCCGGCCGACGCGCGCCTCGACAAAGCTCGTCTGTAAGGCGTCCTCGAGGCGCTCGGTACCGATGCCCACGCGCTCGAGAGCAAGGGCGTGGCACTGCGGACAGGCCTCCGTGATCGGCATGGCAAAATCGCAGTAGTGACAGCGCAATACGCCGGCGCGCCGATGCTCGGTCAATGACACGCTGCACGCGGGGCAACGCGCAACCTCGCCGCAGGCGCGACAGTGCAAGCTCGGTGCAAAGCCGCGACGGTTGAGAAACAAGATCGCCTGGTCGCCGGCGCTCAGACAACGCTGGATGGCGCGGTGCAAGGGCCCCGTGATCAACGGGTGTCCGCTCGGACCGACGCCGGGGTTGCGCGCAAGCTCGACGACTTCGACCTCGGGCATCAGCTGGTGTTTGGCGCGATGGGTCAGGGACAGCCGCGTCATCTTACCTTGTTCGGTGAGATAGTAAGACTCGACCGACGGCGTGGCGCTGCCGAGCACGCACACCGCCTGGGTCATATGCGCGCGCAACATCGCCATGTCGCGGCCGTGGTAACGAAAGCCTTCCTCTTGTTTGAACGACGAATCGTGCTCTTCATCGACGATGATCACGCCCAGCCGTGGTACCGGCGCAAACAGTGCAGAGCGGGCGCCTATCGCCAGCCGCAGCTCACCTCGACGCAGGGCACGCCAGGCATGGTGGCGCTCGCGATCGGCAAGGCCGCTGTGCAACACCGCGATACCTTCGCCAAAGCGCGCGCGAAAACGCGCCACAAGCTGCGGTGTCAGTGCGATCTCGGGCACGAGCACAAGCGCCCCTTGTTCGCGCTCGAGCGCGTCTGCGACGAGCTGTAGATACACCTCGGTTTTGCCTGAGCCAGTTACGCCATGCAGCAGAAAGGCGCCGCCCTTGCCTGCGCGCAAAGCTGTCGTGAGCGTGTCGATCGCGGCGCGTTGCTCGCCTGTGGCCTCAAAGGGCGCTTCGCGCGGCAGGTCCGCGGAGAAAAAGCGATCGGCAGCGATCTCCACATCTTCTGCGTGCAGCACGCCTTTTTCGACCAGACTGCTGACGACGCCTCGCGCGCCGGGTACGAGCTTTTGCAGCTCGGTCAGCAGCATCGCGCCGCGCGCTTCGATCAGCGCGAGCAAGGCCTTTTGCTTCACACCCGCGCGCAGTGGGAGAGCGACCTCGGGCACGCGCGTCACACGTGAGGTGAGCTGTGTCGTGAGCCGACGGCCTTTGATGTCGTCGGCGTGCTCGACAAAACCGCTTTCTTTGAGCGCCTTGAAGGCTTCCTTGGGTAAAGCGGGTGCCGCGAGCTTGAGCACCTCGCCGACCGGGTGCAGATAGTAATCCGCCGCGCGCAAGAGAAACGCATGCAGGTCCTCGGGGAACACGGGCTCGGACTCGAAGCTGCCGGCCACGGACAGCACGCGCTTGAGCCCGACCGGAGGATCATCGTGTGTGCGCAGCACGAAACCGGCCAGCTTTTGCCCCGAAAACGGCACCGCCACGCGCATGCCCAAGCGTAAGGTCATGCCGTCGGGCACGCGATAGGTGAACGCGCGGCGCAAGGGCACGGGCAGTGCCACATCGACGAAGCTGCTCACGAGGAGCTCCGCGCGCTGGGCGTCGTGTCGGTGGCGGTGACGGTGGCGGTGTGAATTACGGTGTCAGCCTGAGTGCCTGCCTGAGTGTCATGCTGAGTGTCAACAGCAGCGTGAGGCTCGCGGCGGATGCGCTCGCGTCGGGCACGTAGCTCGGGCGAGCCGTAGGCTTCGCGTTCCTCGGCGCTGCGTTCGCGGCGTGTCATCCACAGCGAGCGCCACCACGCAGCGCGTGCCAGCGCCGCATCGATCAAAGCCAGCAATACGAGCGCCGCTGCCAGGCGAAAGGCTACGCGGGTGAGCATTTCCTGCAGATCTATCGGCTGCACGCGCAGGGCGGCGGGCAAGGTTATGCCGATAAGCACGCTGCACATGACGCAGGCGAGAAGCGCGCTCAGCCAGCGCGTGCTGCCGACCTTGTCGAAGTGCTTGCGCGGCGAGAGCGCGCGAAGACTGAAGCGGACGCCGCCCTGGGCGACCGAACGCGCGAGCAGCATGCAGACGAAACACAAGGCGAGCCCGGCTGCGAGCATGGGCCCGAACAGCGACAGCGCGGCGAAACCTTGCGGTTCGAGCGCAACCGCCATGCCTTGGCTCAAGCGACGTAGCGGCTCTGTCAGCAACGTCTGCAGGGAGCGAACGAGGAGCTCAGAAAAACGAGCGAATAGCCAAACCAGCGCGAGGAAGGCAGCCGCTAGACTCGCGAGCTCGGCGCGCGGGGCATGACCGTGCGCCCGCGCTTCTGCGGCTCTGCTCGCGCTGGGCGGCTCGGTACGTGCCTGAGAGCTGGAGGATGTTGCGGGCATGGCGCGGGGCCGGAGCATAGCCTACGCCTTGCTCACTTCGCATGGACCCGTTCTCCCGTCGCACGCGTTTTGAAGCGAACGAGAATGCGCTGACGCAGGCAACCGCTCGTGCGCGAGCGCAGGGTCTGCCGCTACTTGACCTGAGCGTGAGCAACGTGACGGAGGTCGGGCTTTCGCTCGATGCCGATAGTTTGACGCTCGCGCTCCGCGATCCTGGCAATGTGGTGTATGCGCCGGAGCCATTTGGGCTGCTGGCAGCACGCACAGCGCTCAGCGCGCGCGAACGAGCGCGCGGCTTTGAGGTGCCCGCCGAGCAGATCATGCTGACAGCCAGCACCAGCGAAGCTTATGGTTACCTTTTCAAGCTGCTCTGCGATCCTGGAGATTGCGTGCTCGTGCCCGTGCCGAGTTACCCGTTGCTGGATGTGCTGGCAACGCTCGAGAGCGTGCGCCTCATCCCTTACTCTTTGCAGTACGATGGCGAATGGCACCTGGACCGCAGTCTAGTAAGACTTGCTCAAGAAAGTAAGGCACGCGCCATCGTGTGCGTGCATCCCAATAATCCTACCGGGTCCTTTCTGAAACGCGCAGAGCTTGCGATCCTGGCCGAGTGCGGGCTGCCCGTGCTGAGCGACGAAGTGTTTGCAGACTACGGGTTTGAAGCAGACCCGGAGCGGGCATGTAGCGCGCTTGAGCTTACCGACAGCTTGGTGTTCTGCATGGGCGGGCTGAGCAAGGCGCTGGGACTACCGCAGCTCAAGCTCGCCTGGACCTTGTTTCGCGGGCCCCCAGCGCAGGTGGCCCAAGCGCGCACGCGCCTGGAGCACATTGCCGATAGTTACCTTTCGCCGTCGACACCGGTACAGCGCGCTCTGCCGCGCCTGCTCGCGCATGCCTCAGAATTACAGGCCAAGATTCGTGCGCGCTGTCTGCACAACCGGGCGACCCTGCGCGCGAGCTGCGCGAAAGACACGGGAATCTCGACGCTGCAGACCGAAGGCGGTTGGTACGGGATTGTACGTCTACCCCAGGTGCTGGATGACGATGCTTGGGCCTTGTGTTTACTCGCGCAGGACGGTTTGATTACCCAGCCTGGTTATCTCTACGGGCTGGGCAGGGGCGCTCACTTGGTGTTGAGCTTGATCACGCCCGAATCGGTATTCGCGGACGGTGTGGCCCGGCTCGTTGCGCGCGTGCGAACGTTATGCGACCCAGCTGATGGCGCTGATCGCCATGTTCTGGGAGATCAGCTGGGGTGAAAGTAATGGATCAGACCGCGCGCGAATTCGTGCTCGACTCGAGACTTGCAGCAGACACGGTGCTGCTGGCCGAGTCGAGTCTGAGCTTACTGTTGCTGATGAACGAGCACCGCTATCCCTGGCTTATCCTCGTGCCTAAGCGCCCAGCCATGAGCGAGGTTTACCAACTGGCCGAACCTGATCGCGTCAAGTTGCTTGACGAATCGTGTCTGGTCGCGCGCGTGCTCAGCGAAACCTTTGCTGCCTTTAAAATCAACACGGGCGCGCTCGGCAATATCGTGCGTCAATTGCATGTGCATCACGTGGCCCGTTTTGCAGACGATCCGGCCTGGCCTGGGCCTGTGTGGGGACACTCGCCACGCGAGCCCTATGCAGCAGAGGCTTGCGCACAAACCTGTGCAAGGCTGCGCGCGAGCGAGCTTGGGCTGCACTTCGTGTGGTGCAGAGCCTGACGCGCCCGATCGTGAGGCAGAAACGCGCGTAGGCAGGAGGTGGATCGGTTGCTACCTTGGATACATGGCTTTGATTGGTGTGGGGAGTAGGAAGAGCGTTCCGTTACTCAGCGTTTTTCTGGCGATTGTTCTGTGCAGCATCTGCTCGATTTCTCCTGTCCAGGCGCAGCAATCATCACCTGATGCGGAGCTTGAGCCAGCCGCGCGCACGCAGGAGCCAGCCGCGCACAGGCAGGCGCCTGAAACGGCGCAAACGCAGTCTGCTCGCGCTCCTTACTCAGGTTCATCGGGCTTCAAAGCTCGGCTAGGTCCGACTGCACTGGCGCTCGGCCCCGGTTTCTTTGTGCACGGTGCGGGCACCTTTGTGGCAGGCGATAGACGCACCGGCCAGCGCCTGTTGATCGCGGAGGCGGCTTCGCTGGTCGCGTTCCTCGCGGCAGGCAGCATGCTCGCGGCCACGGGCGCGTCGCGCAAGCTGGTAGCGGTCGGGCTGCCGATCGTCGCCACGAGCGTGTCGTTGTTCATGGTCGGTTGGTTTGCCGACATCTACGGCGCGAGCACAGGCGGACGCGATGTGACGGGAACCCCCCAGCTTGCGCGAATCGACGCGGAGCTCGGCTATCGCTACGTCTACGATCCGCAGTTCGCCTACCGCAACTTCATCTATGCGCGCGCTGATCTGCGCGTGACTCGCTTTCGTTTCTCGTCCAGCGCGTGGCTCGGCGCGGACGACAACAATCAGCGAATCAGGCTCGATTCAGCCTACCGTTTGTGGGGACGCAGCATGCAGCGATCCACCCGCGATGGCAGCCATACCGATCTGGCGCTGGGGCTCACCTATCACCGTTATCCCGATGACGGCTTTGCGGTCTACACACCCGAATGGCGTGTCGATGGGCGCCTGGATCTCAGTCACGTGGGCCCGAGCCTGCGCGGTGCCTTCGTCGACGGACAACTCGGTTATGCCCTTGAGCTTTACGCCTTTGAGGCCGCAAGCGGCGGGCCCGATCCCTTTGGCATGTTGCTCGCGCGCTTTGGTTTTGGCGTCTATTTCGGCGACAGCGCACTGCACACGGGCGAGGCCTCGATCTACTACGACCATCGACACGATGACTTTGCCGCGGGGCTTGGCGTGCGCGGAATAGCCGGCGGCTTTCTTGGGCACCTCGGGCTCACAGCTCATCGCTTCTTTTGGCCAAGCTGGGGTGCGGGATTGTTGATCGAAGGCGGCTCAGCCATCGTCGCGGGGCTCTCTTTAAAGTACCGTCTACTGGAGCAAGGGGGCACACGATGAAGACCTGCTGGGGAAGCGTCGTACTATGCCTGACGCTACTAAGCGGCTGCTTACGCCCTGCGAGCGAGCGCGTAGAGCTAGACCGTAAGGTAGGCCAAGCCGAAGCAGACGGAGTGAGCGTTAACGTGAGCGACGGCCTTGCCGCTGTGCGTTCATTGAGCGGTGAGCGACTGGTGTTGTGGGCACAGGCACCGATCCTTGAGATCGAAGTAAGTGTCGAACGCGCCCAGTCAAGCTTCCAGGTCGCGGTACACAACTGCATGGAGGGTGCGGTGCTGAGCCACGCTGGAGGCGTCGTTCTTGGCGAGCGCTTCGGCGACCGCAAGGCAAGCTGCCGCTTCGAAGTGCCGCTTGCGGGCGAGGATGTGTGGCGCATTGCTCCGCCTGACGCTGCTCTCAGCGAACCCTACGTGTTTGCCGTGCTCAGCGACGTGCAGCGAGGCGTGGACGATGTCAACGAGATCTTTGCGCGTATGAATGAAGACCCCGAGCTGCGCTTCGTGGTGTCCACAGGTGACCTCGCAAACGTCGGCACGCGCCCCGAGCTCGTACGTTTTCAGCGCGAGCTTGCGCCGCTTAACATTCCCTTTTTCTCGACCGTGGGTAACCACGAAATGGGTGCCCCCCCTCGCCACTGGCACAACTTATTTGGCCCCTTCAATCCGCACTTCCAGTTCAAAGGCGTGGCGTTCTCGCTGATTGATTCGGGCAATGCCACCATCGATCCTGACGTATATGATTGGTTGGATTCCTGGCTTGCCCGGGCCCGCGACGAGGTACACGTCGTGCTCACTCACATTCCTCCGCTTGACCCAGTGGGGGTGCGCGGCGGCGGCTTTCGCAGTCGCAAAGAGGCAGCCAAGCTTTTGGCACTTTTGGCCAAGGGTAAGGTCGACGCGCTCTTCCTCGGGCACATCCACAGCTACTACGCCTTCTCGGCCGCAGGGCTCCCGATTTATCTCTCCGGCGGAGGAGGCGCGATTCAGGAGCGCCTGGATGGCATCGAACGTCACTACTTGAGAGTTCGCGTCACGCCCGGCGCACGCATCGAAGATGTCGCCATCGTACGCATCGACTAAGCGAAGCTGTGGACTAAGCTGCTTAGGCCGACCAAACACGGGGTGTTTCATGTCTTTAGATAAAAACGATGATGCTCCGCTCATAGCGGACATCGAGCTTTTAGAAGGCACGCTGCACGCCGCGGTTCGCGAGCTGAGTAGTGAGAGCATGCTAGAGCTGGTGATCGCGTTGCGGGATGACGCGATCGCCCTGCGCGCCGGAACCTTAGCGGGCGGCCGTGAAGCCTTTGCCACCCGCATCAGCAATCTGGAGCTCGATGATTTGGAGGATGTGGCGCGCGCATTCACCCAGTGGTTTCATTTGGTGAATGCCGCCGAAGAGCAACATCGCGTACGCATGCTGCGGAAACATGGTCCCTCGGACCCACCGCTTGATTCGGTCGCCAAAGCCTTTGAGCTGATGGCGGCTGATGGTTTGAACGCAAGCGATGTGCGCGCGCAGCTAGAGCGCCTGTTCGTGATGCCTGTGCTCACCGCCCATCCCACCGAAGCCCGACGCCGCACCTTGCGCGATCACGTGGCCGAAGTGCAGCGGATCCTCGATGCTATCGAGCGCCCGGCTGGCGAAGAGGCGCGCATCGAAATGGTGTCGCTGCTTCGTGATGAAGCTGTCGCGCTCTTCGGCACCGAAGAGTCGCGCGCCACCAAACCTTCGCCGCGCGACGAGATCGAAGCGGGCCTAGACGTATTCAAGCGCACGCTGCTCGACGCAACCCCTGAGCTTTATCGCAAGATTGAAAGCGCCCTTGGGCAGCAGTTTCCCGATGAAGACTGGTTGGGCCTTGCGCCGAGCGATGCGAGCGCCTGGTGCATCCCCTCGTTTCTGCGTTGGGGCAGCTGGATCAGCGGCGATCGCGATGGCAATCCCTTCGTCACCGCCCACGTCACGCGCATCGTGCTCGAGCGCCAGCGCAGTCTGATCCTCGAGCGCTATCTCGACGACGTCGAAGCCCTGGGCCGCGGTCTGTCGTTGTCATCGCGGCGCGCACCACACAGCGATCGACTGGGCGAGCTGTTCGAATCGATCGAGCAGGATCGCGAGCGCTTTCCGGAGGTCGCAGCACGGGTGCAGCGCTTTACCGTGCACGAGCCCTGGCGCGAGAAGCTGTGGTACGTGGCTGCACGCTTGCGCGCCACCTTGACGCGACAGAGCGAGGCCTACGTCGATGCGGCAGGTTATCAGCGAGATCTCGCGCTTATCGAGCGTTCGCTCGTGGCAGCGGGCTACGCGCGGCTCGCAAGCGGGCCCCTGCGCGCAGCGCGCAGACGCGCGGACGTATTTGGATTTCACCTAGCAAGTCTCGATTTGCGCCAACACTCGGCCATCCACGAACAAGCGGTCAGCGAGCTGATTCGCGTCGCGAGTCTGCATCCCGAAGCGGCTTACGAAGGTCTCGATGAAGCCGAGCGCTGCCGGCTGCTCCATGGGCTTTTGGCGAGCCCCGAATCGCTGATCCCGGCATCGCGCACCTTACTGTCTTCGGGTACGCAGGATATTCTCGCCACCCTGGACATGGTCGGACGGGCGCGCCGTGAGCAAGGCCCTCGCGCCTGCGAGCGCTACATCGTCAGCTTCACCAACTCGTTGAGCGACCTGCTCGAAGTGCTGTTTTTGCAGCGCGCGGCGGGTTTGAGCCCCGGGGAGCTGCGCCCGGTACCACTGCTCGAACAACTTGAAGACTTGGAAAACGCCGAAGTCTTGGCCGAGCAGATGCTCGCGTCGCCGCCCGTACGCGCGGCGATCGGACGAGAGCTCGAAGTGATGGTCGGGTATTCCGATTCGAGTAAGCAAGCGGGCTATGTCGCAAGTCAGGTCGCCCTGCGCCGCGCCCAGCATGCGCTGGCGGACATTGCTGAGCATCACGGCGTCTTGCTTACGATCTTCCATGGTCGAGGTGGTGCGATAGGTCGCGGGGGCGGTCCGAGCCATCGCGCGATCCGCGCCCAACCCGAGCGCGCGCTGCGCGGCAGACTGCGCGTTACCGAGCAAGGCGAGACGATCAACACGCGCTACGGACGACGGGACATCGCCGAGCGCGATCTGGAGCAAGTGATAAGCGCCGTGCTGTTGTCCGGCCTGGCAGAACGCACACCTATCTCTAAAAGCGAGCTGAAGGCACGCGATGAAATTCTGGGACGCGCGGCGGAAAGCGCGCTCAAGACTTACCGCGAGGTGCTCGCCGATCCAGACCGGCTCGCACGCTACGCCCAAGCCGCAACGCCTATCGGTGAGGTGACCGCCTTACCGATAGGCTCGCGTCCTGCCTCGCGTAAAAGTGGCCTGTCGCTCGCCGACCTGCGCGCCATCCCCTGGGTTTTCTCATGGAACCAGAGCCGTCACGGTATCCCAGGCTGGTTTGGCCTCGGCTCGGGGCTGGAGACGATCACCAACGATTTCGGGATCGAGCGCGTGCGCGATCTTTACAAGGCATCGCCATTTTTTCGCGCGCTGATCAACAACGCGCAGCTTGCGCTGAGCCGCGCGGACATCGACGTCGCCGCATTCTACGCACGGCTCGCCGATGAGGACGCGCAACAGATCTTCCCGCTGATTCGCGCGGAATGGGATCGCACCGTCAGTGGCGTGTTGAAGATTATCGACAAGCAGCAGATCCTTGGCAACCGTCCACACCTACTTGCCACCGTGGTGCGCCGCAACCCCTACGTAGACGTACTCAGCCACACTCAGATCGAACTCAAACGACGACTTGCGCGCGCCGAGAACGAGAGCGAGCGCGAACAGATTTTGTCGATCTTCTTTACGACGATCAACGGTATCGCCGCGGGCTTGCAGACAGCCGGCTAGCACAAGCGGTGTAGCGACTCGCGCCACGTGCACAGTTGACTACAGTGGCGCTGCGACTCGCATGCGAACGCGATGCCGCGAGCGCGCCGCACGGGATCTGCGTTATCGTGTGGGACGGCGATATCATGACGTCCACGCCCAGCGAACCCACGCCTGCTCCCGTGAGCCCGCCCGCGCTCGAGACGATCGTGGCAATGCTGATCGAAGATGACGAGCGGCTCGCGCGACTCACCACGCGCTTTCTAGAGCTCAACGGCGTACGTGTGGTGTGGGCAGCCGACGGCAGCCAGGGCCTCGACGAGACGTCGCGCGTGCGACCCGACATCGTCCTGCTCGATCTGCAGCTGCCGGGGCTCGATGGGCTGTCGGTGTGTCGCGCCCTGCGAGCGCGCAGCGACGTGCCGATCGTCATCATCACGGCGCGCGATGCAGAAGCCGATCGCGTGCTTGGCCTCGATCTCGGTGCCGACGACTACCTTACCAAGCCGTTCTCTTCCCATGAGCTCCTTGCACGCATTCGCGCCCACGTGCGGCGCGCGCGCGGCCGCTCGGGCCCCAACACGGACAGCATCGATTTAGGTCGACTTCTGCTGCATCCCGCCGCGATGGAAGCAACACTCGACGGGCGCATGCTGGCTCTCACGAGCTACGAGTTTGCGCTGTTGCGGGCGCTTGCCGAAAACGTAGGACGCGCTTTGACGCGCGAGCAGCTGATGCTGCAAGTGCGCGGCAATACGGAAGAGGCCTTTGACCGCTCGATCGATGTCCAGATCTCACGCTTGCGGCAAAAGTTGGGTGACGACCCCAAGAATCCGCAGCTGCTCAAGACCGTACGCGGACTGGGTTACATGCTGGCAAAGGCGTGCTGATCGTGAATAAGCTTTTCGATCGTTTGTCGGTGCGCATCTCGATCGTCAGCGTCATGCACCTGTTCTCGATGCTGGGCGTGATCGCGCTCGTCAGTTGGGCGACCTTCGAGCCATCACTCGAATCGGGCATCGTGCGCCATGCCGAGCTGTGTGTGGTGAACATGGTTTCGCTGCTCGGTGACCCGGAAGCGATGCGCGAGGAAGCCGAGAGCTTGCAAGGGCTGGACATCAACTTCGCCGTGTACACGACGCAGGGGCGGCTCGTCACCGCCAACGCCTCGAAAGCCTTGGCTCCGCTATCAGCGACCGAGCTCGCGCGAATTGGACCAAAGAGTAAGATCGTAAGGCGCGATGCTCATCCGGTTTTCGCGCGTTCGATGCGCCTCCCGACGGGTGAATCAGGTTACGTGCTATTCGCGCCGCCCGCATTCATCGCGCCGATTCAGCCCCTTTTGCCAGGTTTTTTGCTCGCCCTCGTCGCCTCGGCCGTCGGCGCCGTGTTCTTGGCGCGCTCGTTTGCGCGGCCGCTTACCCAGCTATCGTCGGCGGCGCGCAGGCTCGGCGCAGGAGACCTGACCGCCCGTGCCAAGTTGCAGCGCCGCGACGAGTTCGGTCAGCTTGCCCATGCCTTTGACGACATGGCTGAGCAATTAGCGTTGTTGGTGCGCAGCCAACAGGAGCTGCTTGCCAACGTGTCGCACGAGCTACGGACGCCGCTCGCGCGCATCCGCGTCGCGCTCGACTTGGCCGCCACGGGCGACGCCGCGCTGACCCAGGAAGCCCTGCACGAAATCACCCAGGATCTCACGGAGCTCGAAGGACTCGTCGTCGACGTGCTGCAGACCGCACGGCTCGATTTGGCCGCGGGACGAGCTGGTCCGGCGCTGCCTGTGCTACGACGCCAGGCGCTCGATCTGACGAGCTTGCTCGATCAGGTCGCCTCGCGTTTTCGCGCTCAACACCCGGAGCGCGCGCTTGAAATCAGCGCCGAAGGTAAGCTCGACGGGCTCAACGGCGATGCGGTGCTGCTAAGGCGTGTGGTCGATAACGTGCTCGACAACGCGCAAAAATACTCAGAGCACGACACGACCGTTTTCGTCCGCGCCCAGGGTCACGGCCATGAGGTTTCCCTGACGGTCGAGGATCGCGGCATCGGCATTGCGTCCGAAGACTTGCCGCACATCTCGACGCCCTTTTTTCGCACCGACCGTAGCCGTGCGCGACGCACTGGGGGCCTTGGGCTCGGATTGTCCTTGGCACGCCGGATCGTCGAAGCCCACGGCGGCTCGATGACGGTCGAGAGTAAGGTCGGCGTGGGCACCACGATCCGCGTTGCGCTGCCTTTCGCCAGTTGACGGACACATAAGTACATGGACCGTTCTGCACCTGGCGCTCGCACGCGCTGCCACAGATAGGCAGTTGGATCGCGCTGCCCTGAAGCCGTCCAAGCGTCTTTCACGACATGCGCTGTCCGCGCGTCCACGCAGGCATGGGTCTGTGCGGTGCGTGCTGTAGCGTGGAGGAGTCCATATGAAGCAGAACCAAACAAGCTCGCCTCGCCGTATCGTGCAAGGCGGAGGACTGTGGCTGATGGCGATCGTTGTCGCCTCCGGTTGCTCGCAGGCACCCTCCGATGCGAGCCGCGCATTTCCGGGAGCGACCGATGGCATCGACACCGGCACCTCCGTAGACAACGCCACGCCTGCGGACGAAGATGCAGGGGTCGCTGACCCGGGGCCCGCCGCGCCGCCTGCGAATCCTGCCAGCTGCGAAGATGAAGCGCAGCGTGCAGCCGACGTGCTCGCCCAACGCTGTGCAGGCTGCCATGCCAATGGCCAACGCAATGGTGGCTTTGGCGACGCGCTCAATCTAGAGGCGATCGTGACCAAGGGGCTGGTGGTGCTCGGCGATCTACCGGGCTCTGTGCTTTACCGGGTGACGGCGAACGGGAGCATGCCGCGCAATGCCAGCAACCTGACTGTCGACGAGCAGCGTGCACTGGCGGATTGGATTTTGTGTCAGGACGATCCGAACGGCACACCCGTGGACGACGGCGTGGGTCCGGGCGATCCCGGAGGTGGCAGCCTCAACCCACCGGACGACGACGACGACCTCGACGATGACGACGACGACGACGACGATGTTGATCGCGATGACGATGGGGACGAAGCGATCGATGAAGCCGCCGATCGTGATGAGGACAGCGACGAAGATGCGGACGAAGCGAGCGATGAAGCCGCCGATAACGACTGAGCAGCAGGCCCCGCGCTTAGACGTCAGCAAACTTGGTCGAGAGCTCGATGCCGAAGCTTGCGAGCAGAGCGCCTGGGTCCGTGCCGCCGGCCTGAACGACCAGCGTATCGTTGACCTCGCTCTGTTCACGGCCGTTGCGGTCGCGCAGGATCACACGCTCGGGCTCGATCGAGAGCAGCTCGCTACCGAGCAAGCCGCGAATCCTTCCGCTCTCGATCGCAGCGTCGATGCGCGTCAGGTTCTCGGCGCGCGCACGCGCGAAGCGCTCGCGGCGATAACTTATCGACACCGAGGCGCAACCACCGTAGTCGGCGAGAATGAGCGCAGTCTCGACGGCGCTGTTTCCGCCGCCTACCACCATCACATGGCGGCCCGCATGCTCTTCGGGCTCGATCACCCGGTAGCTTACCTTTGCGAGCTCTTCGCCCGGTATCTCGAGCTTACGCGGGGAGCCACGGCGACCCAGGGCGAGGATCACGTGGGCCGCGCGCACGCTGCCGGTTGAGCTCTCCACGCGCCACATGCCATCCGCCTCGCGGGCGAGCGCAGTCACGAGCGCTCCGGTTTTGACCGGCAGCTGAGTTTTCTCGCGAATGTCTTGCCAGAGCGCGATCAGCTCTTCTTTGCTCATCCGGCCTTTTTTGACGCGACCGTAGCCTGGCAAATCGAGGTCGCCCGCCATCACCACCTTCGCGCGCGGGTAGTGTAAGATCGTGCCGCCGAACACTTCACGATCGAGCAGCACGAATCGTTTGCCAGCCTGATGCAGCGCAAGTCCCGCGCTGATGCCCGCGGGACCTGCACCGACGACCACCGCATCGAGCGCGTCACCCTTCGGTTTGCGACAACTCTTGGCGACGTGCGCGCCCGCCTGACCACCCTGGCGCACGGCATTGCGGATAAGCCCCATGCCCGCGAGCTCGCCGACGATGAACACACCGGGGGAGGTTGTCTCGAAGTTCTCATCAATGCGCGGCAGCTCGACGCCGCGCGTGGCCGTACCGAACACCAAACGGATGGCCTCGACGCCGCAGGCTGCAGCGCACGCACCGTGCCCGATGCAAGCCAATGGATTGACCAGACGCGCCACGCCTCCGACCACTTGCAGCACGTCATGCTCAGGGCACGCGCGCACACAGGCTCCCGAACCAATGCAACGGGAGGAGTCGATTTCGGGGTGCAGGCTGACCGGCACAGCCTCGCCCATGCTTTCCAAATCGGCGAGCTGTGCGCGGCCCTTCTGATCGCGCTCGAGCTCGCCACGCTGCACGGCGTGATGCGCTGCATACAGGAGCGCGCCCACACCGGACGCTCCACCCAACAAGGTCCACTGCATCGGGACCGTTTCAAACCAGCTCATGCGTGCTCCACGGCGGTAAGCAATTCAATTCAGCAGTGCAATCAACAAAAACCAGGCGCGTATCCGACGATCGTGGCGCCGCCGCCGGCCTAAGCAAGGCTCGTGCGCAGTCAGCAAGCGGGGCGCTACGCGCTGCAAACGTGCGCACTGTCTATGCGTCGGCCGCGTCTGCCACCGTCCTATGCACGCGCGTGCGTAAGGTTGTGGGGTAAGCCCAACAGGGCTTTTGACGACTGCGTGGCGTGCGCACAACGGAGCCACAGCGTCGTCTTCATGATCGGCGACAAAGCGCAGCGTTCACGGGCCGGCACGTCCGTTGCGTTGCGTGGCGACGCGGAACTTTAGCGAGGAGCGCTTTCGGTGAACAGCGCAACGGAAATCGAGATTCAACGTTGGTCACGTGGCCTGCGCGTGGCGCCGATCCTGTGGCTGACGGTCGCGGCGGTGCTGACGATGGCGCTGCTGCTTTGGCTGCGCGGCGCGAACTTTTACCAGCTGCCGCTCACCGAGCGCGTGGACCATTCAGACTACGACTTGCTCAGCCCGAGCCGTCCCGTAGGGCGAATTTACGGCGGTGTAGGCCTGGCACTCATGCTCCTCAACTTGAGCTATCTGCTGCGAAGGCGCTTTGCGCACTGGCCACTGGGGCACATGCGCTTGTGGCTCGATTCGCACGTGGTAACCGGTCTGACTGCGACGCTCTTCGTAGCCTTTCACTCGGCCTTTCAGTTACGCTCGCCCGTGGCCATGGTAACCGCAGCGACGCTCGGGGTGACAGTCGCAACCGGCGTGGTCGGACGCTTCTTCTATGCGCTCGTGCCGCGCTCCGAGAGTGAGCTGCGCGCGCGCCTGGCAGATTTAGAGGGCCTCGTGCCTGGACTACGTCAATCTTTGAACGAAGGGCTCTCGAAGCGCCCAAGCGAGGCTGCGGCAGGCTCCGGTCTATGGCGCGTGATTCGTATGCTGCCGCGTTGGCGTCGTGAAGCGAGCGTAAGGCGCGCGCTCGTGCTCACATCGTTTCAAGCTCGTGCGCAAGATGCGGCCCCACTCACGCGGGAACACGCTGGGCCGCTAGCACGGGAAGTCGCCACACTGGCCGCCCGTGAGGTGTACGCTGTCGCCGCGCGCGAGCTTCTGCGCGCCTGGCGGCCCTGGCATCGTCTGAGTGCACTGATCATGGTTTCCGGCGTGCTGCTACACGTCGGCGTTGCGCTGTTTTATGGGTACGGGTGGGACTTCGCTTCGTAACGCTCAGGGGGCTCGGGGGATTGCTGGTGGTGCTGGGGTTATGCCTCGGCGTCGCGCTGCTCGCGCATGCGCAATGGTTGTCACCCGGACCGCTATCAAAGGCCCACAAAGAGCTCGAAGGCGACCATAACTGTCAGCGCTG
>JBBSJC010000052.1:0-23588 GCA_038257655.1 Polyangiales bacterium | reverse complement strand
ACGCTAATGCGAGCATCGGTGTTGGAGTTCTTGAGGTCGTGGATCAGCTGCGCGAGATCCTCGATCGAGTAGATGTCGTGATGGGGCGGAGGCGAGATCAAGCCCACGCCTGGCGTCGAATAACGCAGGCGCGCGATCAGCTCATCGACCTTATGTCCAGGTAGTTGACCGCCTTCGCCGGGCTTGGCGCCCTGGGCCATCTTGATCTGCAGCTCATCGGCATTGACGAGATAGTGCGACGTGACGCCAAAACGGCCGGACGCGACCTGCTTGATCGCCGAACGTCGTGAATCACCGTTGGCATCGGTCTTGAATCGCTCGGGGTCCTCGCCACCTTCGCCGGTGTTCGAGCGACCGCCGATGCGATTCATGGCGATCGCCAAGTTCTCGTGGGCTTCCTTGGAGATCGAGCCAAACGACATCGCGCCGGTCTTGAAGCGCTTCACGATCTCGCTTGCAGGCTCGACCTCTTCGATCGGAATCGCCTTACTCGGCTTGAACGCGAGCAGACCACGGATCGTAAACAGACGCTTACTGTCTGCATCGACAAGCTCGGAGTACTTCTTCCACATCTTATAGCTGCCCGCGCGCACGGCGTGCTGAAGCGCAGGCACGGTGTCCGGATTGTACGCGTGACGCTCACCGCGCCGACGCCACTTGTAAAGCCCGCCAGGATCGAGCGGATCATGCAAGCGCAGGTTCACCTGATAACCGTCGCGATGACGGCGACGCGTCTCTTCGGCGACCGTCTCGAGGCCTACGCCTTCGATGCGCGTGGGTGTCCAGGTGAAGTAGCGGTCGACGAAGTCTTGCTTTAGGCCGATCGCTTCGAAAATCTGCGCGCCCTGGTAGCTCTGCAGGGTGCTGATACCCATCTTGCTCATCACCTTGAGCAAGCCCTTACCAACCGCCTTTTTGTAGTTGTAAACGGCCTTTTCGTAGGGGATGTTGACTTGCTTTTGTTCGATCAATTGTTCGATCGCTTGGTAAGCAAGGTACGGGTTGACCGCGCTTGCGCCGTAACCCATCAGCAGACAGAAGTGATTGACCTCGCGCGGCTCGCCGGACTCGACCACGATGCCGCAGCGCGTGCGTGTGCCCTCGCGAACCAAGTGGTGATGCACAGCTGCCGTGGCGAGCAAGCTCGGGATCGGCGCACGCCGGCTGTTGTGACCGCGATCAGACAGGATCAGCACACTGACGCCCTCATCGATCGCGTCGGAGGCTTCACGGCATAGGCGATCCAGCGAGCGCGCCAAGCCTTCGCCGTACTTGCTAAGCGCAAAGGTCGCATTGAGCGTGCGCGAGCCAATGTCGATGTAACCCTCTTCGAGCCCGCGCAGCTTTTCGAGCTCGCCGTTGGTCAACACCGGATGATCGAGCTCGATCATCTTGCAATGCTCAGGTGTCTCGCCGAACAAGTTCTGCTGCGCGCCCAAGTAGGTCTTGAGCGACATCACAAGCTCCTCGCGGATCGGATCGATCGGAGGGTTTGTCACCTGCGCAAATAGCTGCTTGAAGTACGCAAAGAGAATCTGCGGGCGATCCGACAGCACCGCTAGCGGGATGTCGTTGCCCATGGAGCCTATCGGCTCTTCACCGGCGAGGGCCATCGGTTGGATCAGAACATCCAAGTCTTCCATCGTATAGCCGTGAACCTGAAGCTCACGAATCCGCGAATCAGGCGTGGCAGGCGGATACACCGAGTCGCGCTGACTCTCGGGGACGCGCAGGTCTTCGAGCGTCTTGAGATTGGCCTCTAGCCACTGTAGGTAGGGCTTGCGCGCCGCCATGCGCTGCTTGAGCTCGCGGTCCTCGATGATGCGGCCGGCCTTGGTATCGACGAGGAACATGCGCCCGGGTTGCAGCCGGTTTTTGTACTTGATGTTCTTCGGGTCGATCGGCAGCACGCCCGCTTCAGAAGCGGTGATCACCATGTCGTCATGGGTCACGTAGTAGCGGGCGGGGCGCAAACCATTGCGATCGAGACAGGCGCCCACGATCGAGCCGTCGGTGAAGGCCATCGACGCCGGTCCATCCCAGGGCTCCATCAGGCAGGCGTGGTAGCGGTAAAAGGCGCGCTCCTCGTCCGACATGCTCTCGTGCTTCTGCCACGCTTCGGGGATCATCATCATCATCGCGTGGGGCAGCTCGCGTCCGGTCTGCACCAGGAACTCGAGCGCGTTGTCGAACATCTGCGAGTCGGAGCCGTTCTCGTCGATCACGGGTACGAGCTTGTCGAGATCATTGCCAAATAGCGGCGATTCCAACGCCTTTTCACGGGCGTGCATCCAATTGATGTTGCCGCGCAAGGTGTTGATCTCGCCGTTGTGCGCGACCATGCGATAGGGATGGCTGCGCTCCCAGGTCGGAAACGTGTTGGTACTGAAGCGCGAGTGCACGACGGCGAGCGCACTCTCCACGTCAGGGTTTTTCAGATCGAGAAAGAAGTGCGGCATCTGCTCGGGCAAGAGTAAGCCCTTGTAGACGATGGTGCGCGACGACAACGAGCAGATGTACAACCCGCCGGACTCCGACACGCCTTGCTCGCGCGCCAGCTGCTCGATGCGCTTGCGCATCACGTACAAACGCCGCTCGAGCTCGGTCTCGTCTTCGACTTCTTCGTCGCCTTCGACGAACAGCTGACGCATCACCGGCATCGACTCCCGAGCCATCGGGCCCGCCTTGGTCGCATCCACAGGCACATCGCGCCAACCGATGAGCTTCTGACCTTCCTTGCGCACGACGCGCTCGATGAGCTGCACGCACTGCTCGCGCTTTTCGGCATTTTGCGGCAAGAACAAGCTACCGACGCCGTACTGACCAGGGCGCCGTAGCGTGAAGCCGAGACGCTTGGCCTCGAGCGCGAAGAAACCGTGCGGGATCTGAAACAGGATCCCGGCACCGTCGCTCGTCAAAGGGTCACAGCCACAGGCACCGCGATGCTCGAGATTCGCTAGCACTTGCAGCGCCTGCGTCACGATCGCGTGAGTGCGAGTGCCCTTGATGTTCGCGACAAAGCCGACGCCGCACGCGTCATGCTCGGTCTCGGGGCGATAGAGGCCATGGGTCTGAGCCTCTTTACGTACGTCCTCGCGCGATTTCATCGATTCGCTCCTTCTCGTTTCATGGGCGGGTCCGTCGCGCGCACTCCCAGTGGCACTTCGGTGCGCTCAAGGCGCGTCGACAACACGACCAGCGTTTCCGTGCGCACGACTCCGTCGACCATGCGCAAACGACTGATCAAGCTCTCGAGGGCCTGAGTATTCTCGGTTTTGATCTTGAGCAGCATCGTGTAGGACCCAGTCACGTGGTGACACTCCAGTACTTGCTCGAATTTTTCGAGCTGGGACTCGAACGTGTCGATGCCGTTGGAGCTTGTGCTCACGCCGATAAAGGCCGTTACGTCCAAGCCCACCAGACGCGAGTCGATCACGGCGTGATAGCCCTTGATCACGCCCGCCTGCTCGAGCTTACGGATCCGCTCCATCACAGATGGGGCCGACAAGCCCACACTCTTGCCTACCTGCGCGAGCGGAGCTTTGCAGTCTGCCTGCAGCTCGGCGAGGATGCGCCGGTCTAGGTCGTCAATCTGTGTTTCGCCTAATTTCATGAGCTGGTTCACCCCAACAGCCTTAGACTTATGAGGCCGGCATGGCTTGAGTCAAACAAACCATTATGTCAGGCGGCCGTTTTGGGACGTTTTTACCTCTTGGAAACAAAGCGGAAATCGCGAGGGTGCTCACAGCCGCTTGAAGGCGCGCCCGACCCCGGTCGCCGGCGCCGAGACATACTGGCGGCGTGCCTCCATCCCATCTGATCATCGCCTGCCAGCTGCGCCGCGAACGGCTGCTGGCCAAGCTCGACCCCCACACCCCCGCCGCGGTTTTTGCGGGGCCTAGCCGCGGCCGCAACTACGCGGCCAACACCTATCGCTATCGTGCATCCAGCCACTTTCTGTATCTGGTTGGGATGGGCATCGAGGGCGCGTTGCTCTACCTGTCAGACGGCGAGGCCATGCTGTTTGTGCCGCCACGCCCGGACGACGACGATCTGTGGCACGGGCCGTCTCCCAACCGCGAGCAACTTTCCGCGCAGCTCGGGCTCAGCATCCGACCGCTGACGGATTTTGCGAAGCATGCACAGGGCAAACGCGTGGCGACGGTGCCACCCTTTGAGCGCGGGGATCACGCCAGCGTGTGCGCGCTGCTCGGTCGCCCGCATTTGCAAGACGAGGCGCTCGATGGGCCGCTGCTCGATGCCCTAGTCGCCCTGCGCTTGCCCCACGACGAGGCGGCGATAGCGGAGCTGAAACGCGCAGCTCTTGCGAGCGTGCAAGCCCACCGCATCGGCTTCGAAGTAACGCGCGTAGGCATGTTCGAACGCGACGTATGCGCCGCCATGGAGGCGGCGCTGGCGCGTGCGGGCTGCGGCACAGCATATGGCTCGATTGTCACCGCACACGGCGAAGTCCTGCACAATCACGATCACGCGAACGAGCTGCGCGCAGGGGACTTGCTCCTCGCGGACGTCGGTGCGGAAACAGACACCGGCTACGCGGGCGACATCACGCGCACTTGGCCGGTCTCAGGCCGCTTCTCAACCACGCAGCGTGAGCTGTACGCGCTGGTTCTGGAGGCTCAGAGGGCGGCGATTGCACGGGTCAATCCAGGCACTTCCTATCGCGACGTACATCTCGCGGCGTCGCGCGTAATCGTCAAGGGCCTTGTCGATCTGGGAATCCTTCGTGGTCAGGTCGATGCGCTGATCGAAGACGGCGCGCAAGCACTGTTCTTTCCCCACGGCATAGGACACCTGCTCGGGCTCGATGTGCACGACATGGAGGATCTGGGTGATCGTGCGGGATATGCACCGGGGCGCACGCGCTCTGAGCAGTTCGGCCTTTCGTACCTGCGTCTCGATCGGGAGCTTGCACCCGGCATGCTCGTCACGATCGAGCCCGGATTTTACCAAGTTCCCTCGCTGCTGCAGAATCCAGGGCGCGTTGGTTTGAGCGACAAGGCACTCGATCGCAACGTGCTCGCCAAGTTCGCCGACGTGCGCGGCATTCGCATTGAAGACGACGTGCTCGTCACGGAGACGGGTCACGAAGTGCTCACGGGCGCGCTGCCCAAAGCAGTGAATGATCTGGAAGCGCTGGTCGGAGTGACCGCGAGCCTATGAGTTGAACGCAGTGACCCGACGACGATCACTTTCGCGATCAGCGTCGGGTCATGGTGCGTGATGTGGCGGTATCGTGCTCGATCCGAGCCGGTCACAACCTCTGAACAGAGGTCGGTTGATACGGCACAGGCAGGACGTGCACAATGAAATAGGCAGGCAACGCGAGGGGGCCTGCCAGGGCAAAGCCGAAGTACCAGGCGATGCGCTCGCCCTTGGTCAAGCGCGGATTGTTGCCGAGCAGGGCGCCATAGAACAACAGTAAGAAAAAGCTGAGCGCGACGATGATGCCAGTCGTCTCCACTGCCAGGATCTCGCTGAGATCAAACAGCCCTCCGGGCCAAATTGCCCCGCTCACGACAAAGAAGACGATCAAACCGATCAGGAACATGGTCGTCATAAGCAAGGTAACGCGAGCTCCCGGACTCAAAGCCTCCGCGCAAAAATCGGGTCGCACATCGGTGGGTTGCACCACCTCTTCTACGGCCTCCTCTTCAGGCTGCATGCTGCCGTCATAGTTCATGGTTCACCCTCCCCTGCATTGAGCAAAAACATCTGCGACTAAGGCGTTTCGTCGACATTTTCGACGAAACGCCCGTTCCGTCGCGCGTCTACGACTAGAGCTTGTCGTCTAGTTTCTCGACGCGGTTACGCAGGTCGTCGACCTGGTTGTGTACGCGGTTTTCGAACTTGGAAAGTCCAGCTGCGCTCTGCTTCTCGATCGAAGCGATGTCGTTGCGGATCGCCGAGCGCTTGGCTTCGATCTGACGCATCGCCTGCTCAAACGCGGCCTTGTCGGTCGGGTCTGCGCGCTCCGTTTTGACGCGCGCGTCGGCGATCATGCGATCGATTTCCGCCACCTGCTTCTGGCTCCACTCACGCAACTCGTTGCGCTCCTCTTCGATCTTCGTGCGCGCCTCACGCAGCGCCTCGTTGGCCTCGCCCTGTGCTTCTGCCGTGTCGCGATTGGCTTCGCGCTTCGCGGCTACGACATCCCTACGCGCGTCAGCGATTTCGTCGGCGGCTTCGCGATGGGCTTCCGCGCCCTCCTTGTTGGCTTCCTTCTGAGCCTCCATCACCGCGTTGTGCCCTTCGCCCACCGCTTGGTGGACGTCCTTCTGAGCTTCGGCGGTCTCGCGCTGGGCTTCGTTCGCAGCTTCCATCGCTTCGCGCTGCGCGGCATTGATCTTCTCTGCAGCTTCGCGCTCAGCCTCGGCCCGCTCCTCGTTCGCAGCGCTTTGGGCCTCTTGAGCGTTTTCTAGCTCTTGCTCCGCCGAACGATCGCAACCGGTCACCGAAAACAAAGAAACCACTGCTACAGCCAATGTGGAACGAATCATAGAAATCCCCCTGGGGTTCGCGTGCGCCCCCAAGGGGCCGCCGCGGGTTGTTTCAGGGGCTCTACGCAAGGTTCGGGCCGTCGATGTTTTTGGGGCGTGGAGCCCCGCTCGCACACGCTGACAGGCGACGCGCCCCGTGCGAAGCTCAACGCCATGCCCCAACAGCCCGAACAGAATGATGCAAGCGCGCGCGAAACCGTGTTGTTCGATGGCCATCCGGCGTTGTTGCCGAGTGTCTGGCACTTAATCTGGAGCGTTCTCACCCTTGGGCTGGCGTTGCTCTACTTCTGGCTACGCGCGAAGTCGGTGCATTACCGCGTGACCACCGAGCGTGTGGTGGTGGAACACGGCTTTCTATCTAAGCGCATGGAGCAAGTAGACCTCTACCGGATTCTTGATTACGCGGTCGAACGGCCGCTCGGCCAACGGATCATGGGCAACGGTAACCTGATGCTGAGGACTTCGGATCGAAGCGACAGCGCGCTGCACTTGACGGGTCTGCCGACGGACGTCGTCGCTCTATACGAACGCCTGCGCAAAGCTACCGAGCAGGAGAAGCGACGCCGGGGAGTGCGCGTGCTCGATGCCGATTTGTAGGCGCACCCTAGGCGCAAGGCCGCCTCGCTGGGGCATGCGCGCGCGGCGGGTCTCACCGGCGCCTCCGTACGCCAAGCTTCAACTCTGAAAGGACGTCGGGGAGCGACCGTTCAACCGTTAGTACCTCTACTGGATTGCGACAACACGGGCGCCCCATGTCGCAGTTTTGACCGATTTCGATGCTCAGGCGCTGTGTAGGAGCTGCGAACAGTCAGGTGGCCTGCTCCTTGCTCCTCCGGTAGGTAGGCGTGGTCCGTCTAGGTGTCTTCCCCCGTATGAGCGTCCACCCTTTTGGCCAGCTGCTAGCTGCGGCTGCCTGCGATCGGTGGATTGAAGAGGCGCCTTACAGCGCCTGGAATGGTTTTATGAAGTACGCGGACAAAGCCACACAGAGCGTGAGCGAGTCGTCACAAGCGTTGATCGCGCTCGGGCAGGCACTTATCGCCGAACGCTATGAGTTCGTCACGGTCACGCCAGACACGCATGCACGGGTGAATGCAAGGGCCGCCCGCCTAGGTTTACAGCGCGCTAGTAGTTTGCGCGACGTGTTCGGCTGGAGCCGCCCGTTCGACGCTAGTTTGCTGTCTGAGGGTTTGCGGGATCTGATGCAGGCCGCCGATGTGCTCAGTCAAGAAGGCGATTTATGGCGTTCTCGTGTGCGCTTTTCTTCACTTGGGGGACGCCTGTTCGTCCATTCGGCCTTCCCGACACAGGCTGCGGACTCCGTGTTCTTCGGGCCCGACACGTACCGTTTTTGCGCACTCCTCGATCGTTGGGCCAGCAAAGGTCATCGATGTTTGGTCGACGTGGGCTGCGGTAGTGGCGTAGGCGGGGTTCACGCCAGCGCGCGCGCCGATCGCGTGGTGCTCGCGGACATCAACTCCCGCGCGTTGAATTTCGCTCGCGTCAACGCGGCGCTCGCTTCGGTCGATGCGGAAGCTATCGTCAGCGACGTGCTGGGCGGCGTGTCGGGTGCAATCGACCTGGTGATCGCCAACCCCCCGTATATGCAGGACGGACAAAGACGAGCCTATCGCGACGGCGGAGGCAGCCATGGCGAAGCCCTTAGTGTCCGGATCGTAGATGACGCACTGAGTCGCTTAGGAAGTGGCGGAATGCTCATTCTTTATACCGGCTCCGCCATCGTTCAGGGCGTCGACACGTTCCTGCGCAGCGTTACGCCGCTTCTAAACAGTAAGACCCTCGATGTTACGTATGAGGAGCTGGATCCCGACGTATTTGGCGAAGAGCTCGAGCTACCCGCCTACGAGGATGTGGACCGCATCGCCGCGGTTGGCCTGCGTGTGAGCATGCGCTGAGTGGGCCACGACGTTGGCGCCGCTTGTGCATGAGCACCTAGCTATGTTGCGAACCAATACAAGTGCCCTCGGCTTTGACTCGCTTGATGCACTTCACCGCAGGCTCGCTGCCTTCAACGGCTTCCGCCTGACGCCACGGCTACACGCCCACAACTGGGAAGCGGCGCTTGCAGAGGAGCAAGAGCTGCGTCTGATCGAAGGCCGCTTCGTCGAAGGCGAGCGCTTGGGCGTACGCGCCTGGGCCAGTCAGGCACCGACTGACCCCGATCAATTCGTAGCCTGGTTCGAGACGCTCAAGGCCGATGGCCCAGGTCAGAACGATCCGCTCTTTGACTGGCTCGAGCAACACGCGTCGCTCGAGGAGATGGTCTGGTTCTTACGCCAAGAAATGGCAGGCGAAGCGGGCTTTGACGACTTGGTGGCACTGACCCAGGTACGCCTACCCGCGCAAGCCAAGCTTGAGCTTGCCCGCAATTATTGGGACGAGATGGGTCAAGGTCATCCGGGCGGCATGCATGGACCCTTACTTGAACGATTGAGCGACCAGTTGGGCTTTAAGCCAGACAGAAACGCGATCTGGGAGTCCCTTGCACTCAGTAATCTGATGGTCGCGCTTGCAGCCAACCGACATTACACCTATCAATCGATCGGCGCGTTGGGAGCTATCGAAATGACGGCGCCCTGGCGTGCAGAGAAGGTCAACGCTGGACTCAAGCGGCTCAAGGTGGGTGGCGAAGCCCGTCGCTATTACGCGCTTCATGCCACCCTCGACGTCAAACACTCAGTCGCGTGGAATCGCGAAGTATTCCATAGCCTGGTCGCGGACGAGCCGGCCGTGGCGCAGGCGTTGGCGGAAGGCGCGCTACTGCGTCTGCGCGCCGGAGAACGCTGCTTCCGCCGCTATCGCCGCGAGTTCCGTGGTGCGTTCGAGGGCAGCGCGCCGAGCGCTCAGCAAGCGCACTAATCGCCTGCGGGTGCTCAGCATTAGTTACGCGAGCGAGCAAAGAGTTGCAGGCGATAGACGCGCTCGTAAAGCTCGACCACGGTCACGAACAGCGCTGCGACAAGCGGTCCGTAGAGCAGCCCGGCGAAACCGAAAGCGGCGATACCGCCTAGCAGCGCCAGGAAGACGAGCAGGGTGTGCATCTGCATGCGATCGCCCATCAACTTCGTCTTGACGATGTTGTCGATGAACATCCCTTGCAGATTCGTGAAGACAAAAAAGACCACGGCGACCACCCAGCGGTCATCCATGATGAGGTAGATGGTGGCGGGAACCACGACCACGTTCGTGCCGATCAGCGGCAAGAACGCGAAGATGGCGATGATCACACCCCAGAATACCGGCGACGACAAGCCCGCAAACCACATGGCCAAGCCGCCGAGCGCGCCCTGCATCAGACTGGCAACGCCATTGCCGAGCAGAATAGCGATGCCGACGTCTTTGAACTTTTGGACGATCAGCTCCTCTTCTACATCGGGCAGTGGCGACAGATCGAACATGCGACGCTTGAACGAAGGGCCGTCGAGCAAGCCGTAGTAGACCACCACCAACATCATCGCGAAGTGGTAGAAGACCGCGAGCACGTTCGCGACGATCGCGTTGAGTTGCGTTGACAGAAGCGCGGCCGCTGCGCGCACGAGGTTGGATGCGCCGGCCCGGACCGTCTCCGCGCTGTACTCCACGCCGAACAAATTGAACACGCCCTCGGCACGACGTCCGAACCAGCCTTCGCCACGCAGCGCCTCTTGAACCGCTGGCCCCTCGAGCGAGTCGTGAACGATCACGTAAGCCGCAGCAGCCTGCTGGGACAGACTGGTCACGAGGTAAATCGCCGGAACTGCGACCATGATTCCCACGAGCGATGTGACCAGTCCCGCGGCGAGCCAGGCCTTACCATGCAGGCCGTTGAGTGCGCGCAGGTACAAAGGCCGGCAGATCGCAGCGATCAAAAAGCCGAGCACTACATCCGTGGCAAAGTCCCAAAGCACGTAGACGAACGCGAATAGCGAAGCGACGAACACCGCGAAAAAGAACACGACTGCGCCGGTCGGGTGCGCAGAGTCGACTTTGGGTGGCATGTCACCGACAGTAGCGCATCAAGGGCGCGTCAGTGCTAACGCATGCGTCCCTGATGTTGGCAGTCCGACGACACCCGCCGAGGCACAAGGCGACCCGATCGAGAAGGCATGGAGGAGCCTCACGCCACCCCTCCCGAATCCAGGCACGCCCGTGTAGGATGCCCGAATGATGAGGCGATACGCGACAACTTGGCTTCTTTCGTTGGCTCTGTACGCCATATGCGCCTTGGCGGGCTGCGCACGCGGGGCCGCGGAGCTGGTGGACGGGTTTACTGACGCGGGCGGCAATGGCGCCGACTCAGGCGCTGGGAAGGACGACGCGATGGCTGCGCTCGACTCCGGCGCGATCAAGGATGCCGGTAAGCCGAGCGGTAAGGATTCGGGCATGGCTGGGAAGGATGCCGGGGGCGGCGGGGGCACGGACGCAGGACCGATGGTGAGCTGCGCGACGCTCAACATGTGCAGCTCGGCGCGCTCGATGTCTGCGGTGGCTGGCGACACGGGCAGCGACATCGCGATGACGACGGGCGTCCGTAGCGAGTGGCTGAGCGTGCACGTGTCCGATACCGGAGGGACAGGCAGCGAGATTAAGGCACGTGTGACGCTGACGAGCAGTGGGGATGCCAACTACGATCTGATCGTCCATCAACCGACCCCCGACGGTGGCAAGGCCGAGCCGCCTAGCGACTGTAATGCGACGCCGGTTTCGTCAATGAATGCGACTGGCGTGGACACAGTGTCTCACGCCTGGAATGACGACCAAAACTTCCTCGGACAAACGGCCGGTGACGGGCTCATCCTCTCGATCGAAGTCCGACACGTGAGCGGGCCGTGCGGAACTTGGAGCCTTACGGTCGAGGGCAATAAGTAAGGTCTATTCGACGTCGATTACGTCGGCTTCGATCTCAAACGCCCCGTGCGTGCCGCGCGCATCGTCCCAGACGCGCAAGACACCGGCCCGGGTATCGAGAGACAGCGCAGGGTCATGATCATCACTGGTGGTGCTCGGATCGCTACCGACTACGTCACGGCGTGGCGCGCTGTAGAGCTTGCATGCGAAGTAGCCGCGATCGGGGCCGCCATATACGAGCTTGCCGCCGCACAACACTTGCGCGTTGCAGTAAAAAGCGCCCTTCTCGAGCGGCCTGCGTTGCACGAGAAACTCGCACCGCTCCGATACGCGCACGATCGGATTGCCGCCCACCCGCGTGACTTCTGCCCGGATGCGCCGCGGCTGGGAATCGGCGGCCCCGGGCTCTTGGAAGCCGTCGGACAGTACGCCTCCGAGCGGGTTGCCGAAACGCAAACTGCCGTTCACGTAGAAGCCCTGGCCGATGCGATAGAGACCCACCGCCAACAGAGCCGCACTCATCACGAGCACCATGCGGCGGACGGGCTGGGTCTTTTGGGTTATCGACGTCATGAAAGCGCTCGGTACTCCGTTAGCCCATGCCGCACTCTTGGCAACGGCGCGCCACCTGGTCGTCGTAACACGCGAGCGAGGCCTCTGATTCCGCACGAGCGAACCCAAATGCTGCGATCCAGCTCGCAAGCACGACATTCTCGTCGCGGTGAACGCTTTGCGCTGACCACCCGTTAGAAGGACCGTTCTCCCTGACCTGGGACTGCGCGGTCGCCCCGCCTGCTTGCCCGAGCCCCAGTGCGCCGCGCCGCCTGCCGCCACGAACGCACATTCAAGTCCGCTCAGAACCTTACGCTTGCGGCCAGCGCGGCCCCGTGTTGACTCACCACCGGCAGGATCATCGTGCGATCCCAGACCGTTTGGTTGCGCGCAGCGCAGCGGTAGCGCGAGGAGCGATGGTAAACAATCCAGCTGCCGATCGCGTAGCCCATGACTGCGCCCCAGACTACGTCGGAGACGAAGTGCTGGCGTGTGTAGACCAGACTCATGCTGATGTAGAGAGTCGCGACGCCTCCGAGCGCGTAAATGGGCCACTTCTTCCAATACTCGGCTGCGACCGCCAACAGTGCAAACGCCGTGGAAGCATGACCTGACGGTGTGCCGCCCGGAAACAAAAACACGGTGGGCCCGTGGACTTCGCCATCTCCGCCACCTTGATGCGGCCCTTCGCGGCCCATGAGCAGCTTCGAGACAATGTGATAAAACTGCGAAATCGCCAGCGCCTCGAGGGATAGCGAACCGTACTCGAACAGCGGCTTGTTCTCGGTCACCCACGCCGTGCCAAATAGAGCCGCGCCGTAGCTTACAAGTAAGATCGCTTCTGGGATGGTTTTGATTTTGACGAAGAATCTGCCCAGGCTCGGCTTGCGATTTTCCTTGAGCCAGTCTTGAAAGCGCACGTCGAGCGAGTCCTTGGGGGGCAGCATCAGCGCCCCGGTGACAGCCGCGGTGGCGCCGAAAATGCTCCAATCCTGCGCATCCCAAGCGACGACGCTCGCTGGCACTGCCGCCAGGTCCCGCCAGGTGCGCGAGGCGACGTTGGCCTGCGGATGACGCCATTCGTCACCGGTAAGCGGACTGTTGCAGGACACAAAATCCTGGCCACGCGCGACCCGACAAGGGAGGGAAGCGCACGAAGCGATGAACAGTAAGATTAGGGGCAAGCGAGACATGTATTCGCGCACCTTACATAAATGTTAGTGAGCTTGCCCCCAGCTATCACCCCAGCCCGTGTCTACGACGAGTGGCACTTTGAGCGTGGCGGCACCTTCCATCGCTTCACGCACGAGCCGTTCGACTTGCTCGCGCTCAGCGTGGGGAACCTCGAACACGAGCTCATCGTGGACCGTCAGCAACATGCGCGTCTTGAGCTGTTCGCGGCTAATTGCAGCGGCCGTGCGCACCATCGCGCGCTTCATGATATCCGCCGCGCTGCCTTGGATTGGCGTGTTTTGCGCGATGCGCTCGGCGCCGGAGCGCACGGCGTGGTTTTTCGCGTTGATGTCGCGTACCAGACGCCTGCGGCCGAACAAGGTGCGCACTGCCCCCGTGGTGCGGGCCTCGAGTACCAGCTTGTCGAGGTAGCTGCGCACGCCGTGGTAGCGCTCGAAGAACGCCTTGATGTAGCGAGATGCTTCGCCACGCGCGATGCGCAGATTGCGCGCCAATGCGAACTGCGTCTGGCCGTAGATCACCGCAAAGTTGACGGTCTTGGCGGCGGCGCGCATCTCGCGCGTGACGTCGCCTGCTCCGACGCCGAACAATGCCTGCGCGGTACGCACGTGCACATCTGCGTTTTCAGCGAAGGCGCTCGTCAACGCTTCGTCGCCGCTTAGGTGCGCGAGCACGCGCAGCTCGATCTGCGAATAGTCCGCCGCCAGAATGGTAAAGCCTTCGTCCGCCACGAACGCATCACGGATCGCGCGACCGATTTCGGTGCGAATGGGCAGATTCTGTAAGTTGGGATCGTTTGAAGACAGCCTGCCCGTCGCAGCCACCGCTTGTTCAAACTTGGTATGGATCCGTCCGGTGCGCGGATTGACCTGACGCGGTAAGGCATCGAGGTACGTGCCCTTGAGCTTGGCGAGCGAACGCTGCTCGAGAATCGCCGCCGGCAGCGCGTGCATGACCGCAAGCTCTTCGAGCACATCGGCGTTCGTCGAGCGCGCGGTCTTGGTGCGCTCGATCACCGGTAACATCAGCTCGTCGAATAAGATTACCTCGAGCTGACGCGGAGAGTTGACGTTGAACTCGCGGCCCGCAAGCTCGAAACATTTCTTCTCGAGTGCGACCAGGTCCTTGTCGACCTTTCGTGATAACGCGCGCAGCTTGTCCACGTCGCAGCGCACGCCGGTTCGCTCCACATCCGCAAGTACCGTGGCAAGTGGCAGCTCGATCTCGCGCAAAACCGGCTCGAGCTCGGCCTCGCGCAGCTCTGCCGTCAGTCGATCGGCGACATGCAAGAGCTCGGAGGTCTGTGCATCCAGGTAAGGTAGCATCTCCTCGAAGCGGCACTCGCCCAGCGCATGCTCGAGCTTACCTTTGCCAGACACGGTCTGATAGCGCGCAAGCTCGCGATTGCCGCGCCGCAAGATGATCTCGGCCATGTCGTGACCGCGCAAATCCGGGTCGAGCAAATAGCTTGCGAGCATGCTGTCGAGCACAGTGCCCACGAGGCCCACGTCATGGTGGGCGAGCGCGATCGTGTCGCGCTTGAGATTGGCACTGAGCTTTGGGACGCCCTGATCCTCGAGCAAGGGCTTCAGGATGCTCAAGGTCTCATGCAGATCTAACTGTGTCGGACAGCCCAGATAGCTGTGGCCCACGGGCAAGTAGGCAGCCTCGTCCGCACTGGCTAGTGCAATCCCGATAAGCCCCCCGGCGATTGGCTCCTCCTTTTCGGTCGCGCAACAAATCGCAACCCTTGCGCTGCTGCGCAAGCGCTGCACGAGCGGTGCAAGCTCGCTCGCCTCGGTTAGCACGCGCATGGGAGGCAGAAGCGGAGCAGGCTCTTGCGCGCGGCTCGGCGCGTCAGTCCCGGGCACCAACGTAGGTCCTGCTGCGATTGCGATCACCCCAGACACTTCGACCAGCGCGTCGTGGCTCAGCACGGCCGCTGCGATCCCGACTGTCGTGCTCGGCTCGGGTCCCAACTGATCGAGCAAGCGCGTAAAGCCAAGCTCCTTGTAGAGCGCACGCAGCTTGCTCTCATCCCAGCCGCCGTAACGCAGCGCGCTCGCGTCGTACTCGATGTCAAAGTCATCTTTGAGCGCGACCAAATCCCGCGATAAATAGGCTAAATGCTTGTGCTCGGTAAGCTTTACCAATAGCGCCTTCTTCTTGATCTCGCCCAGCCGCTCGTACACGCCGTCCAGGCTGCCGTAAGTGTTGAGAAGCTCGCTTGCCGTCTTGGGCCCGACCGATGGCACGCCTGGCACGTTGTCGGAGCTGTCGCCGGTCAGCGCGAGGTAGTCGCGCACCTGCGACGGCAACACGCCGAGCTTGTCAAAAGTCTCCTTGGGACCGAAGGCGGTCCCACGCATCGTATCGAGCATCAACACGCCGTCGCCGACTAGCTGCAACAGGTCCTTGTCGGCGCTGACGATTACCACGCGGTGTCCTCGCTCCCGTGCGGCCCGCGTCAAGGTGGCGATCACGTCATCCGCTTCGCTGCCTTCGCGCTCGTAGCAAGGGATCGCGTAGGCGTCCGCGATCTGCCGCACGCGTCCCATCTGATGTTTGAGATCGGGCGCCGCGACCGGACGGTTGGCCTTGTAGTCGGCGTAGATTTCTTTGCGAAAGGGGCGGCCCTGCCCTTCCATCACGACTGCGAGCATCGGCGGCTTTTGCTCGCGTACGAGCTTGAGCAACATCGAAGTGACGCCATACAGCGCACCGGTGGGTTCGCCCTTTTCGTTGGTCAGCGGTGGCAGCGCGAAAAATGCGCGGAATACGTAACCGCTGATATCCACGATATAGAGCACATCCTCGTCACCGGGCTTGGGCAGGACCGCGGGCGTGAGGGCTGAGGTTTCTTCCGTCATCGGGCTCGAACTTCATCGGCCCTTTGGCCGTCGTCAAGTCGAGCCTGGGCTCAACGTCGCCGGCCGAATCCACAAGGACGCAAGCGCGCGCAGCCAGCAACCAAAGCGCGGCAAGTCAGCGCAGCGCGGGCACGATCATGGGGCGCGTACTCGCGCCCAAGGCCGCGCCAAGTTGGCCCGCCTCACCATGTCCCCAGCACAGCAGCTCCCCAGCTTTGCGTTGTGCGCAAAAGTGACGATAGCCACCGCCCAAGAGAAATACCGCGGACAACAAGCCCTCTTCGCCGTCAGGTGCCAGGGCGGCCTCTGCGGCTGAGCGGGTCAGGCTCGGCATCGGGGCAAACTCTATAAAATTGGCCACGCCGATCCCCAGCTCTCCGTAACTGTTGGCTCCCCAGCAATGAACTTGTCCGCCGATCAACACACACGCGGAGTTCGCACTCACGATCAGCTGATCGACACCGGAGAGCAGGCCAGCTTTGCCGCCTGCGTGCTGAACGGGCATGGCGTTCTCGCACCACCCATCGCCACAGGGCGAAGCGCCCTGCCCTATCTGCGCGAAAGCATCCCAGCCGGTGCAAAGGACGCGTTTCTCTGCGCCGACCACAAAGCAGCCATGGGCCGCGCCTGCCCCGACCGCGCTTACGTCTTTGACCTTATCGGCCCACGTCTCGTTGTAGACCGGGACCGGCACCGCACCACGGCCGGTGCCCCAGGCCAACAACTGACGGTCTTCGCCCGCGATCGCGTACACCGTGCGCGTGCGAAGCGAAAGGGAGGTGACCCCAGTGAGCTGGGCAACGATCGCAGGCCCGAGGACTTCGCTCGATACGCCGCGCCCAAGCTGGCCCTGGGCGTTCTTGCCCCAACAGGACACCTGGCCGCTCTGCAGGCGCGCACAACTCAGATCGGTGCCTGCCACGACCTGGTCCGCCGCCGCGATCTCGACGCGCTCCGATGCGTAAGGTGCATTGGGGCCGACGCCTTTACCCAGCTGGCCCTCGTCTCCTGCGCCCCAGCACCTTACGGTGTGGTCGTCGAGCACGGCGCAAGCGTGCTGGGTGCCGCAAGCCAGCTGCGCGACTCCCTCGAGCGGCACGTCCGCCTGCGTCTGCACATAGCCAAACTCGCGACTCGTGCCCTCGCGGCCGAGCTGCCCATGCGTGTTATCTCCCCAACATACGGCGCGCCCCGAGCCCACCAGACCGCAGCTGAAGTAGTTTCCGCCGCAAAGCGCGACGAAATCACAGTCCGTTCCGGGGCAGCCTGTATTAGATGCCGGTGGAGCCGTTCGGTCTACGCCCGTTCCCTCGGGCTCCGTTCCCGGTGTCTGCCCCGCATCGGGTCCCAGAGACAGGCCGCCTTCTGCGACCGCAGCCGCACCCGCCTCCGCGTCGGGTCCGATGGGCGCAGGACGGGGCTCGCCTTCGCGGCCATCCGCGTTTTTGTCGTCGCCCTCATCCGTCGCGTCGAGTGCGTTCGAATCGCCCACAGGAATGGGACCGCGGTCGAACACACAGCCAGGCGCCGTCGGGCAGAACAGTCCGATAAGCAGAATCAGCAGGGAAGAACTACGCAACTGGGCATCTCCGGGTCGAGAGCGACCTGTACACGGGGGGAAGCTCTAAGGTGGCTTGCTACGGACCGAATCGCAAGCGTGGGCGGACCGAACACAGCAGCAATTTTGCCTGCAAAATGGCATTTTTCGCCGCGCGGCACCGGCAGGGAATTACTCTTCGCCAGCGCGCGTAAACTTCAAGCTGTTGACCGTTTTGGGCGCTGAGCACGCCATCACCGCCTCCGCCCTCCTTCCGACCTGCGTAGTCGTCACGAGCGCGGGCGGCGGTTGCCGCGTTGCCCTGCGGCGCACAGGCGTGCTAACCCGCGCCCGGGAGGACGCTGAGATTCGAGCGGGGCATGGCGCCTCGCCTGTGGCCCGTCCTCGGAACGTCTTACCCAATGTTCGAGACGCTGACCAAGGGCTTCCGCACCGCGAGACAACGCCTCCAAGGGCTTGCGGAGCTCGATGAAACAAATATCGACGCCGCCCTGCGCGACGTCCGCCTCTCCCTGCTCGAAGCTGACGTCGAATTCGGTGTCGTCAAACGATTCCTCGCCCGCGTCAAAGAGAAGGCGGTCGGCGATGTGATGCAGACCAAGGTCGTGCATCAGGGCAAAGCGATGAAGGTCGGCCCCGCCGAACGCTTCATCCAAATTTGCAACGAAGAGCTGACTGAGATGATGGCGCCGGCCGAGGGCGAACCCCTGACGCTCTCGGCGCCGCCCGCGATCACCGGCATCATGATGGTCGGTCTGCAGGGCTCCGGTAAGACGACCACCACGGCCAAGCTCGCGCATTTACTGCTCGCGCAAGGCCGAAAGCCGCTGCTCGTGGCCGCAGACGTCCAGCGCCCTGGCGCGATCGAGCAGCTGCAGGTGCTCGGTGAGCGCGTGGGCGTGCCCGTGTTCGCCATCCCCGAGGGCGAGCCCGTCGATATCTGTGCGCGCGGTCGCGAGGAAGCGCGCAAGCAGAAGTGCGACGTAGTGATCTACGACACCGCCGGCCGACTCGCGATCGACGAAGCGCTGATGCAGGAGCTGGTCTCGATCAAGAGCCAGAACAAGCCCGAGAACGTGCTGCTCGTGGTCGACGCGATGATAGGACAAGACTCGGTCAAGACAGCGAGCGCCTTCAACGAGCGGCTTGGTCTGACCGGCGTCGTGCTCACCAAGCTCGACGGTGATGCGCGCGGCGGCGCTGCGATCTCGATCAAAGAAGTGACCGGCGCCCCGATTCGCTTTGCAGGTATGGGCGAAGGGATCGATAAGCTCGAGCCCTTTCGCCCCGAAGGCATGGCCGGCCGCATCTTGGGTTTCGGCGATGTCGTTGGCCTGATGAAGGACTTTCAGGGCGTCGTCGACGAGCAAAAGGCACAAAAAGACGCCGAGCGCATGCTGCAGGGGCGTTTCAGCCTCAACGACTTCCTCGATCAGATTCGCATGATCAAATCGATGGGGCCGATCAAAGACATCTTCGAGAAGCTTCCATTCTTTCCAGACGGCATGCCTGACGGTGTCAACCTAGACGACGCTGAGCTTGTTAAGGCGGAAGCCATCGTCAGCTCCATGACCGTCAGGGAGCGTGTCGAGACCGAGCTGTTTCAGAAGCAACCCAATCGTCTGCGACGTGTGGCACGTGGTTCCGGGCGCAGCGAAAAGGAGGTGGCCGAGCTTATCGAGCGCTTCTCTTTCATGCGGCAGATGATGGGCGGCATCGGTCAGAGCGCAGGCATGTTGTCGAAGATCCCAGGCATGAAGCAGCTCGCAGCCGCCAGGCGTTTAAAAGACGCCGTACGCATGACCGGACTCGAAGGCGCCCCCGGCATGGGCGGACTTGCCGACGAGCTCTTGCAAGGGTTGATGGCAGGCGGTGGGCCCGGGGGGACGTTCGGCGGTCCCGGCGGAATGCCCGGTGGTTTTCCTGGCTTTCCGGGCATGGCCGGTATGCCAGGGATGCCTGGGATGCCTGGTACGCGCGCACCGGCGAAGCCCGTCGATAAACAAAAGAAAAAGAACCTGCGTAAGATGCAGAAGAAATCGCGAAAGAAGGGCCGCTAGCCATGCCGCTTAGAATGCTCGGGATCGTGCTTTCTATCTCTCTGCTCAGTCTTGGTGCATGCGCTGAAAAAGCCGCCCGATCCAGCGCCGCGCAGCGCCAAAAGGTGGCGCAGTGGATCACGAAAACGCCCACGGCGCCCCAGCACCCGCTCGACATCAAGTTCGACGATAAAGTGGCGCTCGTCGGTTATGACGTCAGCGGCGACACGCTCGAAGTGGGCAAACCTCTTACCGTCACCTGGCACTGGCGCGTAGACAAGGCCTTGGGAGATGGCTGGCGCTTGTTCACGCACGTTGCCGATGCGGCGGACGTGAGTCGCGTGAACCTCGATTCTGCCGGCGCGATCCGTCAGAACTTCCAGCCTGACAACTGGGAAGTCGGTAGCTACATCCGTGACCCCCAGCTGATCGCGCTACCAAAGGACTGGGATTCTTCCAAGGCCATCTTGTACGTGGGCTTTTGGAAGGGAAACGAAAGACTGAGCGTCACAGGGCCGAAGGACGCAACGAAGCGTGCGCGCGCGCTCACCTTGCCTGTTGGGGCTGTGGGCGGCGAGAAGCAAGAGCTACTCGAGATGCACGTTGCGCGTGCAGACCAGAAGATCACGCTAGATGGTAAGCTCGACGAACCGGCTTGGGCGCGCGCAGTCACCACGCAAAGCTTCGTCAACACGATGACAGGTGCGAGCGCTGAGCCCACCGTGACCGTCAAGACGCTATGGGATGACGAGCAGCTCTACGTCGCCTTCGAGGTCGCCGACGACTTCCTCAAGAGCAGCTTCACCAAGAACGAGGACCATCTGTGGGAACAGGACGCGGTCGAGATCATGATCGACCCGGACGCAGATGGTAAGAATTACTTCGAGCTGCAGGTATCACCTGCCAACAAGAGCTTCGATACACGCTACGACTCACGCCGCATCCCCAAGCCCTTTGGTCATATGGACTGGAGCTCCGATTTGAAGAGCGGCGTCGCGCTGCGCGGCAAGCTCAACGACGACGAGCCTGACCAGGGCTACACGGTCGAAATCGCGATCCCGTTCAAAGCCTTTGCAGCGGGCGAGCCCAAGCATGAAGCGCCCAAGGCTGCTGACACTTGGCGCGCCAACTTCTACGTGATGGATGAGCGTAAGGACGGCAGCCGGGCGGTCGGTTGGTCTGCGCCGCGCGTCGGCGACTTCCACGTGCCGCAGCGATTCGGTAAGCTCGTGTTTGATGCAGCGGCCGAGCCCGTAGGCGCAAGCGAAGAGCCCAAGACCGCTGACAAAGCAAACAGCGCTAACAAAGCGAACAAACTGGACGGCGCGAAGTCGGCGCCCAAAAAGCCCGCGGCGGCTTCCCCCGCGCCCTAGCTCGCGCGTTGTGCTCGCGAGCGCTCATTCTGCCCGCGTGTCTCGGGGTCGGGGTCGGTTAAGCTTGGGCCACTTGCGTACGCGGCAGGCTTGCCGGATGTATGCCAAGAACTGCCAAGGCGGCGCTCCACCTTCGATCCGCATTGGTGTCGAACAAGACGCGCGAATCGAGATCGACCGGGATCCAGATGCCCTGTCTCAGCTCGGACTCCAGCTGTCCGGGTCCCCAGCCCGCATAACCTTGCACTAGCATGGCGCGGCTCGGCGCCTCACCTCGCACCGCGTCCATCAAGAACTGCTTGGATGCGCTGACACCGAGCGACTCGGTCACCATCAGCACATCTTCGCGTTCTGCATGTGCACCGATCGACTCGAACACCACCCAACCTGTCTGTGGAGACACAGGCCCACCGAGCATCACCGGCACTTGTGTGCGCACCGAGATGTCGCCGATGTTGAGTTGGTTGAGCACATGTTTCAGACCGGTGGTAGCGACACGGTTCACGACGAAACCGAGCGCACCCTGGTCTGAGTGTTCGACCATCAGCACCACGCTGCCCGCGAAATTGGGATCGCGCAGGATGGGTGCAGCAACCAGAAAACCGGGGGCCAAGGCAGACATACCTCTATGTTGCCAAATCCTGGAGCTATCCCCTATGCGTAAGATCGACTGAGTTCGTTGGCATCCCAAGTGCACCGTTCGAGCTTGACTTAGCCGGGGAAGTCCGTTCGTTTCGGCAGAGCCGTAGCGCCCAGAATTACGTAGAAATAGCCGTCTGCGTAGCGCAGAACGTGCGTCACCCGATAGTGTGAGCGCACGAATGACATGCGCGCCACACGTTGCTCTACGGGGTATCCCAACAGGCGCTGCAAGCGTCCGTCGGCGCTCACCTGCGGCGGGCGCGCGCTGTGCAAGACGATCCACGCGGGTCTGTTTCGCGCTACCCAGCGTTCGTCAATTTTCTTGTCTAAATGACCGCCGCTCGCGTACGCCACCTTCGGTTCCACCAAGCCACCGAGGTCGAGCATCGGACGATTCGTAAGGTAGCCGAGCGCGCCGATGTCGAGCGCCATCACCGCGCCTTTCATTGCATTGAGCTGCGCAGCGAGCGCGGGAACTGAGCGCGCGCGATTCTCACCTGCGTAGCGCACCGCGGGCAGCTCGCGCACCAGCGTCAGCATGCGGAAGAGCAACAATGAGCCCATAACCACCGCACCGAGTCTGTAGCGCGGCAGTGCCCGCACGCCCGAAGCAAGCAGGAGCGCCGATAGGGGCACCATCGGTGCAAACAGCCGCAGGCCGGGCATCCAGTCTCCGCCTGCTAGCACACAGCCTGTCACGTGCGCGGCGAGCACCAGGGCGTACGTGCGGTCTTCGCCGTTCCCGGCGCGCACCGCGGACACGGCGAGCAGCAGCGCGAGCAACGCCTCGACCGATTTCATGGCGTCGGCGGCATACTGCAGACCATGTCCCAGCTCGGGTGGCTTCGCGTATGCGCTCAGGGGCAGCCAATCGCCGAACATCGTGTACCGAAACACGAGCAGCAAAAGCGCGGAGCTTGCGCCGAGCCAAAGCGCGCGCAGGCCCTGCGCACGAGAGCGAGCTAAGGTGCACGCGAGGCAGGCTGCCGCCGCGAAGCACAGCTCTGGTCTGAGCCAAGCGGCGCAGGCGATAGCGACGCCGAGCAGCGTGCCGCGCGGCGCGGGCTTGGCCGTAGTCGCTAGCGCCATTCCCGCGAACGCCAGGGCTGCAGCCCCGGTCTCGAGCCCTCCTATGGCCCAAACGATAAGCGACAGTGAGCTTCCGATCAGCGCCGCGCTGAGCCAGGCGCGCTGCAGGCCATGCGCTCTGCGTCGTGCTCTCAGCACACAGCAGCCAGCCGCAATAAGGACGCACAAGAGGCCGCACAGTTTGGCGGCCAAGACCGGGTCCAGCCCGACCTTTGCGGCTCCGATCAGCGGCAAAAGCCAGAGCGGCCCCGTGACCCCATCGCTGGCTGGGCCGAGATTGAATGAGTAGCCCAAGCCTTGTGCCAAGCGCTTGGCGTAACGAGCCGTGATGTACGCATCGTCCACACTGAACGGGAAGGCGACCGCCGCACCGAGCAGAAGGCTTGCGAACACCGCCAAAAGCGGCCCCTTTGCCCGCAGAGCTAACGACATCGGGCGCAAGGTATCAGACTCCAGTGTAGGTCAGTCGCCCACGTGACCGGAGGCGGGTTCTTGAAAGGTTGGTGCATCAGCACTAGCCTCGAGGGAATGGTGACGGATCGGCGGCTACGCTTACACGGCACACACATGTCATGTTGCGAACAAGACTGATTTCCGGACCGCGTGCTGGCGTGGTGATGAGTGCGGTCGCTGCCGCATTCCTCACTTTGATCAGTCTTGGCGAAACGCTGTTCGAACCGCTGCGCGTGGTTCCGAACGAGCCTGCCGCCGTGACGTTGCGTCTCCCCCCCGTGGTGATGCGCACGGAGTTCGAGAATGGCAGCTCGCAACTCGAGCGCGTGGCACCGGTTGTCGCGCGCGGCACCCGCGTCACCGATCCCAGCATCGCGGATTACGTCGTCTTGTACGAAGAGGCGCGCAGGCCGGTTCACCTGGGCACGTTGGTCGGCACCGGCTTCATT
>JBBSJC010000051.1:0-24174 GCA_038257655.1 Polyangiales bacterium | reverse complement strand
CGTCACGAGACGCAGCGTACGGCTTTCGCGCTGTTGTTCATCGACCTCGACCGATTCAAGCCGATCAATGACGTGCTCGGTCATGCGGTGGGAGACAACGTGCTTGCGCAAGTGGGTGGCCGGCTGTCGGGCGCGCTGCGCGCTGAAGACCTTGCGGCGCGCTACGGAGGTGACGAGTTCACCATTCTTTTGCGCAGTATCGACGACCTGCAGGGGCCGATGGATGTCGCCCATCGCGTGCTCAGCGCGCTGACGCGACCGATTCAAGTACAAGGTCACATGGTCGAGGTCGGGGCTAGCATCGGGGTCGCGCTCTTTCCGCTCGACGCGACCAGCCTCGACGGCCTGATGCAATGTGCGGATATCGCCATGTACGCAGCCAAAGGCGCAGGCGGCGACACCGTGCAGCGCTTTGATACGAGCCTGGATGTACCCAAGTCCGAGGAGCGCAGGCTGTAAGCGACCGCCGCGAAACAATCAGGTCGGATCGGCGTCGAGGCGCCCCGAATCGTCTCGTTGATTATAGCTTCCGGCGTTGCACATGAAGTCCGCTAAGCCTCGGGGGGTGAGCGCATCGGGCTCGGATGACCCGTTCTTTGCGCCGCGTGCTCCTTGTAGAAGACGGGAGCGGACCATGAATGCACAAGCCACAGACCTCGTACGCTGCATGCACTCGACCCCGTGTAGTGTGCGCGGCCTCAGTAGCCTTGTTCCGGGGCTGCACAAGGTAAGGGTTGCGAGTGTGCTCGCGGGCGATCGCGTAAGTCTGCTCGCGCTGGTCGGACATATTCTGGACTGGGTGCAACACGCTAACGCAGCCGTGCGCGCCCGTGCCTGTCTGGAACTGGCGGAGATGTTGGCTGAGGATCTCGGTCACCACGAAACCCCGGCGAGACTGTACGAGCGGGCGCTTGCATTGACACCCTCGGATCTGTCCGTGACGGACCGCGCGCGCTCCACCCTCGAGGCAATCGGTCTCGGGCAGCGGGTGGAGTGGTTGTTCTCGCTTCAGGCTCATACCTTGGACAGCGCGCGGAGGGCTGTGACCCCAGGGATACGGCGCGCGGCATGGAGTCGCTTGGGCGAGCTGCGCAGAACGGAAGGCCACCTCGACGCGGCGATCGCAGCCTACGACAAGGCGATGGAGGTGGACCCCTGCGTCGACGACCTGCGCGCTCTGGCCGAGCTTCTCGAGCAACGCGGCAGCCTGGAGGACCGACACGACGCAGCAGAGCTCTACGTGCTGATCGCTGAGCTTTCGCCGGGCACGCAGCACGTGGTTGGGCTGAAACGCGCCCTGGCGCTCAACCCGTCGCAGGAAGTCGCGCGCGCGACCAGCGCTGCCCTGCAGCCACCCATGGAGTGGATGCCAGCTTCAAGCCAGCTTGCTGCCGCGCTCACGTACGATTGTCAGCTGGATGAAAGTAGTGAGCTCTCCCCTGGGCCGGTTAACCTTTCCATTCGCACGCAGGTAGCTTCAGGCGAGTCGGCTACGCCCTGTCCCTCACGACCGAGGCGTGGCCTGCTGATCGCTGCTGCACTGCTTGTCGGTATGGGCCTTTTCACAGCCTTACCATTGCTGACCGTGGGCGTCCCCGCGGCCGTAGCCGTGACTGAGAGCGTACCTGCGGCACCGCCGCTCGGCATTCCGGAGAGCGCGCTTGAGTCAGATGTGCCAGTGCCAACGGCTGTACCAGTGCCAACCGCTGTACCAGTGCCAACCGCTGTACCAGTGCCAACAGCTGCGTCGGAGCCAATAGCTGCGTCGGAGTCAATAGCTGCGTCAGAGCCAGCAGCTGTGTCAGAGCCAGCAGTTGCGTCAGGGCCACGCTTCGTTACTCGAATCAAAAGCGTACGAGGTGGACGTATGCGCGCCCGCGCCCTTGAGCGCGCCCTGACCGAAACGTCTGAAGCCGCCGATGCGTGTTATTCCGAAAGCCGAGCTTCGGCTCCTCAACGGCGTATCGACGTCAGGTTGTCGTGGCTCGTCGGCAAGACGGGAAAGGTAAGTGGGGTGCGCGCGAAGGATCGCGGGGCGCCCAGGGCCACTCGCTGTGCATCCCGTGCGCTCAAAGCGGCGCACTTTCCCCGGCCCAAGGGCGGCTCAGCTCGTGTCGAAGGGGTTCTGTCGATAGGTCCGCAGGCTGCCCGTTGTCAGCTCGCAGGCGCGTCGCGAGCACGCGATTGTGTGCGCGGCTCGTAGTTATTGCAGCAGGTCACCGATCGCACGTCGCAAGCGTCGCACTGGGCGTGGAACATCTGACTTGCCGCGCGCCTGACCCTTGGTAGTTGCGCGTTTGTCGGAGGACCGAGCACCTGCCGAATCTACCTCTGAACCCTCAGACTTGCCGGCTTGGGTGGGCTCTTCCCGGTGCTGCGCAGGTTCGGCACGCTTGGCATTAACGGGACGGCCTTTTGTCGAGGTGGCCGCCGGTACCAAAGGAGCCTCAGTGCTCCCTACATCGTCACGCAGCGCCCCGCGCAACATGCCGACAAGGAGCAGCAATGCGAGAGCCGCCAAGGCCAATCTCCATGCCGTGGGCAAAGAGCGCAATCGATAGCTCACGCTGCCGAGCGTCGAGGCCTCGACCGCACGATTGCGTGCAAGCGATCGCGGCAAGCTCTCTGCACCTGTTGGCTGCGCGGCGATCTTACCAAGCGTATCTCGCACTTCGCCGGCAGAGCTCGGTCGATCGGCAGCTGAGCGCTCGAGCAAGGAACGCACGAGTCGTCGCAGCGCCTCGGGCAACTCCGGCAGCTCGCGGCCAGGAGCGAGCACCAGCTCCGGGGCAGGCCCGTTGAGCTGACGGGTGACGATTTCCGAAAACGTCTCGCCATGGAACGGTGTTGTGCCCACCAGCAACTCCCAGAGGATCACGCCCAATGCGTACAGGTCCGCGCGCTCATCCACAGTTTGACCGGTGGCTTGCTCAGGCGGCATGTAGCCCGGCGTTCCCATGATCATTCCCACACGGGTCAACGGTTTACCCGCGCGGTCCGGCGCCTCGTTCTGCGCCTTCACGTGGGCGATACCAAAGTCAAGTACCTTGACTGTCGCAGGCGCCTCCTCATTGGGCATTAACACGACGTTATCGGGCTTGAGGTCGCGGTGCACGATGCCACTCGCGTGTGCGGCTGCCACCGCATCAGCGATCTGCATCGCGATCTGACACGCCTCGGGATACGGGAGCGCTCCGTGCTGCCGTAGGTGCTCGCTCAAGCTCGGGCCGCGCACGAGTTGCATCACGAGGTAGGCGCCGCCCTCGGGCAAAGCGCCGAAATCGAGCGCGCTTGCCACATTCGGATGCTCGATGTGTGCGCTAGTCATCGCTTCACGCACAAACCGCGCCGCAATCTCCTGATTGCCCGCAAAGTGCGCATGAACAATCTTGAGAGCGACGCGCTTGTGCAGCTTCGTATGCTCAGCGACGAACACCGCGCCCATGCCGCCTTCTCCCAGGCGTTCAAGGATCCGATAACGCTCGTCGATCACGCGGTCTAGCCACTCGTCAGCGCCACCGCCTTCGGCTGCGCCCACCGCTTGCGCCAGCTGCGCTTGTGCGGTTTGCGCCAGCCGCGTCGCTGGCTCGGCCGGTTGATCGCTGCGGGTGTCGTCGTGGTCCATGCGCGTGTCGCGGGGCTCCTCGGCGCTTCTGCATACACCGAGCGCCCGTGAGTCTGCCTGCAAGTTATAAGGTTGCCCCGCGCGTTGCAACGCATGCTCGCAAGCTGAGGCGATTAGACCCTATGCGCGCTCGTGCAACACCTCGAGCAACCCGCTTAGTTCTCATCGAAGCTAGCAACGCGTGCGATCGGCTCGCCGCCGATGATTCGTGCTCCGACGGCATTGAGCGTTAGGGACAGCAGCATTCGCTTACCTTGCGCTCAGATTATTGCATATTGTCGCGTAGCGATTCAGCGCGCTCCTGCGACTCGATAGGTTGGGCGTGCCGCATCTTACTGTTTGGACACCGGAGGTCGAACCATGTCTCGCCACGTACTCGATGAAACGAAGATCCACCCCGCAGCCCGTACCAAGGTTGCAAACCATCAACGCGACATCGTCGAAGAGGTGCAGAAGGCCACGCAAGACAACCGCGTTGTCATCGTCGGCATGGCAGTCAACGTGTTTCCCAAAAAAGCGCGCAAGCTGCTCGACGCCGCCGGCATCGCCTACAAGTACTTGGAATACGGTAGCTACTTGGGGGAATGGCGTCGCCGCAACGCGCTCAAAATGTGGACCGGCTGGCCGACGTTCCCCATGGTCTTCGTCAATGAAACCCTTGTCGGCGGCTACGAAGAAACCAAGAAGCTGGTAGATTCAGGCGAGATTAAAAGCCTACTAAGCAACGCGACGCCGGCTCTCAACGCTCAGCCCTGATCTATGGCGGAGGCGCCTTTCGCCTCTGCAAAGTAAGGTTGGAGCGCCGCTTCTAACTGCAGTTAGGCTAGCTCGGGGAAGTAGCGCGCGTGGACTCGCTCCATCAGTGCCTGCACCTTGGGTGGGCAAGCGCCGATTTCTGTGGCGAAGGGCGTGTGCCAAATCGCGCTGCTGAATGCGTAAATCACCGCATCGTAGGACGTAGGCGACGCTCCAAACAGGTATTGCGTGTCGCTGAGCAAGGTATCGATCGCGTTCATGTCCTGACGTGCCATCGCGTAGAGATCCTCCGGATTGTGGCGCGTGGTGCCCTGCGCATACAGGGTACCGAGCACACGCTTTCGGACTAGGTCCGGTACAATCCAGATAAGCGGCGGACCCATGACCTTGCGAAAGAGCCCCTTCTTGACCTCCTCGAAATTCTTATCCACCACCCAACGGTTGTACATACCCACCCAATAGGTGCCCTCCTCGAGGGTGCGCTGGATGACGCGCCCCAACGCGTGCTCACCGGGCGTCAGGCGGCCATCGAGCGGATCGCCGAGGTCTCGTTTGAGCCGCGCAATGATCAGACTCGAGTCCGCGATCAGCTCACCCTGGTGCCGGATATAGGGGACCTTACCCTTCGGTGCGCGGCGCGGATCACCGGCCGCTACCTGATAGGGGATCTCGGCCATGCGTAGGTAAGCTTCGAGCTTGGTGCAGAAGGGGCTGACGTTGGCGGAGCGCCAAGCGCGCGGGGCTTGATAAAGCGTGATCATGGTGCCTCACCGAAGGATGGAAAAAGACCGTCTGCACGGAGCAGCGTCGCTTCTGTGCTCAGCTTAGACAACGCGAAGCTCGACACGAGCTCCGCTGGATGCATGGCAACCGGCTCGTCGACCAGGCCCACCGAGTGCGCGAGAAAGCCAACGATCTGCTGCGCAGGCACGCCCTGTCTTCGATACTGCGCAACGGAGGTGGCGCCATGTCGCTTGGCTAGGCGCGTGCCGTCGGGCCCGAGCAGCAAGGGCACATGGGCAAACGCCGGCCGTGGCGCACCTAGCGCGTCGTAGAGCGCAAGCTGCCAGGGCGTGCTCGAAAGCAGATCGTCCCCGCGCAGCACTTCACTTATCTGCATCTCGATGTCGTCCACCACGACCGCGAGCTGATAGCTGAATAGTTGATCCGCGCGCCGCAACACGAAGTCTCCCGGCGCCGGCACCAGCGCTGAAACCTTACCGTGTACGCCATCGACAAAGCGCGCTGGTGTTTCAGGCATAAGAAAGCGTAAGGATGCCGTGACACCGGTTCGCGTGGGTCCCTGCCGGCAGGTGCCTGGATACACCGGCCCGAGCTCCGGGATGCCATGGGGAGCGCTTTGCAGGCTCACTTCTTTGCGCGTGCAGGTACAACGATAGACGTATCCCCCGCGTTGAAGCGTGCTCAAGGCCGCTGCGTAGTGCGCTAAGCGCTGGGATTGCACGTACGGCGCGTACGGGCCCTGTAGGTCAGGCCCTTCGTCCCAGTCGAGGCCGATCCAGCGCAACGTGTCGAGCATGTGGGCGGCTGAGCCGGGCACAACGCGTGGACCGTCCAGGTCTTCGATTCGGATGACGAACGCGCCGCCTTCCGAGCGCGCCCGCAGCCAGCCGATCAGCGCAGTGCGCAACAGGCCGAGATGAAGCTCCCCCGTGGGCGACGGGGCAAAGCGTCCTCGATAGCCGCTCACAGTCACAAGAGCGACGCTAGCACAGGCCCTGTTGCGGAGTATTCGAGGTGCCGCCCGCAATCGGTCTATACTCTGCCCATGGCGAGCACGGCGGACGCGCTGGGCAAGATTCATCTGTTTCGCGGGCTCGCAGCAGCGGGGCTTGAGCGCGTGGCGTCGATCGCGACCGAAGAGACGCACCCGTTAGGTCACGTTCTGTTCCACGAAGGCGACGTGGGCGACAAGCTGTACTTCATCACGGAAGGCAAGGTGCGCATCTCGCGCCAGGTCGCCGGCATGGGTGAGGAGGCCCTGGCCGTCTTGGGCCCCGGCTCGGCTTTTGGCGAGATGGCGCTGATCGAAGAGGCCCCGCGCAGCGCCGACGCGATCGTCCATGAGCGGGTCAAACTGCTCGTTCTATCCAAGGATGCGATGCAAGACCTGCTGTTCCTCCACAAGGATCTGGCTTACGAAATCCTCTGGAATATCGTGCGCATCCTGTCGTCGCGCCTGCGCGAAACCAACGACAAGATGACGTTCATGAGCGTCAGCGGGAAGTTTTAGATCACGCCTTGCGCGCCGAGATAGCGCTCGGCTTCGATCGCGGCCATGCAGCCCGTACCCGCCGCCGTGACTGCCTGGCGATACACGTGGTCTTGCGCATCGCCACAGGCGAACACGCCGTCGATGTTCGTGGCGGCTCGTCCCGGCTTGGTCTTGATGTAACCGTTTTCGTCCAGGTCGATCTGACCCTGCACGAGCTGACTGTTGGGCGTGTGTCCGATCGCGACGAACAGCCCCTGGGTGGGGTGCACGATTTCTTCGCCCGTCAGCAGGTTCTTGATGCGCAGGGCGGTCACCGTTTCTTTCGTGACATCGAGCACGTCGGTAATGACCGAGTCGGGCATGAAGCTAATCTTGGGATGCTTGATCGCGCGCTCTTGCATGATCTTGGAAGCACGCATCTCCTTGCGACGCTGGATAAGCGTCACGCTCTTGCACAGCCCGGCCAGATACAGCGCCTCTTCGAGGGCGGTGTCGCCGCCGCCTACGACGCACACATCCTGATTGCGGAAGAAGTACCCGTCGCATGTGGCGCAGGCACTGACGCCCCGGTTCTGCAGCGCGGTTTCCGAGGGCAGTCCCAGCCAGCGGGCGCTGGCGCCAGTCGCCAAGATCACGCTGTTGGTCTCGATCACCTTACCTTCGACATGCAACTTGAACGGGCGTCCCTCGGAGAGCTCGGCGCGATCGACGTCGGAGGTCATAAAGCGCGTACCAAAACGCTCGGCTTGCTTGCGAAAAAGCTCTACCAGCTCGGGACCCTTCACACCCTCAGGAAAGCCTGGGAAGTTTTCGACATCGGTGGTGATCATCAGCTGTCCGCCGGTCTGGCCGCCGGCGATCACACCCTCGATGCAAAGCGGCTTGAGGTTGGCGCGTGCAGCGTAAATGGCGGCCGTAAGACCCGCCGGACCGGAACCGATGATGACGACGTTTTCCATGGATGACGCCGACTCTAAGCCGCGGGATTGGAGCACGCAAAGACGCGTCACAGCGGCCGTCGTTCTCTCTGCTGGGTTGCCTCGGTGGCCGGTCAGACCACGTTCCCAGCTGGGCACATGCCCAACTTGCGTCGTGTTCTGTAAAGCACCGAGAATCGTGGCAATTCGCTCCCGTACTGTAACGTAGCGCGCGGCGCGGTGACGGGACTGACCCACATCCGGATTGACAGCCAGGGTTTCGCGCGGTCCAATAGCCCAACAACGCTATGCGCTTCCAGTTTTGGGAGCCATACCGGGGAAAGAACAGGGACTCCTTGTTGCCGTTTCAATTTTTGGACATGGTCGATGGCCTTACGCGCCTGGACCCCGTCAGAACCTATCCCGCGCGAGCTGCTGACCTGGTCGCGCGCATGAGTGCTGCGGAAGGCTACGAAGTAAAGCTTTTGGGCGGTGAAACGCTGGCGAGCGGCGTCGACGACAGCCCGGGACGCACGCACATCACCTTTCCGTTGCGTTATGGACGTCAGTCTCTAGGGCAGATCACGCTGGTCTTGGCAGCCGGCAAAGATCGACTCGACCCCCACGACTTGCGCACGGCGCGCTGGGCCACCCGCATCATGGGCCGAGGCCTCAGCTACGCCGCACGCATGCGCCACGAATCACGCCGCTCGGGCATCGAAGATGTGACGGATGCCCTGTCACGGGCGCCCCTGACGCCGCGCGAGCGGGATGTGGTGGGGCTCCTGATGTCGGGTGCCTCTACCCGTCAGATCGCGTCTGAGACCCATCTTACGGTGGGTACGGTCCACACCTACTTGAAGCGCATTTATCCCAAGCTGGGTGTGCGCTCGCGGGTGGAGCTCGTGGCGCGCATGATCGGCACCGACGGGCTCATGTTCGCCCATGATCCCCACGACCCGGCAATCGCGCCCGATGTGCACGGCGAGCCCGACGTCGATCCCGATGAGAACACACCGCAAGCGATGAACTGAGCCGCCGCGAATCCGTGCTATTTCTGTGCGCGTGACAGCGCGCAAGAAAGCCGTGAAACGCGAGCTCAACGAGCTCAGCCATTTGGACGCCCGCGGCAACGCGCGCATGGTCGACGTGAGCGAAAAAGCCGCGACCACGCGCACCGCGATAGCCCGCGGCACCGTGCGCATGCGGGCGGCAACCTTACGCTTGTTGCTGTCCGGTCAAACTCCCAAAGGAGACGTTCTGGCGGTCGCTCGCATTGCGGGCATTCAAGCCGCGAAGCAGACGCCGACCCTGATTCCCATGTGTCATCACGTGATGATCACGGGCGTGCAGATCGAGCTTACGCCCACCACAGACACGGACCTGAGCATCGAAGCGACCGTACGTGCCGCCGATCGCACGGGGGTCGAAATGGAAGCGCTCACCGCCGTGTCGGTCGCTGCGCTGACGGTTTACGACATGCTCAAGTCGGTCGACCGCGAGATCATGATCACCGACATCGCACTGCACGAAAAAACCGGCGGCAAAAGCGGAGACTTCAGGCGGGCTTCGCGCCCCTACGCTTTCGCAGCGCGGAAAGCGCGTTCTGTACGTCGGCGCCCTTGAGCTCGCGCGTCACGAACAGCATGGCCGCGTAGGTCAGCCCACCGGCGACCATCGCGACGGGTGCCAGAAGTAAGGTGTGTTGAGGCACGAGCCGCGCCACATAGAAGCCCGCCGCAGCCGAAATGGCGCCGCGCACGAAGGTGGCAAGCGGCACCATCACGCCAAAGGTCTGGCGCAGAGCAAACGTAGAAAGCCCGAGGGCCACCGTGGGCCCCAGTGCCGTTGCAAAAGCGGCCGCACGCAGCGTGTGCTCGCCGAGCCCCACCCAGCGCACAAGCATGCGATTGGCCACGAGGACGATCACCAGCGCGATCAGACTGATCCAAGCGGGTGTGCCCGGACGGCCCGCGCCACTCAAGATCGTCGTCACGATGACGAACATGGCCAGACACACTTGGCCGAACACCAGCACGCTCAAGGCCTGCGAGCCCGGCAGAAACTTGGGGCCGTACGCCAAACGAATCAGCGCTTCTGCGGCGCCTCCGATCGGCGCCGCCAAGCCGAACAACACGAGCAACGAAAAACGCAGCGCCTGGATGACGTGTCCGCGCGCGGCCGCGTGATCACCCATGGCCGTGGCGCGCGATACCAAGGGAAAGACGATGAAGGTCACCGACAAGATGATCTGATAGGGCACGAGCGCAAATGTCTGACCCGCGCGGTAGTAGCCGACGTAACGGGACGCCTGATCGGCGGCTGCGGCCATCGGCAAACCAGCAGCGAGACCAAGCTCGGCGGCGGTGTTTTTGAGCACCCATACATCGAGCAAAAGCGTGCCGTTAAGCGTGCTTTGAAAGGCGACGATCGGCAGCAAAAACGCAAACCAGGCCTTGAGCGGCAGGCCAGGACCTCGGCTTCCGGTGCCGACCACGAACAAGGCGATAGTAAGGATCACGGCTGCGGCCATCGCAAAGCCGGACACGGCGCCGACCGCTCCAAAGCCGAGTGCCGCGGCACCCAAGATGCCGGTGGTGCGAACAGTCGAAAACGTGGCGTCGAGTGCGGCTTGACGCTGAAACAACTGCCGTCCGTTGAGGCTGCCGACGAGTGCGGCGTAGAGCGCGTAACATAGCGGTACCAGTGCGGCGATTCGCAACAGTGGCGCCAGCTCTGCGTCATAAGCGAAACGTGCGAGCAGTGGCGACAGGACAAATAGCCCTCCGGCTAAGAGCACGCCTATCGCGAGCTGCAGCTTGAGGCCCTGGCGCAGGCGTGGGCCCGCAAGATCAGGGTGCTCACTCACGCGTTTGGACACGGACTGCACGGTCGCTGCAATCAACACGTTGTTGACTACGCTGACGATGCTCATCGCGAGCGAGTACTGGCCGAAAATCTCGGGCGATCCCAAGAGCCGGGGCAGTCCGAGCTGTAGGATGAAGCCGCTGAGAATGAAGTAGAGCTTGGCTCCGGTGATGAAAACTAGCCCGCGACCGGACCCGGTGCCCTCAGACATCGCCGCCTTCTGGCGTGTGCTTCCTGTCCGGTCAAGACGGCGCCAATGGGGCATGAAGGGGGTCCCGAGGACCGCTTCAAGAAGTCATCGCAATCTCACTACATCACATCCTGATGGCCTGAAGGTCTTGACGGGCAGGCGCGACTGGTTACTTTGCCCCCCAGATTCAGGGCGCGGCAGGCCGCGTGGCGGAGGAGAGATTCATGGGCAAGATCATCGGCATCGACCTTGGCACAACCAACTCAGTCGTGGCGATTATGGACGGCAAAGAGCCGAAAGTGATCGTGAACGAAGAGGGCGAACGAACGACACCGTCGGTCGTGGCATGGGACGATCAAGGACAGGTGCTCGTCGGCCAAATGGCGAAGCGCCAGGCAATTACTAACCCCGAGGGCACTGTGTTCTCGGCCAAACGCTTCATGGGCCGTCGCTTCGATGAGACCGTCGAAGAAGCCAAGCGCATGCCGTTCCAGGTCGTCAAGCGCGACAACTCGGACGCGGGCATCCAGATTCGCGACAAAACCTTCAGTCCGCCTGAGGTCGCCTCGAACATCCTGCGCAAGCTCAAGAAGGCTGCCGAAGATTTCCTCGGCGAGTCGGTCACCGAAGCGGTCATCACGGTGCCCGCCTACTTCAATGACTCACAGCGGCAGGCCACCAAGGATGCCGGTCGCATCGCCGGTCTCGACGTCAAGCGTATCGTCAACGAGCCCACGGCCGCGGCGCTCGCCTACGGTCTGGACAAGAAGAAGGACGAGATCATCGCCGTCTACGACTTCGGTGGCGGTACCTTCGACATCTCGATCCTCGAGGTCGGCGACAACGTCGTGCAGGTCATCAGCACCAACGGCGATACGCGCCTCGGTGGTGACGACATCGACCATCGCATCATCGATTACTTGATCGCCGAGTTTAAGCGCGACCAGGGCATCGACGTCTCCAAGGACAAGATGGTGCTGCAGCGCCTGAAGGACGCTGCGGAAAAGGCCAAAATCGAGCTGAGCTCGAAGCTTGAGACCACGGTCAATCTGCCGTTCTTGACGGCGGATGCCACGGGCCCGAAGCATCTCAATCTTCGCCTCACCCGCGCCAAGCTTGAGCAGATGATCGAGGACCTGGTGCAGCGCACACTCGAGCCGAGCAAGAAGGCGCTGGCCGATGCGAATAAGACGGCGGCAGACATCCACGAGGTCGTACTCGTCGGTGGCTCCACGCGCATTCCGATGGTGGCCGAAGCCGTCAAGAAGTTCTTCGGCAAGGAGCCCCACCGCGGTGTGAACCCGGACGAGGTCGTGGCGATCGGCGCGGCGATCCAGGCCGGCGTGCTTTCGGGTGACGTCAAGGATCTCGTACTGCTCGATGTTACGCCGCTGTCGCTCGGCGTCGAGACCTTGGGCGGCGTGATGACCACGCTTATCCCGCGCAACACTACGATTCCCACCCGTCGCGAGGAGACCTTCTCCACCGCCGACGACAGTCAGACCAAGGTCGAAATTCACGTGCTCCAGGGCGAGCGCGCCCAGGCCCGCGACAACCGCACGCTCGGACGCTTTCACCTTGAAGGAATCATGCCCGCCCCGCGCGGCGTGCCGAAGATCAAGGTCATCTTCGATATCGATGCCAACGGCATTCTGTCCGTGACCGGTCGCGACGAAGCGACGAGCAAAGATCAGAAGATCACGATCACTGCCAACAGCGGCCTCAACGAGTCCGAAATCCAGAAGATGGTCGACGACGCCAAGGCCAACGAAGAATCAGACAAGGTGCGCCGCGACCAGGTGGAACAGCGTAACCGCGCGGACCAACTCTGCTGGAGCGTAGAAAAGTCTTTGGCCGACGCCAAGGACAAGCTGCCTGCGGACAAGGTCACCGAAATTGAAGCCAAGCTGAAGGATCTACGCGCCGCCCTGGACAAGGAAGACCACGCCGCGATCGCAAGCGGCGCCGAAAGCCTGGAGAAGGCGATGCACGAGATTGCTCAGGTCGCCTACAACGCGGCCGCTGGTGCCGGTGCGGGAGCGGGAGCGGGTCCCGCAGCAGGTGGCGCGGCTAAGAAGGAAAAGAAGGACGACGGAGTCATCGACGCCGAGTTCGAGGACAGCAACTGAGGCGCAGCCATTGAGGGGGAGCGGCAAGCCGCTGCTGTCCCAGGCGGCGCGACTACGCGCATGAGCTTACGGGGTGAGGCGGCGTCGCTCGATGTCCTGAGGCAGAAAATCACTGGGCGGTGACGCGGGGGCTGGATCTTGGCAACGATCCAGCCCCTCGTTGCATTCGGTGCCTTCGGGACAGCCTTTGAGGCAGGTTCGTGTGTCGCAAAAGCCGCTCGCCCCATTGCAGTAGCTGCCATAGGGACAGCCTTGCAGGTTGCAGCCGCCGCCCGCTGCCCACAGGCCGGCGGCCACAGCGACGTTGATCGCGGCACCCCCAGCACCCGCAGTGTTACCTGCTGAATTGGCGGCGGATCCGCCGCAAGCAGCGCCACCTATCACCGCGGCCATTAGCAGGAACAGGCAGCCACCCTGTAGACGCAAAGAAAGCACTTCATCCCCCATACGTAGGTTCTAGCACTTGGTGGTGTAGTGTGTGCATCTCCTTCCCACCTCCTTGCGCTCGCTGGCGTGGATGAATGTGGCATGATCCGCGTGCCCTATGCCGCTCATCGAACTTCCCAGTCTCGGCACTGCTGTCTTGTGCGCCGTGCTCGTTGCGTCCGGTTACGCATTCGCAACTTCGGTCGCGAGCGGACGAGGCCGCACTCATCTTTTGCCCGCCGCGCGCGCTGGTGTCTTTGCGACCTGCGCGCTCGTAGCGCTGACCGTGTTCTTGCTGGCGTACTCGTTTCAGGCCCACGATTTTCGCATTCGCTACGTCGCCCGCTACAGCGATCGCTCGATGCCCTGGTACTACCTGGTCACCGCGCTTTGGGGCGGTCAGGATGGCTCCCTCTTGTGGTGGACGTTCCTGGTTTCGGTCTGGACGGTGCTCGTCACCTGGTGGCTCAAGCACCGCTATCGCGAGCTGCAGCCCTACGTGCTCGCCACCCTGATGAGCATCATCGGCTTCTTCACCTTGCTGATGCTGTTTGCGGCCAATCCGTTCTCCGTGTCCGCAGCCAGCGTGCCCGTCGATGGCGAAGGGTTGAACCCATTACTTCAGAACTATTGGATGATGATCCACCCGCCCACGCTCTACATGGGCTTTGTCGGTTGGTCAGTCCCGTTCGCCTTCTGCATCGCGGCCCTGGTTACAGGACGCTTGAAGGAGGAGTGGATATACGCCGCACGCAAATGGTCACTGGCAGCCTGGACGTTTTTGGCTTTCGGTAACCTGCTCGGCGGTCTGTGGTCCTACGAGGAGCTCGGTTGGGGCGGTTACTGGGCCTGGGATCCGGTCGAAAACGCGGCCTTTATGCCACTGCTTGTCGGTACCGCGTACCTGCATTCGGTGATGATCCAAGAGCGACGCGGCATGTTGAAAGTATGGAACGTCTTTTTGATGTGCCTGACGTTCATCATGACCATCTTCGGCACGTTCCTGACGCGCTCCGGTCTAATCGCGAGCGTCCACTCGTTCGCACGCAGCGACATCGGCATCTACTTCGCCTGGTACCTGGTGTTTCTCTGCGTGGTGTGTCTCGGCCTGATTTTCTATCGCCTACCGCTGCTACGCAGCGTGCACCGCATCGACTCGCTGCTGAGTCGTGAGTTCGCGTTTCTGATGCAAAACTGGGTGCTGCTCGGGATGATGGTATTCGTGCTGATCGCCACCACCTTTCCGCTGATCAGCGAATGGGTGCGCGACGAAACAGTCACCGTCGGCCCCGGCTTCTACAATAAGTGGATGGTGCCGCTCGGGCTGGTACTGATGCTGCTCACCGGCATCGGTCCTTTGATCTCCTGGCGTCGCGCGACGGGCAAGAATCTGATGCTCGCCTTCCGCATACCGACGGTCGCTGCGCTGGTGATGCTCGCGCTGCACATCCTCGTCGGCCCCTCCCTCGGCTTTCCTCCGTACGTAGAGAGCGAAGCGATTTACGAGACGATGACCGGCCGCGTGCTCGCGGTGATTTTCGGCGCCTCGCCCGCCACCAGCGTTTTTCTCTGCACGTTCGTGATGGGCACGATCGGCCAAGAGTTTTGGCGCGGCACCGCCGTGCGCATGAAGAACGCCAACGAGGGTGTGCTCACCGCGCTGCTCTCGCTCGTATCACGCGCCAAGCGCCGTTACGGCGGTTACATCGTGCATGCGGGCATCGTGTCGATGTATTTGGGCTTCACGGGCGCAGCCTACGACGTCGAAAAGGAAGCCGCGCTGCGGCCGGGACAGGCACTCACAGTTGCCAACTATCAGATCCGCTTCGACAAGCCGCGCATGGAAGTCGATCCGAACAAACGCATGATTTTCACCGACATGACCGTGCTTCAAGACGGTAAGGCAGTCGGCCACGTTTCCCCAGCCAAGTTCATCTATCGCACCCATCCCGAGATGCCGACGACGGAGGTCGCGATTCGCTCGACCCTGCACGACGACGTGTACGTGATCATGAGCTCGGTCAATCCCGAGACCAAGCTCGGCACCTTCCGGGTGATTGTGCGTCCGCTGGTGGTCTGGATTTGGATAGGCGGCCTGATGTTCTTGTTCGGTGCGTTCGTGGCGATCGCCCCGTCGATGCGCGAGCTGCTCGAGAGTGTGAAGAGTCCGCTGTCCTCGGGCGGTGGCTTTTCTCCGCGACCGGCGATGGCAACCTGGATGCTGGTAATCTTACTAACCGTGCTTGGTGCTCTGGGTGTGAGCAGCGCATTCGCCCAAGACACGAGCTCGGCCATGGCCGGCCATGTCGAGATGCACTCGGCCGAAGAAAAACAGCTGTTTGAGCGCGTATTGTGTCAGTGCGGCGGGTGCGCACGCTTGCCTTTGTCCTCGTGCATCTGCGAATGGGCCGAGGGCAAACGCGCAGAGCTGCGACTCGATCTGGCCGCGGGTAAACCGGTCACTGAGATCCAGGACGAATACTCAGAGCGCTACGGCGCAAAGGCTATCGCCATCCCGCGAGATAAGGGGCTCGACCGCGCGTTATGGGCCGTGCCAGTCGTCGCGATCTTGCTCGCAGCGGGCGGCATCACCGTGCTCGGTCGACGTTGGGTCAAGCGCAGTCAACTGATGACAGCAGCGGATGGAGTCCAACCAAAGGAACCCAAAGATGACGCGATGGACCGCGCGCTTGACGAAGAGTTGCGGAGGCTCGACGACTGATGACCAACTTTCTTCCAGCCCTTTTTATCTGGCTCGCAGCAATATCGCTGCTGATCGCCATCTGCTGCGTGTGGCTCAGTTTGCGCGCGCTGCTCGGCGGCGAAACGATGCGTTGGGTCGAGCAATCCCAGGCGGCACAGCGTCGAGCGGAGTGGCTCGAAGAAAAAGAAGCAGTATTGCGCAGCCTGAAGGATCTCGAGTTCGAGCGCGACGTCGGCAAGCTGTCCGGAGATGACTTCGATCGCTTGCACGCGCAGTTTCGCGCACGTGCCAAACAGATCATGCGTCAGCTCGACGACGATTTGGCGCAGCACCGCGACCAAGCGCGTGCCTTGATCGCGCAAGCCAAGCTCAGCGCGCCAAAGCTCGCCACACCCGAGCTCAGCACGCAGGAGAAGAGCCCATGAGTCAGGTGCGCTTTCCACGAGCGCTGCTCACGCGCGCCTTGCTTTTAGAGGGGCTGTTGCTCGGCGTGCTGCTTTTCGGCGCGCCGCTCCCAAACGTCCTTGCTCAGGCCCAAGACACACCGCCGACGGGCCCTGCGCAGATCATGAATCGCGCCAATCAGGGCCGTGAACAACGCGGCATGAAGCAAGCGACCGCCGCGGGCGACAAAGCGGCAGAGGCTGTGCCCCAAGCTGCGCCGGCCCATGGCACGAGCGCGCCCGCACCGCTGGCGGCGCCCAGCGAGGCGACTGCAGCGCCTGTCGCGGCTCCCGGCGCAACCCCACACGCAGTCGACAGCTCAAAGCCTACGGCCGACCCCGCGCCCGAGCTGCCCAAGGGCACCCTGCAGATCGATGTCGTCGATGCGTCGGGCAAGCCCTACGCGAACGGCGAGATCGTGCTCGGTGTGATGCAGAGCATGGGTGGCCGCACCGAAGAGCGCGCCAAGACCGACGCAAACGGGCGCTATACCTTCCGCGCGTTGGCAGTGGGCTCCGGTCAGGCTTACCGTGTCAATGTCGTCTCAGGCGGCGCGAAGTTCAGCTCCAATCCCTTTCGTCTGCCCGACGACAGCGGCTTTCGCGTGCGCATTCCTCTGAGCGCAACAACCCGTGACGACAAACTCGTGTTCTCCGCCATCGGTCAAACGGTGGTCGAGCTGCGCGACGATCGCTTGCACATCACCCAGCAGGCCCGCGTTGCGAATGCAGGGCAGGGTGTATACGTGCTGCCAAGTGAGGGCATGCTCGTGAAGCTGCCAGAGGGCTTTACGGCCTTTCAGTGGCAAGACCAGATGACCGACCAGCGCGGTACCGAGGTTGTAGGCCAGGGTTTTCGCATTAAGGGCTCGATTCCGCCGGGCACCTTCAGTCTCGCCTGGACGTTTGACATGCCGCGCGAAGGCGCAAGCGCACGCATTCCCGTGGCGATGCCCTTTCGCACCTATACCTATCGCGTGATCGCCGAAGCACCTGAGGGTCTTACCTTACGTGTCACCGACTTCCCCAAAGCTGAGCCCGTGAAGGACGACGGGCGTAATCTGCTCTTTGCGCAGGTGCGCCGCGCGCCTCCCGAGCCCGCTTTAGGCGCGATCACGGTCCGGATAGACGGAATCCCTGGCCCCGGTCCTGGTCGCTGGGTCGCAGTCGCTTTGTTTACACTGGCGGTGCTGCTCGGCCTGTGGCGCGCGCTACGAAGCACCGAGAATCCGGCGATGATCGCCGATCGCAAGCGTGTGCTGGCTGAGCGCAAGACCTTGCTGCTCGACGCTGCCCGACAGATCGAAGCGGAGCACGCACGCGGCGAAATCGGCCCCCAGTTTCACGGGCGAAAGCTCGACGAGATCGAGACCCAGCTCGCCATGGTGCTGCGCGACGAAGCGACTTTGACCCCCGCCGCGCGCTAACTTGCAGCCGTGCGCCCGCGCAGGGCGTGGCGCCCGTCCTCACCCTGCTGCGCAACAGCCACGCCCTCGCCGGCTGGAAAGCGCGTGGTATGGTCCGCCATCGCGCGGGGTAGTACGCCATCGCGCAGATGCGATAGAGGAGACGGCATCATGGCGGAAGGTCTGAATCGGGCGATCTTGGTTGGCAATCTCGGGGTGGATCCCGAGCTCAAGTTCACGCAGGGCGGCCAAGCCGTGTTGCGCATTCGCCTCGCCACCTCCGAGTCATTCCTCAACCGCACTGGCGAGCGCCAAGAGCGCACCGATTGGCATACGGTCGTCGTGTGGGGCAAGCGCGCCGAGGCGCTCAACAAGATCTTGTCTAAGGGCCGCACGATCTGGGTTGAGGGCCGCATCCAAACCCGCAGCTGGGAAGACAAAGACGGCGGCAAACGCTACTCCACCGAAATCAACGCCAACAACATCGGGTTAGTTGGCAGCGGCGGTGGAGGTGGCGGGGGTGGTGGTGGCGGCGGTCGCAGCATGGGCGGCGGCGCTGAACGCGGCGGCGCTACTGGAGGCGCTGCTGGTGCTGGCGCTGGTACTGGGGGCCAGGAAGGCGGCTACGACGGGGGGCCCGACTACGATAGTGGTGGCGGTGGCGACGACGACATCCCGTTCTGAGCGTCCATGGCTGATGGCTGACCGTTCTGAGCATCCATAGTCCATGACTGCCTGGCTTGTGGCGCATCTAGCGCCTGATCGCGCGCGTGAACACCTGAGCTTTGAGCTCGGTTTCCGCGGTTTCGCGCTGCGCATCACTGGCTTCGACGATCCCACCACCCGCGAAATATCTGACTGAGCCCGCGCGACCATCGGTGGCAGCCGTGCGAATCGCAACCGCTAGCGACAAGCCGCCCAAGCGATCGATAAAGCCATACGCGCCCGTGTATACACCGCGCGAAAAAGGCTCGAGCGCGGCGATGATCTCCATGGCCCGCCGCTTGGGCGTGCCAGTCACGCTGCCTGGCGGAAACGTCGCATGCAAGAGCGTATCGAGCCCCAGGTCCCGCGGCGCGCGCGCACAGACGGTACTCACGAGGTGCGACAGCCCCGCAAACGGCAATACCGCCATCAGCTCGGCGACCTCGACGCTTCCGTAGTGCGCCACGCGCCCGAGATCATTGCGCATCAGATCCACGATCATCGCGTGTTCGGCGTGTTCCTTGGGATCGGCGCGCAAACGCTGGGCCTCGGCGTCATCCTCGCCGCTGCGCTTTAGGGTGCCCTTGATCGGCGATGTCCAAAGCGAGCCATCGCTGCGCCGAAAGCGCAGAAAGCGCTCCATGCTGCAGCCCAACAGGGCTTGCGCGCCCGACTCCAAGTACAAGCCGAGAGGGACCGGGCTTTCGTCCCGCATGCGAAGGAACAAGCCCAAAGCCGATCCGGTGAAAGATCCTTCAAAGCAGCGGGCGAGATTGATCTGGTAGATGTCGCCCTCCCGAATGTGGGCAAGGGCGCGCTCAATTGCCGCGCAATGGGCGCGCGCAGCGGTAGTCGCGATCATGCCGACCTCGAACTGGAGCGCGTCCTCTGGCGCCGCGGCTAGTCGCGACAACAACCGTTCACACGTTGGGCGATCGTCGCCCACCACAAAGCCCCTTGTCGCCTCGTGATCGAACGCGTAGAGCGCGTCATACTTCGCAAACTGCAGGCCCGGCAGCCCGGACATTTGTTCATCCGCGCGCGGGCCGATAGCTTCAAGTGCTTGGTAGCTCAAACGGCCGATCCAGCGCGGAACGTCCTCGGGGGAGATCGCACCAGCGAGCTCTCCAAGTTGCGCTTCAATCGGCTGCGGCGCGCCAAGCTCAGCCAGGCACAAGCGCGCGTCTTGACCCGCCGCGACGGTCCGAACCTCGGTAGGTCCTGTGCCTACAAACGAAAAGCGTCCCTCCCGACCGTGGGTCAAGCCGCCGTCCAGCCACGCCAGACCTTTCTTCGTCCGTGCAAGGCGCAGAGCCGCCTCGTGTGGGGTCAGGGGGGAGGGCGTCGGGGTGATGTACACGGCGCGCGATTTACCGAGAGCGCGAACTCATGTAAAGCCCAAGGCTTTACCACGTTAGGATCAAAGTCCTGCCACGATAGGATTCGGAACCGACACGGTGCTTCCACGAATCGAACGTTACGAGATCAGCGAGGAGCTGGGCCACGGCGGCATGGCGACGGTGTACCGCGCCCGCGATCGACGGCTCGATCGGCTAGTTGCGATCAAAGTCATGCACCCGCACCTGCGGGGCACGGAGCAAGCGCGCGCGCGTTTCTCCCGCGAGGCCCGCGCCGTCGCCAAGCTCAAGCACCGCGCCATCCTCCAGATTTACGATTACAGCGACAACGACTCTGAAAACGCCTACATCGCCACGGAGCTTCTGACCGGTCCCACGCTCAGGACATTCGTCGATAGTACCAGCGATCTACCCGTCGAAATCGCCGCCTGCATCGGAGTCGAGCTCGCGCATGCCCTCGCGGAAGCGCACGAGCACGGCATCGTGCACCGCGACGTCAAGCCCGAGAACGTGCTCCTGCACGAGCAGCGATTGGTCAAGCTGACTGACTTTGGCATCGCAGACATGCTGGACCCTAACGTGTCGGCCATGACCGCCACCGGCCAAATTCTGGGCTCGCCGTCGCACATGGCCCCTGAGCAGGTCGAACGTGGCGATGCGGATCCGCGCAGCGACGTGTTTTCCCTGGGCACGATTTTGTACTGGATGGCCACCGGTAACCTGCCATTTCCCGGCAAAAACCCGCACCAAGTGCTCAAGCGCGTCGTCGACTGCACTCCGACCGACCCCTTGGTCGCGCGGCCCTCGATCGGTCGTCCGCTGCGCGATGTGATCATGCGCTGCCTCGCCAAGGATCCGTCGCAACGTTACGCACGCGCGACGGACCTTGCGGCCGCTCTACTCGAGCTTCTGACCGATGTCGGTATCGACGATCCGCAGGCTGCGCTGGAGCGGTACTTCGCGAATCCCGCCGAGGAAGCGGCTCGCTTGCGCGCCCAGGTGCTCGCACGCTTGATCGCCGACGCGCGCGGGTTCGTACAGCGCCGTGAGCGGCTGCCCGCGATCGACCGCCTGGATCGCGTGCTCGCCATCGACGATGGAAACGCCCAAGCGCTGGCGCTCGTGCGCGCCCTCGGTCGCTCATCACGTAAACTGGTGTTCCTGCGGCTGGCGGCCGCGGCGCTTGCGCTCGGGATTTTCGCTGCGCTCTGGGTCACGTTCGCACCCAAATCCGTGGCCGTATCGGTGCGTCGAAGCGAACAGAGCGCACGGGTCGAGGGCTTGGCGACGTCGCGTCCGCAGCCGGCTGAACAAGTCGCACCGTCGTCGTCGTCGATGGGCGCTAAGCCCGCTCAGACCTCCTCGGCACCACCCGACGATCGTCCTGAAAAGCGTCCTGTGCGCCCACGTCCAAAGCCCGTCACTCTCACCGGCCCGCGTACCGTCGTATTCGACCCGGAGCCCGCCAACGTCACGGTCAGCGTAGATGGGGCCGCCCCCCGGCCGTTTGGTCCATCCTTTCGAATGCTGGAGCTTGAGCCCGGCCGCCACACGTTTCGCTTCGTCGGAGCCCACGGCTGCTGCAGCGAAAAAGAAGTCACGATGCAGATCCCCCCCGGCCCCGGCGAGACGGTAGTGACCGTCAAGCTCCCGTTCCGCGCCGCACGCCTCTACATCGTAGGTGACGTACCGGCAGACGTCAGCGTCGGCGATGGTCTCGCTGCTGGACGCACGCGCAGTATCATCACGGTCCCCATTTCACGCTCGATGCTTGAAACCCATCAGATTTCCGTGACAGCCCCAGGGCGTGAGCCCTATACAGGTTCAGTCCAGCTGCGCGCCGGTCAGGTAACGCAGCTCAATGTCGACCTCGTCCCGAGTGCTCCGCGCTGATCGATTTCAAAGCCTGTTGGCTGCGCTCGCGTTCAGCGTGGGCGTCGCCTGCTTCGTCGCGCCCGCACACGCCGATGACCTGGGCGACTTCGAGCAGGCGCGCCAAGCCTACGAAGCCCAAGCCTATCCGCGAGCCGTGGCCGCCTTCAGCGCGCTCGTCGGCACCAATCCGCCGCGGATCGGCGACCGGCTACTCGTGCTCGAATCGCGCAAATACCTGGCAGCGAGCCTGCTTTTCGTGCGCGAGCCTGCCCGCGCCAAGGAGCAGTTTCGCCTACTGCTTGCCGAGGAGCCCGAGTACATGCTCGACCCACTCGCGTTCCCCACTGAAGTGCTGGCACTTTTCGAGCAAACCAAAAGCGAAATGCAGCGCGCCGCGCAAGCTCAGCTTCAGGAAGAGCAGCGCAGGCTCGAGGAAACGCTGCGCGGCAGACGCGACGCCGAAAAGCAGCGTCGTGACAACCTTGCGCGACTGGTCGGGCTTGCCGAGCAGGGCGAGCTGCGCAACCAAAACAGCCGCTGGGTGGCCTCGCTGCCCTTCGGTATCGGCCAGTTTCAGAATGGTCACAGCGGCTTAGGTGTCGCTTTAGCGATGTCCCAGGGAATCGCTGCAGCCGTCAGCGGCGTCAGCTTCCTCGCCCACCAACGGCTGCGCGACGAACGTCCTAGCCCTGCTCTCGTCGACGAAGCGCGCCAGCGCGAAGCCCTATGGCGCAACACGAACATTGGCGCTTTCGCCGTCTTCGCCGGCCTGGCCGTGTTGGGGATCCTCGATGCGCATGTGCGCTTCGTGCCCGAGAGCGTCGCGCCCGTGCGACGCCAGTTACCCCCGGATCTGCAGCGTTGGATCGAAGAACAGCAACCTTGATCCAATTTGATCCATTCATGGCGCTCCAAGCCTTGACAGACTAGACGCCGTCGCTACTCTTCCGCCTCCCCGAGCCCGGGGTGTGGACGGCCTGCACTGTGGATAGCCACCGTTGCGACGAACCCACTATTCACGTTCCTGAGGATCGATGCCGACTATCAACCAGCTCGTGCGCCATGGGCGCAAGGCGCGGCGCGCGAAGACCGACTCGCCCGCCCTCGACAGCTCCCCGCAGAAGCGCGGTGTCTGCGTTCGCGTTTACACGACCACGCCCAAGAAGCCGAACTCGGCCTTGCGCAAGGTCGCTCGCGTGCGCCTCTCGAATGGCATTGAAGTCACCACTTACATCCCCGGCGAAGGTCACAACCTTCAGGAGCACTCCGTTGTGCTCATCCGTGGCGGCCGCGTGAAGGATCTTCCCGGCGTTCGTTACCACGTGGTCCGTGGCTCGCTTGACGCCTCCGGCGCAGCGGGTCCCTCGAACACCAACAAGGCCAGCCGCACGCAGGGCCGATCCAAGTACGGCGTCAAGCGCCCGAAGAAGTAAGGTAGAGGACCATGCCGCGTCGCCGCGAAGTTCCTAAGCGCAAGATTTTGCCCGATCCCAAGTACCGGGACCGTCTCGTCGCCAAGTTCACGAACGTGATCATGCTCGGTGGCAAGAAGTCGACCGCAGAAGGCATCCTGTACGGAGCTTTCGATGTGATCCAGAGCCGATACAAAGAGGACCCGATCGAGGTCTTCCGTAAGGCGATGGATTCCGTCAAGCCGCGCGTCGAGGTCAAGAGCCGTCGTGTCGGCGGTGCGACCTACCAGGTGCCGGTTGAAGTTCGTCCCGAGCGCCGCGTGGCCCTCGGAATGCGTTGGATCATCCAATACTCGCGCGCTCGCGGCGAGAAGACGATGACCGAGCGCCTTGCCGCCGAGCTCGTCGAGGCCGCACAGGGCCGCGGCAACTCCGTCAAGAAGAAGGACGACACGCACAAGATGGCCGACGCCAACAAAGCGTTCGCCCATTACCGCTGGTAGTCGTTCTGCCCCGCTGCATGGCGGGCTGTTTCATTCACAGGGGCACGCGCCCCTTTTCGTTTCAACCAGCTGGAGACTCCGAAGACTTAATGACGGAATCACCATAGACGAAATCATCAGGCTGCCTTCTGCCGCATGAAGGTCAACACCCCCTAGCAGGGGCCCGCGCACTCCTCGAGAGTGACGGTTTGAGTAGATGATTTCGAAAGCCCTCTCCGACTAGATAGCGACCCGCGGGTGGTTGCTGGGCTCGGGGAGGGTTCTCGTGTTTCTGGCACCTTAGTTTCCGTTTTCCCTCGCTCCGCAGCTCACCTTAGTACCCACCCATCCTAGTTCACCCAAGAGACTCGCTCGAGAAACCACCGTGACCTTCCCCCTCGATACATACCGAAATATCGGCATTATGGCGCATATCGACGCCGGGAAAACCACGACCACTGAGCGCATTCTCTATTACACGGGCGTGAACTATAAGATCGGTGAAGTCCACGATGGCGCTGCCACGATGGACTACATGATCCAAGAGCAAGAGCGGGGAATCACCATTACCTCCGCTGCCACGACCGCGTTTTGGACCACGGCTGCCGGCCCGTTCAGCGGCCTCGAACACCGCATCAACAT
>JBBSJC010000050.1:0-24501 GCA_038257655.1 Polyangiales bacterium | reverse complement strand
GACGCCCGCTGCAAGCAGCGCTTAGTCATCCAGAGAGCGAATGGACTCGACCCCATCGCGCAGATTTGCCCAGAACGCTTGTGCGCTCGCCGCCCCTGGAAAGCGCCCCGCAAAGCCGATGATCGCGATCGCGGTGTCTGCTGCGGACACCTCTGGGTCGCTGTCTTCCTCGTTCATGGGACCCCCTTCTCAGCCCGCAACTGACGACGCGTCTCCGCAGCAGCCTTGCGTCGGTTCTCCCGGGCGCGAGAGCGCTCCTCGGCCTGCGCTGGGGGAGCCCCCCCATCACCGAGATGCAAAGCCAAGCTCTCCACCGTGGGAAAGCGAAACATGCTCACCAGGGGAACCTTACTCCCTAGAACCAGGGACAAGCGGTTAGCGGCTTCGACGGTCAGCAAGGAGTTGGCCCCCAAATCGAAGATGTTGTCCTTGCGGCCAACCTGCTCAAGGTGCAGGACCTGTTGCCAAACCTCTGCGATTTGGCGTTCGAGATCGTTGCTGGGCGGGGTGTATTCCGCGGCGATACTGCGCACGCTGTGCTGGGGCGCGGGTAGCGCGTTGCGGTCGATCTTGCCATTTGGCGTCTGCGGAAAGGCATCCATCACAACAAAACGATTGGGTACCATGTACTCAGGCAGAAACTCGCGCAGATGGCTGCGTAGCTGGTCAGTAAGGTCGTCTGAGTCGCGGGGTCTCGTTGGCTGATTGGCGTAGCTCTCGGGCGCGCCACCGCTTGCGGGCGGCTCGAGGGGCCACGGGCCGTCAGGCAGCTTGTCGCGCCGACAAAGCACCGCGTCAAAGCACCACGGATCGGAGGAGCGCGCCCAACGTATCTGAACGTCATACTCCGGGTGCAGCGTATACAGAGCCTCGGGGTCGACCCCGTGCAGTGCACCTTCACTAAGCAGGCGGCGCGCCTGTTCAGCGGTCGCCGTACCGCTCGAAGACAGCAGGCGTCGTGCTGCACCAAGCCGCACAAGCCGGGCGTTCGGCACATCGGTGAGCACGAGCATCGTGGGCCGCGTGGCCAGCTGAGCCGTAATTGCGTCGAGGCTATCGAGGCCCTGGGCACGCACTGGGTCGGCGGTCGAAGCCAGCTCCCGCGGCAGCGCGGGCAGGCCCGACCCCACTCGCAGCACAACATCGTAGCGAAAACAGCTCAGCTCGTTATGAGCCAGGCCACGCTTGAGCTGCACATCCACCCCACTCAGGCGCGGCAAGCTGCGGCGCACTGCGTGAAAAAACGCTTCGGCGAGCAGGAGCTCATTCTCCTGGGACGCACGCCGACTAATACGCTCCAGCAACGCCTCACCTTCCGTGTGGGATGGTGCCTGTTGCAGCTCCACGGCGGTTTGCATCGCGTCTAGATGCGCGAGACTGCGCACGTCGCCGATGAAGATCTGCCCGCCATCGGCAACCAGCTCACAGGCGCGACTCAACACCTGCAGCAGATATTGCGCGTCCGGGAAATACTGGGCGACCGAGTTGACGATGATCGTGTCAAACGACTCAGCCGCCAGGCCCTCGAGCGCGTGCGCTGGCTGATGCAGCAGACTGACCTTGCGACGTTCCTCCTCGCTCAGCTCCCTTCGGATCGTCTCCAGCGCATGCGAAGAGAGGTCTGCACCTGTGTAGTGCTCCACGTGTGGCGTCAGGCCATAGAGCAGCATGCCTGTGCCGCAGCCTATTTCGAGCACCTTGCGTGGCTTCAGCGCGACAATGCGCTGCAGGGTGGCATCGAGCCATTCGCGCATCTCGCCCGCCGGAATCGGCTCGCCGGTGTAGCTGCTGTTCCAACCTGCGATGTTGAAGCGCGGATCGGAACCGGCGGCAGCTTCACGCGCCTGTTGATAGGTGTCCTCCCAGACGCGCTGCCACTGCCGTACCCGCTCCTTCTCGCTCGTCAGGGGTGCGTCTTGGCCCGTCAACACGACGTAGGCTACCAGCTGCAGCGGCCCCTCGTCGGACCGCGCGAGCACCACGCTCTGACGCACCGCCGAGTGCCGCGAGAGCACGTTCTCGATTTCAGAGAGCTCGATACGGTAACCGTTAACCTTGACCTGCTGATCCAGGCGGCCGAGGAACTCGATGCAACCTTGTCTATTATATCTCGCCAGATCGCCCGTACGGTAAAGCCGCTGCCCGGCAGCATACGGATCGGGTACGAAGCGTTCGAGGGTAAGGTCAGGTCGACCCAAGTATCCTCGCACGACGCCTGCGCCACCGATGCACAACTCACCTTTTGCGCCAATCGGCACAAGCTCACGCTGGGTATCGACGATGCGCACCACGGTGTTTGCGATAGGCTTACCGATCGTAATCGGCTCCCCAGTCTTGCTGACCTCGGCGGTGGTAGACCAAATCGTGGTCTCCGTAGGTCCGTACATGTTGACGATCTTCCCTGTGACCAGAGCAGCCAGCGCTGCGGCCAGGTCCGCGGGTAAGGCCTCGCCACCGAGCATCAACTTCTTGAGTCCGCGCAGACTCTCGCGTGATTCCGGATCGCTGAGCAGCACCCGCGCCATGGTGGGTGTGCACTGCAGGTGCGTGACGCCGCGGCGCCAAATCTGGTCCGCGATGCTGTAGCTCTCATCCGGCGACGAAACGGCCGTGCTAACGGCCGGCTGATTTGCCAACTGGCGCAATCGATCCAGGTGCACAAGGTTATCGAGCACCACATCCTCATCGACGCCAAAGTCGACGAGGCACGCCACTTCCGTGGCCCCGATCTCTTTGAGTTGCTCCACCAGCAGCAAGGCGCGCTCCGGCGTACCGAACAAGCCGGCGGTCTCGAAGTATCGATCGAAAGCGTGCTCGAGCAGGGCAGCCATGTCCTCGGGCGTCAGGCTCGCAGCATCGAAGGCGGAAGCCCCGGACTGAGAAGGCGGCTTGAACGCCGGAAACATGAACGGCGCCACTTTCGTCAGATCAAAAGAGCTTGCAAGGTAATCACAAAATGGCTTGCGTACGAGCGCGCGCGCCCGCTCAGTATCGTCGCACACGAAGGTATGCAGCATGACCGAGATCGTGCCGGCCCCCTCGTAACCGGCGTCGCGTCGCGCCGCATGGTAAGCGGCGAACTTAGTAGTTAGATCCGCCAGGTCCTGCCCGAGCATATTAGTCAGCACGTTGGCGCCCAGGCGTCCGGCTAGCTTGAACGTTTCCACGCTGCCCGCAGACGCGAGCCAAAATGGAGGGCGCTGCTGGTAAGGTCGGGGCAGGACTGAAACTTCGATCGATTGCCCGGCGCCGTTGATCACGCTGACCTTCTCACCGCGCCATAGCTTGAGCACCGTCTCGATGTGCTCGCACATGACCTCCTTTCGGTTCTCATAGTTGTCCGGCATGAACGCAAAGTCGTTCACGTGCCAACCCGAGGCAAAGGATAGTCCGACACGCCCGCTCGAGAGTTGATCGATTACGGCCCAATCTTCTGCGACCCTCAGGGGGTTATGGAGCGGCAGTACGATGCTGCCCGCGCGCAACTGCACGTTCTGCGTAATCGTGGCAAGGGCCGCGGTCGTGACCGCCGGGTTGGGATACAGGCCCCCAAATGCGTGAAAATGCCGTTCGGGCGTCCATACAGCGCGAAAGCCATGACTATCTGCGAACTTCGCGCCTTCCAATAACAGACGATAGGGGTTTCCTTGACGTTCGCTGGCGGAGTCGGCGGCAAAATAGAACAGCCCGAAGTCCATAGGCAGGCTCGCCGAAGCGGACCTCTGGTGTGGCTTACTCTGTTTGCCAAGTGATGCGCGGTCACTCTCCTCCTGAATCACGACCTCAAAGCCACGGGCCAATGTCCAAAGCAGCTCGAGCACTGAGATATCAAAGGAAATGCTGGTGACCGCGAGCCAAACGCCCGGCTCGCTCTCGCCACCTATCGCTTCGTCCATGCCGGTAAAGAAGTTGGCAACGTTACGATGCTCGATCATCACTCCTTTGGGCCGACCGGTCGACCCCGAGGTAAAGATCACATAAGCGAGCGACTCTGGCGTGGCGCCAGACGGAACGTTAGACAGTAGCGGTGTCCCGTTTGTCTGCAGCTCCTCTACACATATTATATGCGCATCGTGGGGTGGAAGCTTCGGGATAAGGTGCCGCTGGGTGACCAGGACCTTAGCCTTGGAATCTTCGAGCATAATCGACAGGCGCTCACGGGGGTACACGGGGTCGAGCGGGACGTACGCCGCCCCTGCTTTCAAGATACCAAGTAAGCCCACCAGCATCTCAACCGAACGCTCGACGCAGATCCCCACCAACGTGCCAGCTTCTACGCCTGAGTGACGTAACACCTCAGCCAGATGGTTCGCGCGCTGGTTGAGCTCGCGATAGCTCAGGTGCTGATCGCGGAAAGTCAGAGCTCGGCCATCCGGCGTGCGCGCTACTTGAGCCTCAAACAACTCATGTACGCAGCGATCCGACGGGTAGTCGCGCGCCGTGTCCTGCCATGTCGTAAGCAGGAGCTCGCGTTCGGCGCTCGACACCATAGGCAGGCGAAAGACCGGCGTATTTGGCTGCTCGAGTCCGGCGCGCAGTAGCACGTCTATGCGCTCGGCAAGGGCCGCTGCCAGATCGGGAGCAAGCGCCGCACTGTCGTACATGAGCGCGTAGTCGGGCGCCGTGTCGCTCACGACAAAAGTAAGGTAAGTTTCCTCGAGCTGAGCTGCTGACAACGGATCCGAGAACGTTGCCGCGTAAGCTTCCGCATCGGCGAAGCGCACCCCGATCGGAAGTGAGGATGTATCGGGGGCGCGCTCGCGCAGCACGCGGTAACGCGACACCACGTCGCGCGCGTAGGTTTGCCGCTTGGCGTTGGCTAAAAGCTCCTGGCCCGCTCGCTCGCGTAGCTCGCCAAACGAGGCCTCAACGTTGACTTCGCAGCGCAGCGGCGTGGTCGTGGCGTATAGCGGCCGTAAGCACTCAAGAAGCTCGTGATGCGCCGCAAGGTCGAAGGGCCCCGCTTCGTTCACACGTGCGAGATAAGCGGCCACCGCTGCTAGCAATGCGCTGCGCCGCTGCTCCGATGACGCCTCTAGCAGGGAGACTGGCCACGCCTGCGTCAGGACCTGGGGTAACGGCGGCCCGGCATGCGTGCAAAACTCTGGTAGGAAGGGCCCGCGCAAGGTCGAAAGCCGGTCGACCCAGAAGCGTTCGTGTTTGGTCACGAGCGGATCGAGCTCACGGACGGCGTCGTGCGTCGCCTGATCGAGGGCGAGCAACGTCTGTCCAACTGACAGTCCGAACTGCTCTGCTGCCTGTGCTGTGCTGAGGGTTGCGCCTTCCAAGCTCGCAAGCCCGAATAGACACAGCGCCCCCTCGGGGGTGGCGATATCGATACTCAGATCGGAGATCGCTAACACGCAGCCTGGGTCGCCATCGCGAGTGGGATCGAGGCGCGCCGCCGTGACGATCAGAAACCCAGCAGGGGTATGCAGCTTAGGTCTGCACATCCAGTTGTCGTCTGGACCGAAATCGAGTGCCCGGACCAGAGCGACAGCTTCGCGGGCGGGACGTGCCAGATCGATGAGTCCGATGTCGGGTCTATCCGAGCGAAAGTGGAAGCTGCGCCGGGCGCCCTGCGCCTCCCCGGAAAGAGCATCGCCTTCCATTTGCTCCACGAGCGTCGCAAAGCTGCTCAACGCCGCGTCCGCGCACTTGACCCCCAACGTAAACGCGGTGTCGTCGTCGGTGATGTCGACCTTGCGCTGAAGTAAGATGCGACCCGCGTCCACGTCTGCGGTCATCTCGTGCCAGGTCACGGCGTGCGAGGAGCGGCCTTCTAAAATGGCCCAAGAGGTCGCGTTGAATCCGGCGTATTCCGGCAAGGGCGCATCGTGATAGTTGATTGCGCCACGGCTGGGTGATGCCAGCACGTCGGGCGCGGTGATGGCGTGGTTCACAATGCTCAACAGGTAGTCGAAAGGCTCTCGCGTGAGCCAACGCACGACCTCCTGGTCACGATCAATCTGTGTCACGCCGCGCTGTTTGGTCCATGCGCTGACCTGCGGGCAGTCGGAGATGACGCAAGCAACCGCATGGCCTTTTGCGAGCAGGTGCTCCGCGCAAGCAATCAACTGTCCACCGCTGCCGATCAACGCACAGCGCAAGGTTTGAGACACCGCGGTGCTCCTCGCCACGACGTCGGCCAATGAAGGCCGCCTTACGTCAGTGGGCAACGCTGAGGCAAACTTCACGCCACCGAGCGCGTGGCATTTAGGCGTTATGTTTCGAATGCGAACCTATCACGGCGCGCTCACGATTGCCACAGAGAGGCACTGGTCTACGGGGTGGGTCACAGCGAGCATTGTAAGCTCAGCGCCCTCCTAGTAGGCAGTGTCGTGTGCCTGACAGATCCGGGAAAACACTAGCTGTAGGGAAGCTTGCCTTAGCTGCGTATGTGCTGGTCATCCACGGCCTTCTTCTGGGCGCGGTGCTGCGGCCGGATCTAGGCCAGCGAGCGGCAGCCAAACTCCGCCTCAGACCGCCTCTGCAGCAAGGCGATCCATGCCACGAGCGAGTCCACACTGCCTATCGACGTGCCGACCTGAACGCGCCCCAGAATGGGGTGGTCTTCATTGGAGACAGTCTGATTCAGGGCCTCGCGGTCAGCGCCGTGGTCGAGCGCGCGATCAACTATGGCATCGACGGGGATAAGGCCGCCCAGGTGCTGCAGCGCTTGCGAGACTATCCCTCGCTGGAGCGGGCGCGCGCGATCGTCCTTGCGGTCGGCGTCAACGACTTGGGTAGTCAGAGCAACGAGCAGATAGTAAACGCCTTTGCCGCGCTGCTCGAGGCGATGCCGCACGCCGTGCCGGTAATCGTGAGCAGCATCTTGCCCAAGGATGAACGTATCGCAGACGACGTACCGAACGCCAATGCCCGCATCCGTGCGATCAATCGACGCGTGCAGGCGCTCTGCGCGCGCCGATCGTCGGTGCGCTTTCTGGATGTCGCAAGTGCGCTAACTGACGCCGATGCCAACCTGGCCAGCACGCTGCACGAGGGCGATGGCCTGCATCTGAATGCGCGTGGCAACGCCCTATGGATCGGAGCATTGCGCGAGGCTGTGGCTCAGATCGCTCCGCGGGAGTGAGGAGGCTCGGCGCGGCCAACTCTGCGCAGGGCTATCCCGCCATCCCGTCCGGTGCCCTAGCTGGCCCCACAGCAGCGCTTGAACTTCTTACCGCTGTGGCAGGGACACAGCTCGTTGCGACCCACCTTTCCGCCGGAGCTTAGCGTGTTGATCACGACCGCACGGGCGGGGGCCCAATACTTATATAGTTGCGAAACCGTCTCGGACAGTTGCTCGCGGTACCGAGCTCGAAAGCCGTCAGGATCGGCAGCGAGCTCAGGTTCCAGTGCGCGCAGGGAATCTGGCGAAACATATCCGCTCAAGACGGCGAGCGGCATCGTGAGCGTGAATGCGCCCGTGTCCGCCTTCCAGCGTGCATCCGCCTGGCTGACTTGCACGTATCCTTTGCAGTAACTCGCGATGGCGTCCGCATCACTCGGTTGCGGCACAGCGGGCACGCCCAAGGTCAGGCATTCGGCGCATGCATGAAAGTCGCGCATGACCAGGGCAAACACACGCTCTAGCGCCGCCTGGTCCGGCAGGTTGTCGCCCACGATACGCGGCAACCAATCTGTCACATCGCTATGGGTTGGAGCGCTGGCTACGGCGGCGAACACGCCGTGTACAAAGTCCAAGGAAGCGCCTCCGCAAGCCTCGAGCAGTTGGCTGAGCTGTCGGGTTTCTTCTTCCGTGAGCGGTGCGATGTTGGCTTTCACCCGCTTCGATTAGCCGAACCGGAAGCAAACGCCAATCGCCCCTATCTAGAAGCGGGTCACTGCGTCCGCAGCACGGGCGGCCGCCTGCGGAGCGTCGAATCTTAGTATCCGGGCACTAGGTCGGCAGAGCATCTGCGAGCGCATCCAGTCTCTGCGCAGCGTGCCGCTCGGCCGATGAGCCAGGTGCACTAGCCAGTTGGTGCTAAGGTCCGGGCAGATGGAAACCAAGCAGCCCTCCCTCTTAGGTGTCGCCATGCGCGACCTCGCACGCCTCCGTAAGGTGTCCTCTACCGTGGCGCGGCACGGTTTCGGTGAGCTGTTGATGAAGACGCCGCTGGGGCGCAGGCTTTACGCCCGTGGCGAAGTCCCCAAGGGCGATGGTCCTACACTCGAGGGCGCAGCGCCGGTGCGCTTCACGAGCATGCTCGCATCGCTCGGCCCCACGTTCATCAAGCTCGGGCAGATCCTGTCCATGCGTCAGGATCTGTTTCCCGTCGAATGGATTAGCGCGCTCGAAACGCTGCAGGACGCCGCGCCAGTCGTACCCTTTGCCGACATCCGCGCAATGGTCGAAAGCGGACTTGGCGTGACGCTCGAAGAAGCCTTCGCCAGCTTCGAGGAGCAACCGCTCGCTACCGCGTCGATCGCGCAGACGCACCTTGCGACTACCCATGACGGCGACCAGGTCGTGGTGAAAGTGCAGCGTCAGGGCATCGAAAGCATGATGCGCGGCGATTTGGATCTGCTCTACCTCGGAGCGCAAGTGCTCGAAGCGAGCATCGATGAGATGCAGCTGATCGGCGTCACGCAGGTGGTGGCGGAGTTTGAAAAGGGACTTTTGAAAGAGCTCGACTTTCGCGAGGAGCTGTCGAGTCTGCTGCGCATGCGCGGTCTGCTCGATCCAGAGCGGACGGTCACCGTGCCCCGGCCTTACCCTGAGCTTTCCAGCAAGACGGTGCTCACCATGCAGTTCTTCCGAGGCACAGCCCTGCGCGCGATCACCCCCAAGAGCGAACGGGCGCGCAAGGCGGTGGAAGAGATCGTGCACTCCGCGTGCAAGCAGGTATTCATCGACGGCTTCTTCCACGGTGATCCCCATGCCGGCAACATCCTGATCAACGAACAGGACCAGCTGTGCATGATCGATCTTGGCCTAGTCGGAAGCCTTACCCACGACCAACGGGATGACCTGGTCACGCTCATCATCGCCACCATCACGAACGACAGCGCCACCATCGCGCGCGTGCTGCTGAAGATGGGCACGCCAACCCAACGCGTGAGCTTGCAGGAGCTGAAGAACGAGATCGAACGCATCCGCAGCAAGTACTTAGTGGTAAGCGATATTGGTAAAGTCGACTCTGCAGGGTTCGTGCAGGAGTTTGCCCAGGCCGCGCAGAAGTATCGGATCAAGCTTGCGCCCGAATACTCGATCCTGAGCAAGAGCGCCGCCACGATCGAGGGCATCGTGCGCAGTCTGTATCCCGACGTGGATTTGGTGGCGATCTCGCGCCCCTACGTCCAGCAAATCGTCGCCGAGCGGCTCTCTCCCCAAGCGTTCTTCAAGGACATGCTCGGCGAGGCGAGCACCCTCGGTTCGATGGTGCGCAGGCTGCCGACCCAAGTCGATCAGCTGATGCACGACTTCGAAACCGGCAATCTGCAGATCCGCGCGGTCACGCCCGAGCTCGACGCTTTGCCCTCACTGCTGTATCAGACGGCTAGCCGCATCTCGCTGTCCCTGTTTGCGACGGCGATGACGCTGTGCTCGAGCCTGGTGCTGCCCGATCATGATCCCCACTGGGTTCAGCTGACCCTGAGCGTCGCCTCCGGACTCGCGGCGGCGACGGCATGGACCATCCTGCTCCTGTGGCACGTGATCGGGCGCGGCAAGCCGCTTAAGGTCACGCCCTGGCTGCGCATGTTCAAGCGTTAGGCGTCGGCGACGCCTTTCGCGGCTCACTCGTGGTGCGCACCGTTGCTGCCGCGGCGCAAATAGGCGGGGATGTCCAGGGTGCGCTCGTCGGGCAGCGCGCTGCCGGCAAAGCCGCTCGAACGCTGGGCGGATACGACCGCTTGCTCGACGTGCTGAGCCTGGCTTGCGCGAGGCGTGGGCGGAGGCGCGCTGTGGTTGGCGTACGCCACGCTGCCGCGCTCGGCGATCGGGCGCATTTGCAGGGCATTGCGGGCGGGCGGTGCGTTGGCCACCTGCTGACGTGCAGCCGACGACGACGCCGCAAAGCCGCGGGGCACGGGCCGCGCCATGACCTCTTGGGCCACGGCCATTTCGGTTTCAAAGCCCGTGGCGATCACGGTTACCTTGACCATGTCACCCATGCTGGCATCGGTAACCATGCCGAAGATAATATTAGCTTCCTCGTGCGCAGCTTCCTGCACCAAGTTTGCCGCCGCTTCGATCTCACTCAGGCGAACATCGGGGCCTGCCGTGAAATTGAGCAGGATGCCGGTGGCGCCGGTGACCGAGACGTCGTCCAGCAAGGGGCTCGAGATCGCCATACGCGCTGCATCGAGCGCGCGGTCCTTACCTTTGCCATAACCCGTGCCCATCAGGGCGCGACCCATGTTGCTCATGATCGTCTTGACGTCCGCAAAATCGACGTTGATCAGACCTGGGTGCACGATCAAGTCGCTGATCCCGCGCACGGCCTGCAAGAGCACGTCGTCGGCGCGCTGAAACGCTTCGAGCATCGACATGTCGTCGCCAGCGAGCGAGAGCAGCTTCTGATTGGGAATGGTGATGATCGTGTCGACGGCAGCCGATAGCTCTTGAATGCCAAGCTCGGCATTGCGGCAACGACGGCGACCTTCAAACGAAAAGGGCTTGGTCACGACCGCGACCGTCAAAGCGCCCATTTCGCGCGCGATTTGCGCGACGATCGGCGCTGCGCCCGTGCCCGTGCCGCCGCCCATGCCGGCGGTGACAAATACCATGTCTGCGCCGCGTAGCGCTTCTTGGATGCGCGACACATCCTCGAGCGCGGACCTGCGGCCCATGTCTGGGTTGCCGCCTGCGCCGAGCCCCTTGGTCAGCTGCGGACCAAGCTGAAGCTTCAGGGGCGCAAGATTCGCGGGCAAGGCCTGCGCATCCGTATTGGCTGCAATGAATTCGACGCCCTCGAGATCACTCGAAATCATCGTGTTCAGCGCGTTGCCGCCGCCACCACCCACACCGACCACTTTGATGCGCGCCTGTAGCTCCGCATCCGCATCGAACTCAAACGAGATTCCCATCGAGGACCTCCCAGGGCGTTGCCCTTCCCCTACACCACCACGAAGTCACAAGTGCCCTGCGCTTCACGGCCATTACTAATCTTACGTGCCAATTCGCGAGCTAAGCGTCGGAATGCCCTCCGACGTCGAGCTCAGAACACTTCGCGAAACCATTCGCTGATGCGCGAGCCGAAACCGCGCGGTGGAGGCATGTCGAGCATGACCTCATCCGACGTGACCTTTTGCTGCCGCAGCTGCTCGGCTCCGTACTTAACTAGCCCGACGCCTGTCGCGTAACTCGGGCTCTTTACCACATCGACTAGGCCGCCCACACCGACCGGCGAGCCGCGACGCACTGGCAAACACAAGACCTGCTCTGCCATCTCCGCCATGCCGTCGAGTAACGTGCTGCCACCGGTGATGACGACCCCGGAGGGCAGCATGTCGACGTAACCACTTTCGTGGATCACGTGCTTGACGGCCTGGAAAATTTCTTCGACGCGGGGCTCGATGATCTCGGCAAGCACGCGGCGTGGCAACACACGGGGACCACGGCCACCGACCGAAGGAACTTCGATCGTCTCTTCGTCGTCGATCATCGAGGTCAGCGCGCAGCCGTATTTGATCTTGATGCGCTCAGCCTCGGCGACTGGCGTACGCAGCCCCGAGGCCACGTCGTTGGTAAGGTTCAGTCCACCTATCGGGATCACGGTAGTGTGTACCACCGCGCCGTTGACATAGATGATCAGGTCCGTGGTGCCACCGCCGATGTCGATCAACGCCACTCCGATTTCGCGCTCATCTGCCGACAACACGGCGAACGCACTCGCAAGCGGTTCGAGCACGACCTCGGCGACGTGCAGATTCACACGCTCGGCGCACTTGATGATGTTCTCGACCGCGTGGGACGCCGCGGTCACCAGGTGACAACGCGCTTCGAGGCGTACGCCGCTCATGCCGATAGGCTCGGGGATCCCGTCGTGTCCGTCGACCAGGAACTCCTGCGGCAACACGTGCAGCACCTGACGATCGGAAGGCAGCGGGATCGCCTTGGTCTGCTCGAGCACGCGGTCCACGTCGGCCTGGGAGACCTCACGATTGGCGATCGCGGCTACTCCCTCTTTGTTGAAACCGGTAACGTGGCTGCCCGCGATGCCGGCATAGACCGTATTGATCTTAATGCCGCTCATCGTCTCGGCCTGCTCGATCGCCTGGCGAATGGCGCGCACGGTCGCGTCGATGTTGACGACCACGCCCTTTTTCAAACCGTTCGAAGGAACCGATCCGATTCCGATGATGTCGACTCCGTCCTCGGTTTGCTCCGCCACGATGACACTGACCTTGGTCGTGCCGAGGTCGAGGCCAGCGATAACTTCATTTTCCGAGAAGGACGAGTGCGACTGGTCCGGCATAAGACTCGAGCTCCGTTCGCGACGCATATGAACCCGATTACACACCCCAGCGCAGACACACAACTTTCCAGCAAAGATTGGTGCGCTTTCACGTACACATTTTTGCGGAAGCGCGCGTTCAACGCAGACGAACGGTGACGCGATCGGGGCGCTTCTCGTTGTCGAGGTAGACATACTCTGCCTGAGCACGCTCGCGCTTGAGTCGATCGAAAACCTTCTTCATCCTGCGTAGTTTCTGCTCAAACGGAGGAAGTCCTAGACGTACGTGCGTGAGCTCGTCGCCAACGTAAAGCGAAAAGCCTTCACCCGCTTCGACATGGATCTCACCTATCGACACGCGCTTTTCGAGACCGGCATCGCGCAGCAGCTGCAGCAGCGCGACAGCGCGCAGCAAAATCGTGCGACGAAATTCTGCATCGGTGCCGAAGCGCTGACGCTCCACCCCGGTGATGACCGGCATGTCGATCGGGTCTTCGCCTTCGAGGCGCTTGAACAGACTGCCCTCGTCGCTCACCAGGTAGAGCGAGCTTGCTTCGTCGCAACTTGCCTCAGGTGCCGCGGCAGCGCCCGCCTCGCACGGCTCGAGCACGAGCAAGGCCACAGGTTCGCGCTCACGCAGCGTGATCGCAAAATGGCCAGGAAGCCTGCGCGTGACGCTCGCGGAAGCGACCCATGGATGCGACAGGAGTCGTGCCTGCACATCCTCGGGACTGCGCGCGAACACGTTCGTGCCCACGTCGATGCCCGCCGCCTCAAGCAACTCATCGCGCTCGATGCGCGTAAGCCCCTGGATGTCGACGCGCTCGATCGCAAACGCGGGGGAGGTGGTCAAGTGATGTTGCAGCAGGCGTCCGACCGCGACCGCACCGCCGACCGCCAACAACACGCCGAGGGTGCGCAGTAAGATCATCCCGGGGCGGCGCAGACGCGGGCCGAGCTTGATCAGCGGCACGAGCGCCGCGCGCACGCGATCAGAGAGCGGAACCTTGGGCGTGAACGCGCGGGCGCCCTTGCCCGACGTGCCCGACGTTTTCGCCGCACCGGGCGGATGCGACACCCTCAGATTGCGCGGACGAGGACGCTTGAGGACCTCGCCGCTGTCCTCGCGCTCTTGCCTGGGTTTCTTCTTTGCTTGAGCCTCACGCGCCACTGGTGGATTCGCCTCCCTGCGTCCACCGAGAGTAGAGCGTTCTGCCCACGTGCGTGATGTTTCCTGCACCCAATGTGATCACGATGTCACCTGGCTGCGCGCGTTCGTCAATTACCTGGACTAAATCGTCCACATTCGCCACATGTGTGACATCGCGATGGCCGTGGGCGCGGATCGCCTGAGCCAAGTGCGCGCTGTCGGCCCCTTCGACCAATGCTTCGCCCGCTGCGTACACATCCGTGAGTAACAGCACGTCCGCGCGGTTGAAGGCGCGGGTCAGCTCATCGAAGCAATGGTGGGTGCGCGAATAGCGATGGGGCTGAAACGCCACGATCAGGCGACGGCCGTAGGCGTGCTGGGCTGCTTCCAGGGTGGCCACTACTTCGGCCGGATGGTGACCGTAGTCGTCTACGAGCGTGATGCCGTTGTGTTCGCCCACGATGGTAAAGCGACGTTGCACACCCGTGAAGCTCGCAAGCGACGCCTTCACTTTCTCCATGTCGACCTGCAGCTCGTCGGCGACGGCGATCGTGGCGAGCGCGTTGAGCACGTTATGCATGCCGGGCATGCGCACCTCAAAGCGGCCGAGCTTGTCGCCGCGACGCAGCACATCAAAGGCCGTCGCAAGCCCCTTAACTTCCGGATTGTTGGCGCGATAGTCAGCTTGCGCGGCAAGTCCGTAGGTGGCGACGCGTTTGTCGATGCGCGGCAAGATGTCTTGCACGTGCGGATGATCGAGACACGCGATCACCACACCATAAAACGGCACGCGGTTGGCGAAGCTCGCAAAAGCATCCTTCACGTGCTCGTGGTCGCCGTAGAAGTCCAGGTGCTCGGCGTCGATGTTCGTGATCACCGCGAGTGTCGGTGACAGGTGCAAAAACGAGCCATCGGACTCGTCGGCTTCAGCCACGAGTAGGTCGCCTGCGCCGCGCGCGGCATTGGTGCCGATCGCGTTGAGCTTGCCGCCGATCACGACAGTGGGGTCTAGCCCCGCATCGCGCAACACCGTGGCCACTAGTGACGTGGTCGTCGTCTTACCGTGGGAGCCTGCGATCGCGATGCCATCTTTCAGGCGCATCAACTCGGCCAACATCTCCGCGCGCGGGATCACCGGAATGCCGCGTTCGCGCGCGGCGACGAGCTCCGGGTTGTCGCGTTTGATCGCCGACGAAAATACCACGACGTCGGAGTGTTTGAGGTTTTCGGTGCGGTGACCGACTTCGATCGTGGCGCCGAGACCACGCAGGCGCGCAAGCGCGTCTGACTCGCGCAGATCGGAGCCCGTGACGGCGAACTCATGGGCCAGCAAGACTTCGGCGATGCCGCTCATGCCGATACCACCAATGCCCACAAAATGAATCGAACGAACACGACCTCGGAACATCGTTACTCCGCGCTAGCTACAGCCCGCGTCCCGTAATAGCGGTCAGCCTGGCTCCACGCTACGGAGCGATGACGTGCACGTCCGCGCGCGCGATTCAGCTCGATCTCGCGACGCTGCGCGGCCGCAGGAGGGAAGCTCGAGACCACGCGGCGAGCAAGCTCTGGATCGTCCGTCGACGCGCTCGCGCCCTCGTCTCCATGAGACTCCTCGTCGATGTCTCCTGACTCTTCCATTGAGGCACAGCCAAGCCAGGCGCACAGATCGTCCACGATCGCCGCTGCTGCATCAGGACGCCCCATGGCGCGCGCTGCCTCGGCCATTTTGCGGCGTTGATCGGGCTGCGAAATAAGCTTGCCCACGGTCTCGGCCAAACCTTCCACCGTCAGATCGGACTCACGAATCGCCACGGCGGCCCCACGTCGCTGCAGGGCTGCCGCGTTGTGCCATTGGTGATCGTCTGCGGCGAACGGGAATGGCACAAGCACCGAAGGTCGACCGACCGCGCAAATCTCGGCGAGCGAAGTGGCGCCCGCCCGCGTGATCACGACTGATGCCGAGCCATAGGCGCGCGCCATGTCTTCGATGAATGGCGTGACGGTCGCCCTGACGCCCAGCTCCGAGTAACGGGCTCGCACCAGATCGCACATGGCATGGCCGGTCTGATGCACGACCTCGACGCCGGACGCTGCGATGCCAGCCTGCGCCAACGCCTCCGGCACCGTTTCGTTCAACACCCGCGCGCCCTGGGAGCCGCCGATGACGAGGATGCGTCGTGCGCGCATCTCAAAGCCCGCAGGATCCATGCGCGCCATGTGACCTGCCGTGACGAACTGACGTCGCACGGGGTTGCCGACCACGCGCACGCTCGTCGCAGGAAACTGACGCTGGGTTTCCTCAAAGCTCAGGTAGGCGCGATCGACCACCCGTGACAACAGGCGGTTGGTCAGACCCACGTGGGCATTCTGTTCGAGCAAGGCGGTGCGGAAACCTAAGGTCTTGGCTGCGAGCACCATCGGACCTGCGGCATACCCTCCCACCCCGATCACCACGTCGGGGCGAAAAGAGCGCAGGATGCGCGCGGCCTGCAAGCCTGCGTGCGGGAGCCCCGTCAGGTTCTTGAGCAGGTCGCGGGTCGATCGCCCCTTGAGCGGACCGACGTCGATGCACTCAAGGCGCTCGCCCAATGCCGGTACGACGCGGGTCTCGATGCCGCGCGCGGTGCCCACAAACAACGTCGTCAAGTCCGGCTCGCGGCGCTTGAGCTCTTCGTATACGGCGATGCCTGGGAACAAATGCCCCCCCGTACCACCACCCGCTAAGATCACGCGTTCGAGCATGTCGCCCTCCCCTACACCGATTGCGACGCGTGCGCATCAAGCCGCACGCGACGGTTTCTCGTGGCCGTCACGATCTTAGGTGCGCGCTCGGACTCCTGAGTCGTTGCGTAAACCTTCGCGTGCACCTTCTTACGCGGCCTCGATACGTTGAGAAGCATGCCCACCGCTGCACAGTTCACGAGCAAGGATGAGCCACCAAAACTGATAAAAGGCAATGTCAATCCCTTGGTCGGCAACAAACCCAGCACCACGGCCAGGTTGGTCACCGCCTGGATACCCACGAACATCGTGAGCCCGACAGCCATGTACGTCCCGTAATCATCGACCGCGCGCAAGGCCGCGCGCACGCCACAAGTGACCACGACGAGAAAGCAGACGACGAGCAACGTGAAGCCAACAAAACCGAGTTCTTCTGCCACGATTGCTGCGATGAAATCGGTGTGAGCTTCGGGCAGAAACAGCAGCTTCTGACGGCTGTCACCGAGGCCGACGCCGAACGGACCACCCGCACCAAAGCTCATCCAGGACTCGACGATCTGATAGCCGCCGCGCATGCGGTACTTGAATGGATCGCTAAAGGCGATGATGCGTTCCCAACGGTAAGCCGAGGAGCGCACGAGCAGAAAGGCGATCGGCAGGGCGATGCCCGCACCTGCGAGCATGTAACCTAATTTCGCACCTGCCGTGAACATGAGCACGAAGGTCAAAAGCACCAATATGACGGAGCTTCCGAAGTCCGGCTGGGCCATGCACAGCACGACGAGAAAGCCTGCCATCAGCACATGGGGCAAAAAACCCACCGAGAAAGTACGTATGTTGTCGCCCTTGCGTGCCAAAGAATCGGATAACCACAGGATCAACGCGACTTTACTAATCTCGGCCGGCTGGATGTTGATCGGCCCGACCTGAATCCAGCGCGAGGCGCCACCCGCGTTGCGACCGAGGCCAAACACCACAGCCAGAAGTAAGATCACGGCGACGAACAACAGGGGTTTCGCAAGGAAGCGGTAGCGATGGTAGTCCACCCGCGACAGCGCGAACATGATCGGCAGACCCAGGGCGGCATAGATCGCCTGACGGATCAAAAAGTGGTGACCGTCGCCGTAAAGGCGCACCGCGCGCACCGAGCCTGCACTGAAGACCATCACCACGCCGAGCACGACCAGAGCAAAGACCGCGCCGAGCAAGACGGGATCGACTTCGCCCTCGACCGTGGGAAGCGCTGAGCCGGACACCACGCGCCGTACACGATCGGTAAGCTTGAGACGCGGCCTCGGTGCTCGGTTGCTCGACCGCTCCTTGAGATTGGCGGGACCGGGCGTGCTCTTATTGCGGAGGCCGACTGCCTGTCTGTTAGCGCGAACGACAGGCACCTGACTGTTGGCGGGCTTAGCAGGAGCAGGCGCACGGGCGGCGGCACGGTCAGGAGCTTGGACACTTACGCGATTAACCGATTTCATGCCCCGACCTCTTGGGCCAGGGTGCGGACCTCAGCCTGAAAGACCTCGCCGCGGTGCGCGTACGACCGGAACATGTCGAAGCTGGCGCACGCTGGCGCGAGCAACACCGCATCGCCTGCTTGAGCCAGCGCATGAGCTTTGCGCACTGCGTCTGCCATGTTGCTTGCGCGCTGCACGGGAAGCTTCGTGCTCGAGAGCTCCTGCGCAATAAGGTCCGTCGCTTCACCGATCAGCACAAGCCCGCGTCCGTGCTGCTGCATGATCTCACGCAGAGGTGCGTAGCTTCCGCCCTTATCCTTACCACCCGCGATCAAGACCACGCGTACCCCCTGACGACCCAGTCCCAATACGGCAGCAACCGCGGCGCCTACATTGGTAGCCTTAGAATCGTCGAAAAAGTCAACATTCTTGACAGAGTCGGCGCGCTGCATGCGATGCGCAAGACCCTTGAAGGAGCGCAGCACGCTTTCGATCTGTTGACGCTCAACACCGATCAGACGTGCCGCGAGCGCCGCCGCACAGGCGTTATCCACATTGTGCTCACCTTGTATACCGAGCTCGCCGACTGGAATGCTCAGGCCGCTCTCGAGATCGCGAATGCAGTCACCGTCGCGTCGTACACTGCCGGTGCTTCCGCCGAACGAGACGAGCTTGCCGGCGGAGGCGCGGGCCATGGCCGTGCACAGCTCATCGCCATCGGGCGCGACGGCGGCGTCATCCTTCCTTTGGCCGGCAAATAGCCGCGCTTTGGCGGCCGCATAGTCTGCAAAGCTCGCGTAACGGTCGAGGTGATCATCTGTGACATTGAGGATCACGGCGACGTGGGCGCGAAAGCGGTCAACGCGCTCGAGTTGGAAGCTCGACAGCTCCACCACGAGTAGACCGTCGGGCCCAGAGGCAGCGCTGCCGACCACTTCGACCAGAGGCGTGCCGAGATTACCGCCGACGAAGGTAGGCCTGCCTGATGCCTGACACATGGCCCCCACTAAGCTCGTCACCGTGCTCTTGCCGTTGGTACCGGTGATGCCGACGACCTTACTTCGTACAAACCACGACGAGATCTCGATCTCGCTGAATATCGGCACCCCGTGTTGCTCGGCTGCGCTGAGCGCAGGCAGGCTCGGCACACCGGGTGAGACTACGATAAGCTCGTTCTGCTGAAGCGCCGCAGCGTCGTGTCCACCGAGGGCGAGCGTCGCACCGAGCGCCTGCGCCTCTCCGACGCGCGCACCCAATGCTTCTGCCGTGCGAGCATCGTTGATCGTCACGCGTGCACCCTGGGCGTGGAGCAGGCGCGCCGCGGCAAGCCCGCTTACACCAAGCCCTATCACCGTTACGCGTGCGCCCGATAGATCCACAAATCACCTCAACTTCAGGGAGGCCAGGCTCGCCAGGGCCAGCATGATCGCAATAATCCAAAAGCGAACGATGACGCGTGGCTCGGGCCAGCCCTTCTTTTCGAAGTGGTGGTGAATCGGAGCCATGAGGAAGATGCGCTTGCCGGTCATCTTGAAGTAGCCGACCTGCGTGATGACGCTTATCGCCTCCACGAAGAAAATGCCCCCCAGTAAGATCGACAGCAGCTCGTTCTTCGTGAGCACTGCGAGCATTCCGAGCCCGCCGCCTAGGGCAAGGGAGCCCACATCACCCATGAAGACTTGCGCAGGGTACGTGTTGTACCAAAGGAAGCCCACGCCAGCGCCGATCAGCGCGCCGCAAAAAATAGCGAGCTCGCCGGCGCTTTCGATCGAGGGGATATCCAAGTACTTCGCCATGTCGTTGCCGAAGATCACGAGGCCGGCCACGTAGGCAAAGATGCCGTAGGTGCCCGCGTTGATCATGACAGGACCTATCGCAAGCCCATCTAGACCGTCAGTAAGGTTGACTGCGTTCGAGGTTGCCACGACGCAAACGCTGGCGAATAGGACATAAAGCCACGAGGGCAGGTAGATCGATACCTTACTGAAGGCGAGAAAAGGGATGCTCAGCCGGTTGCGGATGCTGATCCAGTCCTGGGGCAGACCGACGTCGCCGTACCAAAGATAGCCGCACACGAGAAACGCCAAGCCGAACTGCAAGAGCAGCTTGTAGCGACCGGCTAGGCCGCCGGTGTCACGGCGCGTGATCTTACGTGCGTCGTCGATGTATCCAACAGCACCATAGAGCGCTGTCACGGCCGTCACCAGCCAAACCATTGGGTTGGCAGGGTCGGCCCACAAGACGGTGGACACGACGAGCGCAAGTAAGATCAGCGCACCGCCCATGGTGGGGGTACCGGCCTTGGAGAAATGGCTCTCCGGCCCCGACTTGCGCACGACCTGTCCGATCTGTTTGCTCTGCAACCGCCGGATGAACCAAGGGTATAGACCGAAGGTCAACATCATGGCGGTCATGGTTGCAGCGAGCACGCGGAACGGCACGTAACGCAACACGTTCAACAAAGACAGCGAAGGGTAAGCGCTAAGCGGGTAGAGGAAGTAATAGATCACGTTTGCCCCTCGCCTTTACTCGAAGCGGCGGCGCTCGAAGCGGCACTCGGCTGGGCGCTCGGGTGGGCAGAAGGCGCAGCCAATGCAGCCACGATCCGTTCCATGGCCATCGATCGAGATCCCTTTACCAGCAGCACATCCCCGGGGCGACAAAAGCTCTTGAGGACTGCAATCGCGTCAAGAGGCTCGAGCACCTGCACCACCCGCGTCGGATGAGGCGCAAGTCTGCCGCCTGCCAGACGCGCAGCCTGCCCGGTCGCGTGTGCCATCTGGCGACCACAGCCAACGAGCACATCGATACCCATGCGTACCGCAAGCTCACCGATGCGCTCGTGCTCCGTCCGCGATAAAGCGCCCAGATCCAGCATGTCCGCGAGCACCGCGACGCTGCGACCGCCCGTCGCATCGGCAAGCTTCTTGAGCGTCTGCAGACCGAGCTCGGTGGAACGAGGGTTCGCGTTGTACGTGTCATCAAGCAATGTCAGGCCACCCACACCGGCGCGCGGCTGCATACGCCCCGGCGTGGCCTGCGCCTGCTCGAGCCCCAACGCGGCGGCGCCGAGCGCCCGTTCACCGAGCAGCGCCACACTCCCGATCAGCGCGGCGCAGGCGTCGATCGCGGCTGCGTCGCCGAGCAACTGCAGTTTCACGCGTAGCTCGCCATGACCGCGTACGAAAATCACAACCTCGGTACCGCTCAGGGTCAGCTCGCTGCGCACGAGACGTACGTCGACATGCTCGCCGGTGCCAAACGACATCGTGCAGGCGTCCGCCGGAACACGACTTGCAAGCTGCGCATCATCCGCGTTGACGATAGCGGTCCCGCCATCGGCCAGAGATCGCCACAGACTGGCCTTTTCGTCGGCTACATCGGCCAACGTACCCAGCCCCTCGGTATGGGCTGCCGACGCGAGCAACACAATGGCAACATCGGGCCTTACGATCTCGCCCAAGCGGGCAATCTCGCCGCGCATACTCGTGCCGACCTCGAGCACTGCCACATCGTGCTCTTCCGTCAGACCGAAGAGGGTCATCGGCACGCCGAACTGATTGTTCAGATTGCCAGTCGTTTTCAGCACGCGGGCGCCCGCCCCCGTGAGCGCCGCGGCCGTCAGCTCCTTGGTGGTCGTCTTGCCCGCAGATCCCGTAATCGCGACAATCTTACGGTTCCAGCGCTGGCGCACGTAGGCGGCTAAATCGCCGAGCGCACGCGTGGTATCTGGCACTTCCACACGCGGCAGCTCGCTTAGCGTTGCGTCCGACTCCTCGCGAACCTGCTCGAGGAGGGCCGCGGCACCCTGGTCCCTTGCAGACGATACGTAGCGGTGGCCGTCCAGGCTCTCGCCGACGATGGCGACAAACAGCGCTCCGGGGACGATCGCCCGCGAATCGATCGCGACGCCCTCGATCGTTAGATCGGGGTTTCCATGCAGTGCACCCCCGGTGGCCTGTGCCACCTCGCCGAGCGTAAGCTTAACCTTATTAGTCGGGATAGGCGTGGCCATCTTAGTGCCCCGCCAACTCAGCGATCACACGCCGCGCCTGTTCGCGATCATCGAAGGGATGCTTGGTGGTACCGAGGATCTGGTAGGTCTCATGGCCTTTGCCCGCGATAAGCACCGTATCGCCAGCCTTCGCGGCTCTCAGCGCCGAGCGGATCGCAAGCGCCCGATCGACCATCACCACGACGCCGCGGTCGCTCGAGCTCAACATCGAGATTTCCAAGCACGGGGCGCCACTTACCGCCGCACCCGCAGCCATTTGAGTCAGGATCGCAGCCGGATCCTCCGTGCGCGGGTTGTCACTCGTCAGAATCGCGAGATCTGCGTTACGTGCCGCAGCTTCGCCCATGGGCGCGCGCTTTTGGCGATCCCTGTCCCCACCGCAGCCGCACACTACAAACAGGCGCCCTTCGGTCAGGGGGCGCAGCGCCGCGAGGGCGCGCATCAGCGCATCAGGCGTATGGGCATAATCAACCAGCACCAACACACCACGTGCGTCGGGCACAAGCTCCATGCGGCCGGGCGCACCCGTTGCGTGCTTCAGGCCCTCGGCTGCACGCTTCGGGTCGATGCCGAGCGCCAGCGCGCAGCCGACTGTAACAAGCAGATTCTCGAGGTTGTGCGCGCCAAATAGCGGGCTCTCAAGGCTGAGCTCTCCACCTGGCAGGGCGATGCGCGCCCGAACGCCAGCGCGGGTCGAGCTCCACTCGCGTACGCAAAGCTCGGCTGTGCCTTCGCCGTTTCCGCTGCAGCGCCAGACCTTACCGTGGGCTCGCCCGGCCAGCGTACGTCCGAACGGGGTGTCGACCATGATCACGCTGTGACGGGGTGCATACTCGGTAAACAGGCGTGCCTTGGCTTCGCCGTACGCGTCCATACCGGCGTGGTAATCGAGATGGTCCTGCGTGAGATTCGTGAATGCGGCGACCTCGAAATGAATGCCCGCGGTTCGACGCTGATCCAGCGCGTGGCTTGATACTTCCATCACGAAGTGGCTGGCACCCGCAGCTTGCTGCGTATGAGCGAAGCGCGCGATAGCGTCCGCTTCTGGCGTAGTAAGCTCAGCTTCGGTTTCGCCGGCCGGACCACGTAGGGCGACGGTGCCCATGAGGGCAGGTGAGCCACCCGCGTGAGCCAGTACGCTCTCGAGCAGGTACGCCACGGTGGTCTTACCGTTGGTGCCGGTGATGCCCAACGTCAACATCGAACGGGTGGGCTCGCCATAAATCTGATGGGCAATCAACCCAAGCGTCCGTCGCACGTCGTCGCAGACAATGGTCGGAACCGTAAGTTTGAGCGGGCGAGCTGCGAGCACGGCGCTCGCCCCTTTCGCTACCGCAGCGTTCGCAAAGCCTGCCCCGTCCGCCCGTGCTCCAGGTATGGCGGCAAACAGCATTCCTGCTTCGACCCGACGCGAATCGCTCTGAACCCCGGTCACGCACACGTTCGCATCGCCTGCGATGTCTAAGACACCGGGCAAGGCACGTAGGCTATTGAGGTCCAAGCCTCTCACGGCGCACCCTCCTGCTGCACGACGGCCAAGGTCTCGCCCGAGGAGACCTTCGCGCGGGGCGCATCTCGTTCATCCGCTTGACTGTCCGGGCGCCGGAAAACGAGCTGAACCGCCGTGCCACGGGGAACGACAGTGCCCTCGTTCGGAGTCTGCTCGACGACGGCGCCCGTCCCCGAGATCTGCCCTTGCAACTCGGCGCGACGCAGGTGCACCAGCGCGCCACGGATACCAAGCCCCTTCAGTTCCGGCACGCGCACTTGCTCAGCGGCAAGCTTCTCCTTGACGACCTTATCCCCATGCTTGAGCTCGATGCGCGCGATGTCTTCGCTTTGCGCTGCGAGCGCTGCGACCTTGTCCTTCTCGTCACGTTCATCGCGCAAGGACTTTACGATCTCTGCGAGCTTGGCCCCGCCCTGGGTGGGCGCCACGCCCAGATGACGCAATGTCTGCTCGGCTACGCGACGAAAGATCGGGCCTGCAACGCTGCCACCGTAGTGCTCGATCACCGGCTCATCGATGGCAATCGCGATCACAAGACGCGGCTTGTGCGCGGGCACAAAGCCGACAAACGTGGCAGTCCACTGCCCTGCGGCATAACCACCATGGGTATAGTCTGCCTTTTGCGCCGTGCCGGTCTTACCCGCCACGACGTATCCAGTGACACCGGCCGCTTCGCCTGTACCACCCTTTGCGGTCACTGCCGTCAACATATCGGAGGTTAGGCGCGCCACGTGAGCCGGCACGACTTGACGCCGAACGCTCGGAGCAAACTCCTCGACGACGGCGCCCGTTGAATCCGTCACGCGCGATACGAGGATAGGCTTCATCAAGCGACCCCCGTTCGCTATCGCAGACATCGCCATCGCCAGCTGCAAGCTCGTGACGCTCATGCCCTGACCGAACGACACGGTCGCAGCATCCATGTCGTACCAGCGCTTGTAGTGCCGCAGGATGCCCGCGGTCTCAGCCGGCAGCTCCACGTCGGTCTGCGCTCCAAACCCAAAGCGCCGCAGCGCGCGAAACAGACCCGCGCGTCCCATGGCAGCGCCGATCTTGGCCGTGCCGATATTGCTGGAATGGGCGAGGATTTCAGCTGGCGTCAGGGTCTGATACTGGTGGGAGTCATGGATCGTGTACTCCGCCACCTGCATCGCGCCGTTTTCGCAGTCGATCTGCTGATTGGGATGGATGACGCCGCTCGCCAGTGCGCCTGCGACCGTAAAGGCCTTGAT
>JBBSJC010000049.1:0-24682 GCA_038257655.1 Polyangiales bacterium | reverse complement strand
GCCGATCTTGATCTTCTCGAGCAACGTCGTGTCGCGGGAAAAGTCGACCACACCTTTGTAAGGCTCGGGATCGTAGAGAGACAGGAACTCGGCCGTGGGCTTGTAGGGAACGTGCGGATCGATCGCATGCACGTAGAGAAAGAACGGCAGTTGCTGCGGGCGTTTGTCGAGCCACTCGAGCACATCGTTCGCTAGAAACTCCGCCCGCGAATAGCGGCCTTCGCGGATGTAATTCCGGTAGGTATCCCAGCCTTGATTGAAACCGAACTTGTCGGACACGTAACCATTGGCGATGAAAGCTCCGGTATGAAAGCCGAGATCGCCCAGGAGCTCAGGCAGCATCTGCACGGATGCGGGCACGACGGCTTCGGTGGTCACCGCTTTGTGCTCCCACGGCATCAGCGCCGACAAGAGGGTTGCGACACTCGGTTTTGTCCAGTTCTCCTGAGTGTGTGCAGACGTGAAGAGTGCGGCTCCGGTCTCCACGAGAGCATCGAGGCCGGGCGTCTTTACGCGCGTGCTCGGATTGAACGCCCGCAGATGATCGGCACGCAGGGTGTCGATCAGATACACGAGCACATTGCGCACCTTCTTTGCAGGCACCGGCGCTTGTGCTTCAGCGGGAAGCGTGATCCGAGGCGCGAGCAGCGCGACCTCGCCTTCGGCCGTCAGATCGAGGCGCGCAACGCGCCCTGCAACCGGTGAAAGGTCGACGTCGAGCGTGCCGCCCGCTAGCGCGCTACCGAGCTCATGCGAGCTCAAATCATCGAGTACCGCTACGACACGCAGCTTGGACTGGCCCGTGCCATTCAGCTTGGCTTCAAGTCGCGCCGCCGCCGGTACGGCGAGCGAGAAACCGAGTGAAAAACCAGAAGGAACCGTAAGGCCTTGGGCAGCGACTTGCAGCGCAGGCGGCGGCGTCGCAACTGTTCCGGTGGGCGCGATGCTGACCCAATCGATCGCGATCGCAGTGCTGTGCGCGCCAAGCTTCCCCATGCCTGATCCGCGCAAGCGCAGCATGTGCTCCCCCCTGCCGAGCTTTTCGCCGGGTATTTCGAGCTGCGTCACCTCGAACTGGTCGGCTGAGGTTTTTACGCGCCCAATCAGCTTTTCATCGAGGTAGACCGTGATGTCGCCGTCGCGTGGAGCGCGTGCCCGAAAGGCGAGACTGCCGGCGCCATCGAAGTGGACCGGCAGGAGCATGTCGCCATAGGAGCCGCGTACAAACGCAGCTGTGGTGCCATCGATGGTTGCACCCGGCAGCATGCGCGTGGCCCAGCCGCCGAGCGTGTACTTCGCATCGCTCGGGATTCCGAAATCGAGCAACAGCTCGTTACCGTGGCGCAGCTCAGCGTGGTCGGCGTGCGCGGAGAGATCGTAGAGCACACTGCGTGGAAGACTGTTTGGAGCAGCGTGCGGAGCGCCGCTCTGGACAGCTTGCGCTTGAGGCTGTGCGGCATGCGCCCCGTCGGCGAGCGGCGCGACCGTCGTCGGAGACGAAGCTGCCGGATGACTGGCGCGGCTCGTCGTTTCTGAATTCGTTGTCGTGCAGGCGCTAGCGAACGGCAGCGTCGACAGCGAAAGTGTCGCGAGCAAGCTGCTACGGCACAGGGAAGCAAAGTTTGAAGACGCCCATCGGGTCGACGCGAGCAACGGCATACGGCCTTGTACCACTTGCGGATCCGGGACTGAAAAACTCGCTTCAGGAGGATTGCGAAAGCAGCTGCGCAACACATGCGGCGGGGTCATGTTGGCGACGAACTACCTCACGCGCACTGGAGGCAAAAGCTCTTCGATGTTGCGGAGATAGACCGAAAAAACCTGCGAGCGACGCGGCCCATGCCTCCGGATCGTCGTTCCCGATGACGGTGCATGCCGGCCCGAAGCTGAAACCGGCAGTCGCGCGCTCGCACGCTATTGCCGGCAGGCCATGGGCGAGCGCGTCAAGCAGCTTGATCGGCAGCCCACCCGGGCTTTGACGCGGTACGAGCGCGAGATCGCTGGCCGCATGCACCCGTCGCCGGACCCCATGGGAATCGAGCGCTACGCACTGGGTCCGCGCGCGCAGGCGCGGTGCCAGGCGGGCTATAAACGACTGCGCATCCGACGCTGTTGCGAGCAACCAGTGCAAGCGCGAACCTTGCGTGATGGCGCGTTCAAGGCCTGTGCACAACACATCTAGGCCCTGATAGCTATCGAGGTTGCCGGCGTACAGCAGTACCTGCTGGGCGCTTTCCAAGCCGAGCTGCGCGCGCGCGTGATGTCGCTCCCTCTCCCCTATTTCGGGGTGCGCTGTCCAGGGCGGGGTGAGCAGCTGGAACGAACAACGCGTCTCGCTCTCGATGCGCGTTTGAAGGCCGGGCGAGATCGCAAACCTGCGCGCTGCGGGCCTTGCGGCAGCTTGGTCGATCCTGCGCCCTAACCGCTTGAAGATGGGCTGCCACGAGCGCGAATAGTAAGATCCGAGCTCCGCGGACAAGCTCGTATGCGCCACGAACGTCACCCGCGGCAATCCTATCAGGTGCGCAGCCCAGGCCGCCTCCACATGGTGGGCGATGACCTGCGTCGGCTTCAGCGCGGCATGCAGTTGCCGCAGATCGCGTGCGAGCTGCACATCTTGCAACAGCTTGCGCGCGCTTGGCCCAGAGCGCAGCGACCGATCGCGAGCAAGGTCCGCGCTGCGGTGAAGCGTGTAGCGTGTCGGTCGCTCGAAGCTCCCGCGGGGGTAACACAGCAGATGCGTGTCGTGTCCCGCGTCTGCCAGGGCGCTGGCAAACGCATGGACGAGCGCCTGCGTGCCCTGCTGGCTGGGAAAAGGCATCGCGGCGACATGCAGCGTGCGCATCAGTCGATGTAGCCGAGGGCGCGCAGCCTCGCTTCAAGCTTGCCTGTACGGGGTGTGGAGGCAGAACGCCGGCCCGCGCGGGGCACATCATCAGCCAACATGACGAGTGGCTTCGTCTGCATCAAAAGGCCCGGCGGAACGACACCGCGTGCCCCCGGAGGTGCCGCAACAGCCATGCGCGCAAGCACGCAGGCACTCGCATCGGCAATACTCAGATCGATCTGACCGCGCGCTGCCACCTGAGGGCCCGCCGCGACGAACAGACCGCGCGGGCGATGACTACCCGGCAGGCTGCGGCCCTTTTTACCCAGATATTCCTCGGGCGCGAGCATGCGAAAGATCGTGCCGGATGGTACTTCGCCACTCGGCATCAAGTTATAGCTGTAGCCCCGATCGAGATGCAGCTCGAGCAGCAGGTCCGGTGCACGGTCGACGTGCGGCCCGACAAAGAGCGCTTCGCGTTCGTGCACATGCTTCACGACCGCTCGACCATGGACGGGATCGCGCAGCGCCAACAGCGCATCTGTGACGCGCTGCTTCACCCGCTGCTTATCACCTGGAAGCACCGTACCTTTTGGCTCGCGCCCTTGCAGATTGAGATGGACCGCAGGGAAGTAGTTGAGCTCGTCGCTAAACGCCTGCGTGCGCGTCATGTCGATGGCACCAAAGCGCGCATGGGACTCGAGCAGGCTCGGCAGACGCGCCCCGGCGAAACGAAACATGCGATCTCGCCACCGGGCCGAAAGACGAGACAAGGCAAGCTTCTTGACCGTTTGCGCTGCACCCGCAACGGCCCACGTCTGACGATATTGGAGTAACCCGGCCTGCTCGAGCGCGCGGTTTATGTACAACACCTTGTCCGACGCGCCGCCTGATCCGTGATCACTTACGATCGTGACCTCGGCGCCGGGCCCAGCATCGTCGACGAGCTGACCTAGCGCGCGATCGAGGGCCTCATATACGGTTGCAAGGCCGCTTTCCTCACTCTCTAGAACATGGCGCGGACGACGCGGCGAGCCTTCGTCGTACAGACTGAACAGGTAGTGCGAGCCGGTGTCGCTCTCCCCGAAATAAAACGCGAACAGATCCCATTCGCGCATCGCGAGCACGAACCTCGCAAGCTCTGTGCGGCGCGCGATCTTGCCTGCCAGCGACTGTCCGAGCCGTGCGTGCCAGCCGGGCTTATCGGCTGCGAACTGATCGACTTCATCGAAACGAAGGGGCCCGAAGTGCCGCGTCAACGTGGCGTGGAGCGCGCGGGGCCAAACGAAACTTTGGTCGGCCTCGAAAGACACCGGCGCGTCCCAACCGGACATGAAAACGCCGTGCTTCAAACGCTCTGGCGGAAACGTCGCAGGAAAGCCGATGCATGCACAGCGTTTACCCATACGGTCGAGACGCGCCGCCAGAGTGGGCGCCTCGCGCACCGTACCGGCCGTAAACCTTACGCCGTAGCCATGGCGTGTCGTGAAGTCGAACACGCCGTGGGCGCCAGGATCCAGCCCGGTCAAGAAGGTTGTCCAATTAGGTAAGGTTGCGGGCGGCTCAACGCTCTGCTGGTGCGCGTAGGCTCCCTTACCCATCAACGCAAATAGCCTCGGCAGACGGGACCTTCCAAGGTGCATCACGATTTCAAGGTCGGCGCCGTCGAGACCTATCACGATCGAACGTGCACTCATGTGGAACCAGTCCTGTCGGTACCCAGCCAGTCAAGTGGCTTGTCTATTCCAAGCAGGGCCAGCACGCTTGCGCCTACGTCGTAGATGTCACAGGTCTGAAGCTCGCCACGGGCCGTCACACCGGGCCCCGCGCTGACAAAGATGCCATCCCAATCGTGATTGCAGCCATCCGCCCCCCGATCATCGCCGCTCGCGAACAGCGAATCGCCCCCGACCGTCGCCAAGGCACGCACATTGAGGTCGTCAAAAATCGCCAATAGATCGGGCGCCTCGCCGCGGACGGCGCGGTACAGTGCTTGGGGCGTTTCGACTCGATTTTGCCACGCATTGCCATCCGGACCGCACACGCCCATAAACGCCGCGCGTAACGCCGCGCGTTCTGACTCGTAGTGCGCGGGCGGGATGCAACCGTAAGGTTCGCGATCTATCACGTTGAGAAACACGCGCGCGTAATATCCGCCCTCCGCCCAGGCGCGCGTGCGGGACCAGTCTACCTGGTCTGGTTTCAAGGGCTTCGGCTGCAACGTAACGGCTGTCGCGTCATCGCGCAGCACAAGCCACCCCTCGCGAATCAACCACTCGTTGATGCAAAAGCAGCCCTTGAGCGCACGTGCGCCGTGGTCGCTTGCGACGATGATCGCCGTATCGTCGGAAGCTTGCGCGCACAGCGCACCGAGCTCGCGATCAAGTAAAGCGTAGTAGCGCGGCCCCAGCTGCTCGAATGCATTGCCGACCCGATAACGCGGATGCTCAGGATCGAGGTGCTCCCAATACACGTGATGGAAGCGGTCGGGGCCGATCTCCACCATCACCATAAAATCGGGGGCGCGCGTGTCCCACACGTGACGCGCGATGGCAAAGTGCTGTGTGGTCATGCGCTCAAGCTCCCGAAAGAGCGCGTGCTTGTCCGCATTGCGGATGTTCTCGAGGTCCGGAATGTACGCACCAAAACGCGCGGTAAGCTCGCCCGAAAGCCGAGCGGGAAACGTGTGCGCGTGATCGGCGTCGGGCGTAAGAAAGCAACTAACGCTCTCGCCGTGCACTCGCAACGCCGGAAACGAAGGGGGCACGAACAGTACGGCCGAGCGCTTACCATGTTCGGCTAGCACGTCCCACACGCGCGGCACTTGAATCGCGGTCGAATCCAGCGTGCCGAGCGCGTATTCGCCCGCCTTACGCGTACGAAACCCATACACGCCGAGCTCACCGGGATCTCGCCCGCTTACCATGCACGTCCACGCGGGCACGGTAATCGGCGGGAATGTCGAGCGCAGCCGCGCGAAGCTACCGCGCGCCATCAACGCCGAAAGATTCGGCATGTATTGCTGGTAGCGTCCAAAGGCGAGCCCCGGCGGCACACAATCCAGGCCGATCAACATGACGCGACGCACGGCAGGGGACTAGCAGCGCGCGCAGCTTATCACCAGCGCTAGCCCCGGATCACTTCGCGGGCTTGATCGTCAACTTGCCGCAGGGCGCGATCACATCACCCTGCGAGAGAACCACGTCGCCACCGTTCGCGAGCTCCGAAGGAAGCTGCACGGAAAGCTGCGTGGGCTTGCTGCGTGTCACAGGGACGTTGATGCCGTTGACGCTAATCTTGGCAGCCGGCTCAAACCCCTTACCGTGCACCTTGAACTTGGAACCCATCGCCAGGTCGTTCTGAGACAGCTTGCAGCTGATCCCTGTGATCGGCACCGGCACGCGCAGATTGCCCCTACCACTTTGGCCAGTGGCTGGGATCATCGCGTAGGCGCCACTCGGTGTCGCGGTCTTGTCGTCCTCTTTGTTGATCGGCGCATCGGCAGGCTTTTCTTCGCCGTTCGGCGTCCTGCCCCGTGGCAGTCCGTTGGCACCGCGTGCCGCGGCCGCTTCGGCTGCAAGCTTGGCGGCCGCACGACTGGCAGCAGACTGTCCGGGCGTCTGACCGGTGGCGATCGCGCCGCCAGCGCCGCTCTGGATCGGCGGCGTGGGCTTGGCGTCTGGCTTCGTGCCGCCTGTCGCGATCGTGCCTGCTACGCCGCCGCCGAGCGGGGGCTTTGCGGGCTTGTCGTCCGAGCCTGCGCCACCGACCGGGACCTTAGAAGGATCGATACCCACGTTCACCGGGGTCTTAGCGGGCTTGTTCGCTGCTCCCCCGCTGCCCGTTGCGATCGTCCCCGCTACGCTACCACCCGCCGAAGGCTTCGAGGGCTTGTCGTCCGAGCCTGCGCCACCGACCGGCACCTTAGAGGGATCGACACCCACGTTGACCGGAGGCCGCGGCGCAGGCTTGGTCGCAATCTGTCCGCCGGTGCTGCCACCACCCGTCCCTGCTGGCTTCGCGGGCTCAGACTGCGGCTTGTCTGCTTTGGGTTTGTCGGCTTTGGGTTTGTCGGCCGCGGGCTTCGCGCCGGAGCCTGAAGCGTTGTCCGCCACGTTGCGGTTGGGCTTCTTGTGCCTGTGATTGCGGGTCGTTCGCTCGTCACCAGAGCTCTTCGAGGACCCCTTGCCCGATCCAGCCTCACCATGGAAGTGCATGGAGCAGCCCGTAAGACTGAGAACAACTGCACACATGACTGTGGTCGTGAGCCTCTTCATGAGCTTGTGGCCGCCTTTCCTATGCGAAACCCGTGCGCACGCTAGCGCGCATGCCAAAAATCGACCACGTTTTTGTGGTTCCTCCTGGGACGTCCGCAGGGCGAACGGATTCACCTGCAGCCCCGACGAGAAAAGAGAGCGCAGCATGGCGAGGTCGAGTTTCGCACTACCCAAGAGCGGCGAGAACGCGGGCGCCGCCGTGCGGCGAGCCTGGGAGGTCGCCCAGAGCGTTCCCTTTGGGAAACAGATCATGAGTCGTCTCGTCGGGCGCCTGGCCCCGTACACCGGCACGATTGGCGCAACGATCATGGAGCTTGAGCAAGGCCGCTCAGTCGTCGTGCTGGAAGACCGGCACGCCGTGCGCAATCACTTGAAATGCATTCACGCAGTGGCGCTCGTCAACTTGGCTGAGCTTGCCGGCAATACGGCACTGGCATTCAGCATGCCGAGCGATGGGCGTTTCATCGTGGCGGGCCTCTCGATCGACTACAAAAAGAAGGCACGTGGACGCATCATTGCCGAAGGCGTGTGTCCGCCGATCCTCAACAACACGCGCGCCGAATATGCCGTGCATGTGACGATGCGGAATGACGCCGGTGAGGTCGTTGCCACCAGCATTTTACGCACTCTCGTGGGGCCACAGCGTTGAACGTAACCAAGATAAGCGGCGTGTATCAGGCTGACGGGGGCGTGCTCGGCGAGCTGCGCTATGTGGTCGGCAAGCTGCGCGGCAGCGCCCACTGCGCCTTATGCGACATCACACATGGCCTTACCGGTAAAAAAGCCGCGTTTAGCCGCTGCGAAAAAAGTCTCGGGGTCCCCGTGGAGCTCGTGCATCTGAATGAACGCTCGCCCGCGCTGCGCCAGTTCACCGAAGGCAAGACACCGTGCGTCGTCGGGCACGGCGGTTCAGGCCTGGTCATGTTGCTTGATGCGCACGCTCTGAACGGCCTAACCGGCAGCGTGGTGCAATTTGAGGCAGCCTTGCGTGAGGCTCTGGCTTCGGCTTCCGCGGACGGCTCAGGGTGAGCCCACCGGGCCTGGGCAAGTTTCAAGCTCCATACTGCGTCAGCAACGATTTCGCCCTACATTAGGGCTCCGGCCCTGGTGGCCTCGATCGAAAAGGACAAGCTCGTGACACATTTCAACCCGTCCGCGCGCGTGCGCGCAATGTTCTTTGCCTTGGCGTTGTGTTCAGCCGTCGGCTGCAACAAAGCCAACAGCGGCTCAGCAACCGCCTCTCCCAAGGCCTGTGAGGACTACGCGACGCGCATGTGCAAAGAGGCCGGCGAAGAGTCCGCCACCTGCGCTTCGATCAAGACCACCACCGAGCTGATGCCACCGACCGCATGTGCGGCCGCGCTCACGGACATCGGCAGCGCGATCAAGAAGCTCGGCGAGAAGAACAAGAAGTGCAACGAGCTTGTCACCAAGCTGTGCACGGATCTCGGCCAGGCCACTGAGAGTTGCAAGATGGTCAGCACGCAGACCAAGGCATTCCCGCCTGAGCGTTGCGAGATGATGCTGAGCAAGTACCCCGAGGTGCTCGCTGACCTGCAACGCCAAGAGGCGCGCAACCAGCCCCTCGACGCCGAGAAGATTGCCAAGATTTCGAAGGGCGACGTGCCCGCGTTCGGCCCCTCCGATGCCAAGGTCACGATCGTGGAGTTCTCCGACTTCGAGTGTCCCTTCTGCTCGCGCGCGGCAGAGGCGGCCCATGCGATCAAAGAGAAGTACAGCGACAAGGTGCGCTTCGTGTTCCGTCAGTTCCCTCTGCCCTTTCATCCGAACGCGCACGTCGCAGCGGAGGCTTCGCTCGCGGCCCATGAGCAGGGCAAGTTCTGGGAGTTCCACGACAAGTTGTTCGCCAACCAGAAGGCGCTCGATCGCGCATCGTTGGAGAAGTACGCCAAGGAGATCGGCCTCGACATGGCGAAGTTCAAGCAGGCGCTCGATCAAAAGACGTACGCGGCGCAGGTCGACGCGGAGCTCAAGCTCGGCGAGGAAGTGGCCGTGGACGGTACGCCCACGATGTTCTTGAACGGTGCGCGCGTGGCCAACCCGACCGACGTTGCCGCGATCTCTGCGCAAATTGATCAGACGCTCGCTGGCAGCGGCACCTGAGATTCACCGCCGACAAAACAAGCCGGGTAGAAGCAAGCCCGGCGTGATCAAGCCGATGAGCTCATGGGCCTACGGCCAGGTTCAGCTGCCGAGCGGCAGGATCGCGAACAAAGTGCGTGCCTTGCCCGCCTGAGCGTTTGCCCCCGCGGTCCCGCCGTGGGTGCTCACGATGGCTTCGATAGCGGCTATTTCGTAGCTCAGCGCGCCCTCGTCGATCGCGTGTCCCGGATCTTCGACTTCGATGCGGAGTTTGTCCGCTCCTTCCGGCTGTGCGCGAAGCTGGACGCGCTGTCCCTCGGGCGTCGCCCGGATCGCGTTCCACAGCAAGCCGTAGATCACCTGTTTGACTGCGATTTCGTCGGCATTCAGCACGCCAAGCTCGGGACTCAGCTCCAAGGCGATCTCGACCCGCCTGCGCATCAGCGTCATCCGCAGGGTCGCATACACATCCTTGAGCAGAGTCTGCAAGACGATCGGCTGCACGCGCCAGGCACGCTGGGAGTGCAGGTTACTCAGGTCGCCGAGGCGCTTGGTCAGGCTCGCGAGTTGGCGCCCGCCCGTCAGGATGTGGTTGAGGAACTCCTTGTGCTCCTTTGAAGTGGGATCGACCCGACCGTCTGCCAAAAGCTCCGCGAAGCCGATGATCGAGTTCAGCGGCGTGTTGAGCTCGTGCGCAATGCCTCCCAGAAGCTCTGTCTGCATGTCGAGCAGTTGCTTCAGGCGATAGCGCTCTGCGTCATGGGCCGCGCCTGGGACCCGCGCGGATTCGAGGGGCGCATCGTGCACGTGCGGCTCCTCAAAGGGCCCGGACTTATGCGATGGGCGAAGCACAAGACATCATACGCCAGGCGCCGCCCGCCGTCGGCCAAAAGGCCAAAAGGGATCGGCCGCTGCACCCAATGGTTCGTGACCGACTCGGTGGGGCGCTACCGCCATAGCCTACCGTAACTACAGACCAGCCCGAACAGCCCGCCTCGCTCACGGCTGCGGGCGTCCAGGCGCGTCCCCCATGGGTGCTGTCGCGCTGTGGGCTGAGGCTCGGCCAACGCCACGACCTCCGACCCATGCAGCTTAGCGAGCCTGGCCGGGAGCCTAGATCGCCCTGGAGCGGCCCTGCCAGTATGGGTCACGCAGCTTACGCTTGAGTAACTTACCGTTGTCTTCCCGCGGCAAGGCTTGCGTGTAATCGACGGTCTTGGGCCACTTGTATTTCGCGAGATTCTCGGCGCAATGGGCAAGGAGACGCTGGGTGAGCGCCGGGCTTGGCTCCACACCTCTGTGAAGTTCGACAACTGCCTTGACCTCTTCGCCCCAATCGTCATGCGGCACGCCAAACACGGCCACATCGCGCACGCTCTCGTGGGTGATCAGCACCGCTTCGATCTCGGCAGGGTAGATGTTGACGCCACCGGAGATGATCATGTCGGCCTTACGGTCGCACAAAAACAGATAACCATCTTCGTCGAGGTAGCCTGCATCACCTACGGTGAAGAACGCATCGCTATAGGCACCATCGGTCTTGACGGGATCTTTGAAGTACTCAAAGGCGCGCCCTTCCCCCATCTTCATGTACACGGTGCCAATTTCGGCAGGGCCCAGTACCTTACCATCGTCGCTGCGGACCTGGATTTGGCTAAAGGGCCAAGGATTACCCACGGTGCCGGGCTTACGTTTCCAATCTGAGGGTGTGGCGAGGGTGCCGCCACCTTCGGAGGCTGCGTAATACTCGTAGATCACGTCGCCCCACCAGGCGAGCATGCTCCACTTGATCGGAACCGGACATGGGGCGGCGCTGTGCACCATGAAGCGCAACGACGATAGATCGTAACGTGACTTTGCTGCCTCGGGCAGCGACAAGAGCCGGGAAAACTGCGTGGGGACCATGTGACTGCAGGTGACGCGATGGCGCGCGATCTTCTGCAGCATGCGTTCCGGATCCCATTTTTTCATCAGCACGAGCGTGTGCCCAAGGTGCAGGTGGTTGGTCGAAAAGCTCAGCACGGCTGTGTGGTAGAGGGGCGAGCCAACGATGTGCACGTTCTCATTGCGCGGCAGCAAGCCAAACAGGCGCAGCATGGTGGTGTAGCGCTCGCCCATTTCCTCCGGCGTGCCCTCGGGGAGCGGCCGGCGCACGCCCTTCGGTTGGCCTGTCGTGCCAGAGGTGTAGGTCATCATCGTGCCGGCGCTGCGCTCCTTGGGCTCGCTTGTGGACTGCTCGTCGCGAAAGACTGAGTAGTTGTGAAAGCCGGACAGGGTGCCGGTCGCAAATCGCGCTTCAGCGCGGACTGGACCGTCGATCAATGCGCGCTGCACAGCGTCTGAAAGCACGGGCGTCACGAATAGTGCCTTGGCCTCACTGTTCTTCAACACGTAGATGATTTCGGGCGCGGCAAGCTTTGGATTGATCGGCGTGACGTATAGACCGGCCTGGGTTGCGGCCATGAACAGCTCGAAGATCGCCGCCTCGTTTTCGAGCACGAGCGCAATGCAGTCGCCGCGCTTCAGACCGAGACTTCGTAAGCCATGCACGAGCTGATTGGCGCGCATGTGCAGCTGCGAAAACGTGATCGCGGTGTCGTCATCTTCCACGAGCGCAATGGCGGATGGATGGTTACGCGCCATGGCCCAAAACGAGAGCTGTTCGGTCATCTCGGTCTCCTTCGCTTGCTCACTTGAACTGCTCACTTGGCGCTTTCGAACATGCCGCTCACTTCGCGACCGCCCCGCCATCGACAGACAGACAGGCCCCGTTCACGAACGACGCGTGATCGGAACAGAGCCACACCACCGCTTGCGCGACTTCGTCGGGCGTACCCAGACGACCGCTGGGATTGGCGTCTGCAACACGCGCTTCGATGCTGGCGTCGCCGCCCATGAAACCTTCGAGCATCGCGGTACGCGTCACGCCCGGACAGACTGCGTTGATGCGGATGCCGCGGCGCACGAACTCGAGCGCAGCGCTTTTCGTCAGGCCGATCACCGCATGCTTGCTCGCGGCATAGGCCGATAGATTGGGCGTGCCGACCAGGCCAGAGCCGCTTGAGGTATTGACGATAGCTCCACCGCCACTTTTGAGCAGCGCGGGGATTTCGTACTTAAGGCTTAGAAATACGCCCTTGAGGTTGAGTGCGATCACGCGGTCGAAGTTCTCTTCGCTGCAGACGCTGACGTCGCCCACAGCACCCAGCATGCCGGCGTTGTTGTGGGCGAGATGCAGCGCACCGAATTGGTCGATAGCGCAGCGGACGAGCGCCTTCACGTCCTCTGAGCGTGTGACGTCGGCGCGCAAAGCGAACGCCTCACTACCTGAGCTTGTGATCGCGGCGCGTGTCTGTTCCGCGGCGTCTAGGTCGATGTCCGAGACGAGCACGCGGGCGCCTGCGCGCGCAAACGCTAGGGCAGATGCCCGTCCGATGCCTGAGCCTGCGCCAGTGACCAGAGCCACCTTGCCTTCGATACCCTGCATCGCGATCTGCCTGCCCGCGCGCTGCAAAACGCGCTAGAAACCCGCGTCTGAGTCTTCAGCGCGAGAAGTAGAACACGTTTCACTTTACGCAGCGCCCCCTGGGAGCGCAAGTCTGATCGCTTGACAGCATCGCCGTTCCGCAAATAGAACATGTTTCATCGCAGCCGAGGGAGCAACGCGCCATGGGAACCATCTTCGATCCAGACCAGCTTCACGAAATCGCCAAGCTCGGCGTGGGCCTACCTAGCCGAGACGACACGTTTCGCGTGGTCACCCAGGAGCTGAAAAACCGCTTCCCGAAGCACATCACCCTCGACAATCCGTGGATCTTCAACAACGCCGGTGGCGCGATGGGGCAGATGAAGCTGCTGCACTGCTCAATCACCGAGTACGTGATTTTGTTCGGTACGCCGATTGGCACCGAAGGCCACTCGGGCCGTTACGGCACCGAAGTTTACGATTTCATGCTCGATGGCGAGATGTGGTGTTACCACCCGGGCGAGTTCGAGCGTGCCGTGTACAAGCCGGGCGATGCAGCCTACTTGGGCGCGGACAAGGCCAAGGGCTACGCGGTGCCGAGCCACGCCTGGATGCTCGAGTACTCGCGCGGCCTCATTCCGACCATGTTGCCGTTCGGGCTTGCCGATACCTTCTTCAGCACCCTGGACCGTCATACTGTCGGCCGCACGCTGTGGCAGTACGGAAAGCTGGTCGTGAAGGAGCTTGCGCAGGGCAAGGTTTGACGTGGTAAATAGCGGCCATGCCCAAGAGCACCACTACAGTCGACACGTTTGCATCGCCTGAGGAGCTTCGCGAAATCATCCTCGCCTTCGAGAAGTATCCGGAGTTTCTGCCGGAGGTGAAGCGCGTGGTCGTGCACGAGCGCAGCGACAGCTCGGCGCACGCCAGTTTTTACGTCGAAGTCAAAGTCGGCGGCATGGACGTAAAGACTGAGTACACCGTGCGCTACACGTTCAAGGGCAACGACATCTCCTGGAAGCTCGATAGGTCGCCGACGCTGACTAAGAACGAAGGTTTTTGGAAGCTGACGGAGACCGAAGACGGCGAGACGCATGCGGTATACGAGAACGAAATCGTCACGAACTTGCCGATTCCGCTCGAGCTGCAGAAGCTGTTCGCGGACCAGGAAATGCCGCGCATGATGCAGCACTTTCGTGACCGCGCCGAAGGCTGATCCGATGATCACGCTGGCGGGACTGTACGTCTACCCCGTCAAGAGTGCGCGCGGCATCGAGCTTGCCGAGGGTGTGCTCAGCAGCCGCGGCTTGCTTCATGACCGGCGCTTCATGGTCGTCGATGGTGAGGGCCAGTTTCTAACGCAGCGGGAGCAACCGTTGCTCGCACGGCTGGGCACGGCGTTCGAAGGGGATGCGCTGGCGCTGCACTGGCAAGGCTTGGGCACCCTGCAGGTGCCGCTCACACCCAAACGTGGTGCCGTGCGTCGGGTACGGGTCTGGCGGGACGACGTCGACGCACTGGATCTGGGCCCCGAGGCGCAGCACTTTCTAAGCGAAGCCTTGGGGGCGACGGCGTCGCTCGTGTACATGCCGGACGACAGCATGCGTGCACCGTCGGCGTTCGGCCAAGCGGGCGATCTGATCGGTTTCTCGGATGACTTTCCCTACTTACTCGCCAGTGAGGCATCCCTAGCCGATCTGAGTATTCGTGCGCAGCAGCCGATCCCCATGGATCGCTTTCGTCCGAATCTTATTGTGCGCGGGGGCGCTGCATACGCAGAGGACACGTGGCGCGAAATTCTGATCGGCGGCATTCGCTTCGAGATCGTGAAGCCGTGTACCCGATGTGTGATCACCACCGTCGATCAAGTCAGCGGCGAGCGCGTCAACAACGAGCCGCTTGCGACCCTAGCGCGCTATCGGCGCTGGCGTGGCAAGGCCATCTTCGCGCAGAATGCCATCGCGCGCGGTGCAGGTACGCTCCACTTGGGCGCTGAGGTGCAGGTGGAATCGTGGCAGTCGTGGCAGAGCGTTACCGAGGACACGTGAACCCGCGAGTATTCGCGGTTTAGGACGCTTGTTCGCCCTACACCTTCAGCTATCTTCGCGGCCATGCGCATCGAGGATTTGAAGGGTCAGCGGGTCGGTATCTGTGTGTCGGGCGGCCTAGACAGTAAGACCGTCGCCACGCGTCTCAAGAAGGCAGGCGTAGACGTGTTGTGCTTCACGGCCAACCTGGCCCAGCCCGACGAAAAAGACGTCAACGACATCCAAGCCAAGATGGCGCCCACCGGCACCGAGACGTTCATCATCGATCTGCGCAATGAAATGGCTGAAACCGCGTTCATGGCGATCAAGGCGCAAGCTAGCTACGACGGCGGTTATTGGAACACGACCGGCCTTGGACGGGCGGTCACGGTGCGCGGGCTGCTCGGTGCGATGCGGGCACAGGGCTGCACGGTCTTGGCTCACGGCGCCACCGGGCGCGGTAACGATCAGCTGCGTTTTGAGCGCTATACCAATGTGCTCGCGCCCGACATGAAAGTCTACGCACCCTGGCGCGATGCCACGCTGCTGGAAGAGTTTCCGGGCCGCAAAGAGATGGCGCTTTACCTGCGCGAGCAAGGCATCGAAGCCGATGTGGGTCCGAAGAAGCGCTATTCCACGGATGCCAACCTCGCGGGCGTATCGCATGAAGCCGAGGACCTTGAGTCGATCGAGACGCCGTGCACGATCGTGGATCCGATCATGGGTGTGTGGCCCGAAAAGGCGCCCGATCGCGTGGAAAACGTCAAACTGCGCTTTGAAAAAGGGCGCTGCGTGGCAGTCAATGATAAGTCGCTTTCGCCGGTCGAAGTCATGCTCGAGGCCAATCGGATCGGCGGCCGCAACGGCGTGTGGTTGCGAAATGCGCTCGAAAATCGCGTGATCGGCACCAAGAGCCGCGGTGTGTACGAAGCGCCGGGCATGGAGATCCTCGGCGCGGGCATACGCGCCGTGTATCAGGCTGTGCTCGACCGACGCGCCACGAAGCTGTTCAACGAGCTTTCAAAAATCGTGGCCGATCACGTTTACGACGGTCGCCTGTTCGACCCCACCGTGCGCGCGGCCCTGACTGCGATCGACGTACTGTCAGAGCCGGCATCCGCGACTGTCGAGTTGGGACTGTACAAGGGCAACATCTACTTCCAGGCCCTGCGCGACTGTCCCGGCTCGCTTTACAACCCGGAAGATGCCTCGATGGAAAAGAGCGAAGGGCTCAACCCCGTCAGCTCCCAGGGGTACGTCGAGATTCAGGCGGTTGAGGCCAAGGCGCTCGCGCGCGCAGGACAGATCAAGCTCTAGTGCAGGAGTGTACTGGCTACTGCGCGAACACCCGGCAGGCGTATAAGTCGCCGTCTTGGATCTGAGAGGCAAGCGTCGGGCTGTCACTCTCGAACACGGCGCCGTACGAGTTGTCGCCCGCACCGTATTCATACACCGTAAAGCTACGACCGCTTTGGAGCTCGCGTAGCACCAAGTGATTGATCTCGCTCTGATCGACCGAGGACATGGCGGACGTAAGGTCCGTCGCGTCTTCATAGGCGACCTGCACTGCGCTGAGCAATTGCTCCTGCTGCAACGCCGAAAGCGCCGCGGCACCGCTGGGTGTAACGACGGTGAATGACTCGCGCTCGAAGGCGCTGCTCTCGCGCAGCTCGTGATAGGTGCCCCCGAATAGACAACGCTCAGGTCGCACCGAGCATTCGACAAGCTTGCCGCTTTCGATGCGCGCGACCGCCGAAGGCGTGCCCTGGGTAAAGACAGCGCCGTACGCGGCGTCGTCTACGGTGTACTGGTAGGCAGTGAACTGGCGCGAGCCCATCGCATCCCAGAGCCACAGACGCTCTAGACTGTCAGCATCCACGCGAGCCAAGGCCTGTTCAGCGCTGAGCACCTCCGGCACCGCCAAACGGACGGCGTACAGGAGTTGTTCGCGCTGCACGTCCTCGAACAGCTGAGCCGAGGTCAAAATCCGCTCGCGGCGAGAGACCACCACATCATTGCGAAAGCCAAGCTGTGAGGCGTCGTCGCCAAACAGGCACTCGGTGGGCGGGGCCGGACAACCCTTACCATCACAGGTCGCGCTTAGCGCGAAGCTACCGACGCTGGTGCGCTTGTAGCCTTTGACCAGCAAACGATAGCGGCCCTTGGGCAGCTCGCGAGATATGTGGCTGAAGCGAGAGTTGTCGCGATCGTCACTGCGGGCGATGATCGGACCCCAGCCATGGCTGCGCTCGCGGTAGAGCGCAAGCACCGTGTCTACCTCGCACCCGGACGCGTCGGCTTCGGTGCCCAGTCCGACCGCGGCACGATCGGATAGCTCGAACGTGAAGCTTTCGACCGGAGCGCTGCGGCTAATTGTGAGCGGCTGCTTGCTAGAAAACATAAGTAGCTTGTCGGCCGCGGCACGGAGCGGATCCCGCTGAACATGGGGCTCGGCATCTTGATCGAGTGCGTCGCTCTGAACACAGGCTACGCCGCCGACGAGCAGCGCGAAACTCAGGATAGTAAGACCAGGCAGACTGCGGGACCTATGACGTGACATGGGGACTCTCCTTTTGTTGGGAGAGGCAGTGCACCGACCGTACCGCGGCTTTAACCTCATGTTTTGCGAGGTTGAGCCCCTATGTCCGACGGATCCGCCAGGTTCCGCCGTTGGCCGTCAGGCTACGGGCCCATTTAGCCCGGGTTACCCGAGCCGCCGTCGACCGATAGCTTTTCGGCCGTCATGTAGAAAGCGCCCTTAGAGACAAGAAAACGAACGGCGCTCGCCACATCTTCGGGCTGGCAGACGCGGCCGAAGGGCATGTGGGAGTCTAAGGTCCTCAGATCGGTCACGCCCATGGTCGCGCGCACCAGGCGCTTACCCATGTCTGTTTCGACCAGACCTGGCGCCACCACGTTGACGCGAATGCCGTGTTTGCGCTCTTCCTTGGCGAGGGTGAAGGCAAGTGCCTCGAGCGCGGCCTTGGCCATGTTGTATGGCGCACCGTTTGGGCTCAGCAGTTTGGTGGCGATCGACGAAATCATGACGATGTCCGCGCGGCCTCCGCTACCCGCTGCTCGCACGCGCATGGAAGGTAAGCACAGTTTCGCCAAGGAGTGCCCAGCGAACGCGTGCGTCGCCATCACGCGCACGACCTCATCGGGCTCCGTGTCGGCGACGCTCTTACCGCGACTTGCGATGCCCGCGTTGTGTACGAGGATGTCGACGCCACCAAAGTCGGCGACGATAGCGTCGATCATCGCTTGGTCATCGGCGAAACTATCGACCGAGGCCTTGTAGGCTTGGGCCCGCACGCCAAGGGCGCTGAGATCGGCAACCGTCAGCTCGGCGGCAGCCTGATCACGCTGATAGTTGACCGCGACATCGATTCCGTCTTGGGCCAGGCCCAATGCAATCGCACGCCCTATCCCCCTGCCTGCGCCTGTCACCAGCGCCACGCGCCGGCCTATCACGTCTGTCATGGCCTTACCGTTTGATGTTGAGGGTCCAGTCGTAGTTCAGGCTCTTGTCCGTGCTGACACCACTGAGGCCGCCCTTGCGGTTGTTCTCGATGAATGCGCTGACACTACCTGCCTCGGCCTCGAAATCAGGCTTGTAGTAAGTAAAAAGCAGCGAAATGCCGTCGCTTCCTGCCCCTTTGAACGGATCCGCCAAAAACGCTTCGAGCGCCTGCTGAAGATCCTGTGGCAGTGTCGCGGGTAACCAGGCTTTCTGCAGCAGATTGGGGCAGCTCAGCGCCGCGCAATTGAGCGCCACATGGATACGAGCGTTGACTTGCTCCTTGCCCCACAACGCGGAATGAAAGGCGCGCAGCTTGGCATCCGAGGGCGAGCCGGCGACGTTGGGGTGGTCCCAGTCGCCGCGAATCACGCCCTGCTCGAGCTCATCGAGCGACATCATGAGGCCCGCGATGCGGTAGACGCGCGCGTTGAAAAACGTACCCGAGGTGATGACGCTATACGTTGGATCGCCCCCGTAGCTCGCAAGCACGCCCGCGATCACGTTGGCGTTATATGCGTTGAGCCAGAATGCCAGCTGTTGGGCTTGTCCCTTGAGCGCCTCCGGGTCGGCATTTGCGACATCGATCCGATAGGCATCGAGCGCCGCCACAGCGATCGGGTTTTGGGCAATACCGTCATAGTCAAGAGCGGACTGCTTACCATCCAAGCTTACGTACTGCGTAAGAACGCTGGAAAACAGAGTATGATCGAAGGTGCCCTCTTTGACGAGGTCCACCGCAATTCCGCTGTCTGTAAGCAGTGGGGCGCCTTGGGTGGGGTCGTTGCCGTCGTATTTGACGTATGACCCGCAGCTCAGCGAGCCGAGACTGAGTGCGAGAAGCAAAGCGCGTGTGCTGAGTACTTGATAGGTGGCCATGCTAACCCCTCACTTCGAGAACGAGACCCCGAAACCTACTGCTGTGCCCTTGGCCGTGTTCACGACGCGCAGAGCCTGGTCGGCGTTGGCCTCTAGCGCGAAGCCGCGTTTACCGACTGGATAGAACAGGCCGAGACCTAAGGTCATCCAGCCTTTGGTGAACTCGCCCGCCTCATAGGGATGGACGCCGGTGAAATTCAGCATTGCGTACTTATTGTCCAAAAAGCGCAGCCCCGCCTGGCCAAACCAACGTAACGAGTCTGAGTAAGTCGGGTCCGCCAGCCTTGGCTTTTCGAATAACCACGTTTCCGTGCGGAACTGATGGCCGAGCTCCCCGAACACATACAACGGTAAGCTCTCGAAGGATTTGCCGAGGGAGGCCCAGACCGTCAAGTCTACTTGACCATCGCCGGGCGCAGGGAAGCTCGTCTGCTGTCCGCCCCGGGGCGCGTTGACGTTGTACAGGGGCAGCTTGGCCTCGAAGCGTAAGGCGTGGGGCAAGGACAACCAGGGCGAAGACCACTGAAGTGCCGCGATGGTATCGCCCAGCGAAGCGCGCGCGTATTGGTTGTTGGCGCGTGTGCTCGCAAGGTTAATGGCGCTGTCATCGAAGCTGTTGCGCGCGAGCATGTAAGGTGCGTAGAGCGACAGTTGCAGCTCCTTGAATATGCCGACCTCCGCGTAGAGCGCGGGCGATACGGAGGCGTACTTCACGCCGCTCTGAAAGGTGCCCGAAGCGTCACGAAAGCCGCTGGCGAAGTACCCGCCCACGCTGAGCTTGGCGTAGTACTGGCCCGGACTTCTCGTCCAGGGGCCCGCCTTGGCTGTTTGCGGCAGCAGCAGAACGACGGCCACAGCGAGCAACGAGAGTATCGTGGCGGTGGACCGAGCGCGATAAGAGGTGGAGATACGCATAGTTCAAGCGAGCTGCGAGAGCCTGGAGCGAGGTGGGTCGGGCCCGGTGCGGGCCGTGCGCTTTGGTTCGCCCGCGAAGCTGCGAACGTTACCCACTCATGGCGCAAATCCGCCACAAACTCAATCCGCTCGCGCGCGACCCTCGCAGACCGATCGGTGCGGAATCGCTGGCCGGCGGTCAGGGAGCCTTGTCTGGTAGTGCCGTGATCGTCGCGGGCCTGACTTCGGAAGCGGGCTCCGTGGCCTGCGCGCTACTTGCATCGGCGCGACGACTGTCCTGATACCAGCGCGACAAGACCTTGGCGGCAGGCTTGCCGCGCGGCGTGTAGGAGCCGTCGTTCATGCCCCCCTCGCCAAACCAGTTCCACATGTACAGACCGGTCAGGCGTGGGTCGTTGTGAAATGCTTTGAAGAGCGCGCGATAACAACGCAGCTGCAGCATCGGATCGGCGGGCCCCGATACGCGGTAGTCCCAGGGGCGCAGCGCCGCATGCGATTGTGCAGGATAGCCGACTTCGGTGAGCAAGTAGCGGTGGCCCTCTGCCATGGCCCAGGTCCGCAAGCGGTGTGTGAATGGCGCAAAGCCCTTGAGCAATGCTTCGTCCGTGAGCGCAGCTGAGCTATGACCTTTACCTGCGACCTTACGCTGCGCCTGCTCCTGCTTGACGAGCTCGTGATAGCCGGTGATGCCGACTACATCGAGCGCGTCCCAGAAAGAGACCGGCTCAAAGTGATCCCAGTTGGCAGAATAGGTTAACTGCCCCGAGTAGACCTTACGCACGTCTTTGATCAGCGCCCGCCAACGATCGGACTGTTGTTCGGTACTGAGTAACTCGCTGCCGACCGCAAATAAGGAAGCCTTATGCCCGCCCGCAAGGCGCGCATAATGCATAATGAAGCGCTGGTAACTCCACCACCAGCGGTCCCAGTCAGCGGGGGCCAGTGTACCTCGCCAATGCCCCATGCTTCGATCCTCCACATCGAGGATCGGCATCAGGAACACTCTTAGCTCGCGACGGCTCGCTTCGTCCATGACCCACGTTAGTAAGGAGTCATCGATGCTCTCTACAGGATGGGGCGAAATCTCGATGGCATTTACATCGGTTTGCGACCAGCGAACGACCAGCTCGATATCGGACGCACCCTGCTCTTTGATCTCATCCAAGAACTGCTTGTATAAGGGTTTGCGAACCTCATCGTCTTGACTACTCACGAACAGACCCAGCGAAATACCGCGACGGAAATCATCGTCGCGAAGCTGAGGCTCTGGCAGGCCATCGGTGGGCCGCGCGAGATCGTAAGGTGGGAAAACAGGCTGCGGTTTGGCTTGGGCGGGAACTTCACTCGTGCAGCCAGAGCCTGTGGAGCCGGCTGAGAGAGCGCAACAGAGTGCGTAAGCGGCGGCCTTAGCAGAGCATTTTGACACCTCACAGGCCTAGCATGGATCGAGCAGGTGGTACCCGGAATCCGATGCCCTAACGCAAAGGCCGCATACAGTCATGACGCATTGCAGCAGTAGCGTCTGTTCTGTATGTCACCAACCTTCTGCACAGTTTGGTGAGGTCCCATGCGAGTCGAAGCGTTTTCACCACAAGGATCATGGCTTTCAGCGCAAAAAGCGGCTGTATTCGCGGAAGAGGCGGGTTTTGATAGTTTTGCCTCACCTGAGATTGCTCACGATCCATTTTTCCCCTTGGCGATCGCTGCGGGCGCTACCCAGCGCATCGGGCTGCGTACAGCGATAGCTGTTGCCTTCCCGCGCAGCCCGATGGTGGTGGCCAATATCGCCTGGGACTTGCAGCGAGAGTCCAAGGGGCGTTTTGCGCTCGGGCTCGGCACCCAAGTGAAGCCGCACAACGAGCGGCGCTTCAGCGTGAAGTGGGAGAAGCCAAAAGAAAGACTGCGCGAATACATCCTGTCACTTCGGGCCATTTGGCGTGCCTGGGAGAAGAACGAGAAACTTAGCTTCGAGGGTGAACATTACCAGTTCACGCTGATGACACCCGAGTTCTCGCCGACGTCGATAGGTCTACCTCCTGTGCCTGTTTATGCCGCTGCGGTTAGGCCCGCGATGTTAGAGCTCACGGGGGAGGTATGTGATGGGGTGCGCCTGCATGGTTTTGCAACCCGTAAGTACTTAGAGGAGGTCGCCTTGCCGGCGGTAGAAAGGGGACTGGCATCCCGGGGTAAGGCGCGCGACAGTTTTGAAATTTGTGGAGGTGGCTTTATCGCCACCGGACCTGACGACGAAGCCGTCCAAGAAATGTTTGAGATGATCCGCTACCGGGTGGCTTTTTATGGTTCGACTCCTAGTTACCTACCTGTTTTGGAAGCACATGGGTGGCAGGAGCTCGGGGCAAAACTTAATGCCCTATCGCGCAAGGGTGACTGGCTCAAGATGGCAGCCGCCGTGCCCGACGAGGTGGTGCATGCCTTCTGCGCGGTGGCTCCTTACGCGACACTGAAGGACGCCATCGAAACACGCTTCGGTGGGATCTCTGATTGTGTGGAGCTCGGCTTTGCCGACAACACCGAGGGCGGGCTTGTCCGCGAAATCTTGAAAGACATTCAGAGCATCAGGACGGCATGCTCGGGCGCGAAGACGACATGGGAGTGAGCGACGAGCCGAGCGCTGTGAGAGCAGGCCTTCCGCCCGAAGGTAGCCTTCAGCGTTGGGCCTACGACTACGTTTCAAGCGAGCTGCTTACAGACAAGCTCGAGCCGCGCCCCGTGCCCGAGTTTGCGGCGGAGGGCTGCTTACCTGTGCGGCTTCTACAACCCGGCAGGCCGCGCGAGCTGAGCGTATGCTGGGACAAGAGTAAGACCCCGAGCAAGGGAGCTCTGCGCGACCCCAAGAAGCGCGCCGCACTGCTACACACGTTTTTGCACCACGAGCTACAGGCCGCGGAGCTGATGTGTTGGGCGGTGCTAGCGTTTCCCAATACGCCGCTTTCATTCAAGCGCGGGCTACTCGGCGTGTGCCAGGATGAGATTCGGCACATGAAGATGTACGCGACACACATCGAGGCACTCGGTTATCGCGTGGGAGACTTTCCGGTGCGCGATTGGTTTTGGAAGCGGGTGCCATACGCGGCTTCGGCGACCGCGTTTGTCGCGGTGATGGGACTTGGGTTCGAGGCGGGCAACCTCGATCACACGCGGCGCTTTGCCGAGCGCTTTCGAGCGGTGGGGGACGAAGCGGGCGCGCGCTTACAGGAGGTTGTGGCCCATGAAGAGATCTCGCACGTCGCCTTTGCAGCCCATTGGTTTCGGACCTTCGAGGGCGAGCTGAGCTTTGAGCGCTGGTGTCGCGCCTTGCCTGAGCCGCTATCGCCCATGGTGATGCGGGGAGACCCGCTCAACCGGGTGGCACGGCAACACGCGGGCATGGATCAAACCTTTTTGGACGAGCTCGAACGATGGCAACCCGTGTCGCGTGGCTCCTGAATTTCGACGCGGACCTGGAGCTGCAAGATCCGGTCGGCTATCGCCCACGGCCCCTCGATAGTGAGCGCGCCTTCGCTTTAGCTGAGCGCTTGACGGATCTGCTCAGACCCGAGGATGTTGTACTCGCTGCGAATAGGACAGGTGCACTTTCCTCCGATCTTACGGTTCAAGCGTTCTGCCCGACGCCGAGCGCCTTGAAGCGCATCGGCGCGCTCAAGCTCACACCGCCCGCTTCGCCCGGTCTGGCGGTACTGCGAAAGGTGAACGATCGCAGTTTCTGTGCAGCGTTAGGCCATGGTTTGCCCCATTCGTGTTTCGCGCGCGACATGGCGACGCTCGAACGCCACATCAGCACGCCGTCGCCCACGGGAACCTACGTGATCAAGCGCGCCTTTTCGTTTGCCGGGCGCGAGCAACGACGCGTGCATGGCTCGGCGCTCGATGCTTCCACACGCGGCTTCTGCGCCCGCAGCTTTGGCCGAGGCGAAGGCGTTCAAGTGGAGCCGTGGGTCGAGCGTCTTCTGGATGTTTCGCGCCATGGCTACATCACCCGTGCTGGGCGCCTGCTGGTGGGAGCTACGCGCGAGCAACGTTGCGATGCGATGGGGCGTTTCCAAGGCATGTCCTCGGCGAGCGTCGCGCTGAGCCCGGGGGAGGATGAAGCCCTGGAAGCGGAGGTCCGGACGACCGCCGCCGCGCTGGTCGCGGCCGGCTATTTCGGCCCCTTCGGCATCGATGGCTTTCGCTATCGTCACGGCGGCGACGACGTGGGGCTCAATCCGCGCTGCGAGATCAACGCGCGCTTCACCATGGGCTATCCGCGTATTTTGCTACTTCAGGGCTTGGACGCAGAGGGAACACACAGGCCCACCGCAATCGACGATGCGTGAAGGGTCACGTAAAGGTACGATTGCCACCCACCTTTGGCGCCACAGCCAAACGGTCTTGGCTGTGGTCTAATCTGAAACAGGGATGCCAAGGATGAAGCGCGTGGCGATCGGAGCGGCTTGGTTGACGCCGCGCGCGACCCTGCGCACGCGGCAGCAGCTAGTCGTAGCCGCTGCGGCCGCTTACAGCGGTGTGTGCGCGGTACCGAGCACGACCAACTTCGCAGGGACGTTGAGCATCATACCTGTCGCGCTCGCGGGCTACCTCTTGGGCCAGCGCACAGGCATGTGGACGGGTCTATTCGCCGCCGTGCCCGCCGCGCTCGCCTGGGTC